>JBCDAK010000296.1:0-4620 GCA_039185545.1 Actinomycetota bacterium
CCCACCCGGCCCCCACTCCCCCCTGCGCCGCGTCTGAACACTCGGGTGGGCGTGTGGGCTCAGGGGCGTTCGAACTCGGCGACGACGGGAGCGTGATCCGACTCGGGGAACTTCGCGTCGCCGGCGAAGGCGAGCGACTCGTCGTGGAGGATCTCGTTGTGGATCTCCGACCCGCGGTAGCCCGCCAGCAGGTTGCGGGTCACGAGCATGTGATCGATCATCTCGCCCCGCCCCTGGAACAGCAGCGTGAATCGTGACGGCTCGGGAATCGTCTGCTCGATCGGTACCAGCACGCGCCGAGCGAGGTCACCGTTGCCGGTCGACTCGACATCGCCGCGGATCGCCAGCACCGGCACCTCGTTCGGCTCGGCGTTGAAGTCGCCGGCCACGATGATCTGAGCATCGGGATCGTCGTCGAGGATCTGATCGACGAGCCAGCGCACCTCGAGGGCCTGGCTCATCCGCTTCAGTGACGAGAGGAAGAATCCCTCGGCCCACCCGCTCGCCGTCCGCCACGTGAAATTGTCGACCTTCTGTCCCGGGATGTTCGTCGGCCGCTTCGATTTCAGGTGCACGTTGATCACGTGGAGGAGCCGGGTCTGCATCACGTCCTCGCCGATGTCGAGCACGACGTGCTGGATCGGTCGCTCGACGCCGATCTCGCGAGCACCGTCGTCGGGTGGGTCGGCCGTGAGACGGCGATACTCCGGAGGTGGGACGAGGTCGTTGCGGATCTGGGTCGAGCTGACCACCGGGAAGTTGCTCGCCACCACCAGGTTGCGCTGGTCGTACACCTGGCCGGTCTGCGTGCGGGTCGAGGTCAAGCTCGCGCCCTCGAGGTCGGTCTCGGCGAGCAGCGCCCGGAGCGCATGCAGATCGCGCGGCTCGTCCGGACGTTCCTGGCCGTTGATCTCCTGGAAGCACACGACGTCGGCACGCAACCGCTCGATCTGGGGCCGCATCAGGGCGATGCGCTCGTCGAGCGACGGGCGTTCACCCGCCTCGGTCTCGTCGAAGTTCTCGAGGTTGAACGTGGCGACCCGAAACGTCGGCATCCCCACACGCTCTCACGCCGGAGCGCGCGCCGACGTCGAATTCAGCCGCTCACACCCAGCGAGCCCACTGGTCGAGCGGCATCCGTGGGCTCTCGAGTGTGTTCACCGGTGCGTCGGGATCGGCGTGACCGATCGCCATGCCGCAGAACAGCATCTCCTCGTCGGGTGCTCCGACGAACTCCTGCACCACCTCGTGCCACGGGGCCCACGCCTCCTGGGGACAGGTGTCGATCCCCGCCTCCTGGGCCAGGAGCATGAACGTCTGGAGGAACATGCCGAGGTCGGACCACTGCGCCGACCCCATCCCTCGGTCGATGAAGCAGAACAGTCCGGCCGGCGCCCCGAAGAAGTCGAAGTTGCGAGCCAGGTGAGCGAAGCGACCGGCCTTGTCATCGCGCTCGATCCCCATCGTCTGGTACATCAGCTCACCGAGCTCGAATCGGTTGGTGCGGTACGGCTCCCACAACTTGTCGGGGTAGATCGGGTACTCGGCCTCGCCGGCCCCTCCCTCGGCCACGACGGCACGGAACCGCTCCATCGCCTCGCCGTTGACGACGTAGATCCGCCACGGCTGGACGTTTCCGCCCGACGGCGCACGAGCCGCCGACTCGAGCAGCCGGCGGATCGTGTCGTCGGGGACCGCATCGGGCAGGAACGCGCGGACCGACGCGCGGCGGTGGACGGCGTCGGAGACGTTCATGGGAGCACGATCATGGACGAGAGTCGGCGACCCGCCGTCACGAGCCGGCGAGCACCGGCACGCTCTCCATGGCCTCGGCGATCGCCGAGTCGGGGAGGTCGTAGTCGACCATCTCGCCCGAGAGGTACTTCTCGTAGCTGGCGAGGTCGAGATGCCCGTGACCGCAGAGAGCGGTGAGGATGACCTTCTCCTCGCCCGACTCCTTGCACGCGAGCGCCTCTCGTACGGCGGCGGCGATGGCGTGGGTCGGCTCGGGCGCCGGCACGATGCCTTCGGTCTTGGCGAACTCGATCGCACCGGCGAAGCACTCACGCTGCGGGATCGAGATCGCCTCGACCAGACCCAGCTCGTACACGTGGGACACGAGCGGCGCCATGCCGTGGTACCGGAGCCCGCCCGCATGGATCGGCTCGGGGATGAAGGTGTGACCCAGCGTGTGCATCTTCATCAGCGGGGTCATCCCCGCCGTGTCGCCGAAGTCGTAGCGGTACTCACCCTTGGTGAGGGTCGGGCACGCCGCCGGCTCGACGCACCGGATGATGGGGTCCATCTTCCCGGCGAGCTTCTCGCGCAGGAACGGGAACGAGAGTCCCGCGAAGTTGGATCCGCCGCCGGTGCAGCCCACGAGGATGTCGGGCACCTCGTCGACCTTCGCCAGCTGCAGCAGCGCCTCCTCGCCGATGATCGTCTGGTGCATCAGCACGTGGTTGAGCACCGAGCCCAGCGCATAGCGAGCGTTCGGGTCGGCGACACAGGCCGCCACCGCTTCGGAGATGGCGATACCGAGCGAACCGGGGTGGTCGGGATCCTGCTCGAGGAGCTGCTTGCCGAACTCGGTCTCCATCGACGGCGACGAGTGCACCGTGGCGCCCCAGGTCTCCATCATCGTGCGGCGGTACGGCTTCTGGCGATACGACGCGCCGACCTGCCACACCTCGCACTCCATCCCGTACTGGGCGGTGGCGAACGCGAGCGCCGAGCCCCACTGGCCGGCACCGGTCTCGGTGGTCAGCCGGGTGATGCCCTCCTGGTGGTTGTAGTACGCCTGGGGCACCGAGGTGTTGGGCTTGTGCGACCCCGCCGGGCTGACGCCTTCGTACTTGTAATAGATGCGCGCGGGGGTGTCGAGCGCTTCCTCGAGCCGCTTCGCCCGGAACAGCGGGCTCGGTCGCCAGAGGTTGTACACGTCGAGCACGCCCCCGGGGATGTCGACGTAGCGCTCCTGGGTGACCTCCTGCATGATCAGTTCCGTCGGGAACAGCGGCGCGAAGTCGTCCGGCCCGGCGGGCTCGTGGGTGCCCGGATGGAGTGCCGGAGGCGGCGGCTCGGGAAGGTCGGCGACGACGTTGTACCACTGCGTCGGCATCTCGGATTCGTCGAGGAGGATCTTCTTCGGGGTGTCGTGGCCGCTCATGAGGCGTCAACGTAGCCAACCCGGCTGTTGCGGCCCGTGCGGTACTCTCGGATCCGGAGATGGGACTGTTCGGACGAGGCAAGGAGCGAGATGAGCGCATCCGATCGCTCACCGCAGAGCTGGCCACGCTCAAGGGCCAGCTGGAGCAGTCCGAAGCCGAGCGCTCACGTCTCGCCGCCCAGGTCGACCACGTCGGTGCGGCCTCCCAGCGGATGGTCAACTCGCTGGGGAACATGGCCTCGACCGTCGAGGGGCTCGACGGGCGGCTCGATCAGGTCGACGGCAAGATCTCCACGGTCGACGGTCGGGTCTCGGCGGTCGACGGGCGGATCTCGTCGTTCGACGGCCGTGTCGCCGGGGTCGACGGACTCGCAGCCGAGCTGCGCCAGGCGTTCGAGTCGCTGAACGACCGCAACGAGGTCACCGAGACCCGCCTGCAGCAGTTGGGTGAGGCGTTCGGCGCACAGACGAGACAGTTCGAAGACGTCGTGCTCGTGGCCGCCGAGACCGCGCGGCGTGTTGACGATCTCCCGCCCGGCGGACCGAACCCCGACGACGCGGCGGCCGCGGCCGCCGAGACCGAGCAGCTGCGGTCGGAGGTGTCGAAGATCGCCGAGCGGATGGGCGCACTCGACTCGCGGGTCAACCAGGTCTCGGTCGAGTTGACGAATCAGCTCACCGAACTCAGCCGCGATCTCGACGAACTCCATCGCCATGCCGCGGCCGAAGCGGCCGCCAACGGCACCGTCGACATCGACGCCGACACGTCACAGGCCATCAACGATCTGGTCGAGGAGCGTCTCGCCGAGATCGTCGACGGTCAGACCCGACTCGCCGCCGAGCAGACGCGGTACGAGATCCAGTTCCGCTCCGACCTGGCCGAACTCGCCGAGCGACTCCGACGCCGATAGGGCCGCTCACCTCGGCCGCCGGTTCGGGGTCCGATCGTTCCGTCGAGCCCCGGGCTCGACGGAACATCAGTTGTCGGCGGGGACCGTCTCGACGGGATCGTCGTCGGCCGTCTCGTCGTCGCTCGACTCGTCGTCGGACGAGTCCGCGTCGGTGGTCTCGGCGTCGGCCGACTCGGTCGTGTCGTCGGACGACGTGGTGACCTCCTCGGGGAGGAGTCCGAGGGTGTCGATCGCCAGATCGAGCAGCTCGGCGGCCTCGTCGACCTTGTCCTGGTAGGTGCCCAGGTCACCGCTGGCCAGCGCCGCGTCTGCCTCGGCCAACACCACGTCGATCTCGACGAGGATCGCTTCGGCGTTCTCGGGCAGTTCCCGCGTCTCGCCGTCGTCGATCGGCGGTGGGTCTCCGTCGACGGGCTCGGTGACGTCACCCTCGTCGTCGACGACGGGTCCGAGGCGGTCGCCGACCTCGGCGTCGACGCCGGGGAACTGTCGTTGGAGCGCTCCGCCGATGGTCGGCGACAGCACCGAGCGGCTCTGGTA
>JBCDAK010000297.1:0-4586 GCA_039185545.1 Actinomycetota bacterium
CCATGTCGTCCACCGTCGCGCCCGCCGAGCAGTCGGCCGCTCCGTCCGCCGGCGCATCGGCACCGGGTCTCGGCGATCGCGACAACATCAGCCGGGTCCCCTACATGCCAGGGCTCGACGGGATGCGTGCCATCGCCGTGGTGGCCGTGATGATCTACCACGCCAACCCGTCGTGGCTCCCCGGTGGGTTCCTCGGGGTCGAGATGTTCTTCGTCATCTCGGGCTACCTGATCACCCTGCTGATCATCGCCGAGCGGGAGCGCACCTACCGGGTGTCGCTCGTCGACTTCTGGCGCCGACGAGCCCGACGCCTGCTGCCCGCGGTGTTCGTGCTGCTCGCACTCGTCACGATCTACACCGTCCTCTTCGAACCCGACGCGGTCGGAGCGCTCCGCGGCGACGTCATCGCAGGCCTCACGTACGTCTCGAACTGGTACCAGCTGTGGGTCGGCCTGGGGTACACCGCGGCGTTCGACTTCGCGCCGCTCCGCCACCTGTGGTCGCTCGCTGTCGAGGAGCAGTTCTACGTCGTCTGGCCGCTGGTGATGGTCCTTCTCCTCGGACGGCGCGGAACCCGTCGCATCGCCGATGTGAGCCGCTGGCTCTTCATCGCCGCCGTCGGGATCGCCATCGTCACGGCGCTGCTCTATCACCCGGGTGTCATCGGCGAGCCCGAGCAGACGCCCGAGGCGTACTGGTGGATCGGCGATCGGCCGATCTCGAAGCTCGACTTCCTCTACATCGGCACCTTCTCGCGGGCGTCCGGGATCCTGCTCGGCGCAGCGTTCGCCATGGTGTGGCGCCCATTCGCGATCGACCGCGGTCCGCTCGGACGACGAGGTCGCCTGTTCGACGTCTTCGCGATCGTGGCGCTGCTCGGATTCGCGTGGATGGTGTGGAACATCCACCTCGTCGGTCCCGACGGAGCGGCCGACGGTCGCCTGTTCCGGGGCGGCCTCTTCGTGTGCTCGGCGCTGACCATCGTGATCATCGCCGCGGTGACGCACCCTCGCGCCCGTGTCGACCGAGCACTCAGCCGACCGGTGCTGCTGTGGATCGGCACCCGCTCGTACGGGCTGTACCTCTACCACTGGCCGATCTACCAGGCGATCCGCGGCCTCGCCGGCAACAAGCTGGCGGTCCACGAGTTCCTCGTCGCCATGGTCCTCACGGCGATCATCACCGAACTCTCGTATCGGCTCGTCGAGGTGCCGATCCGTCAGGGCGGTCTGACTCGTCTTCGGGAGGAGTTCCGGTCGCGACGCAACCCTGCGAGGCGACGCACCATCGTGGCGGGTGGCGCGGCCTTCCTGGGGGTCACGGTGTTCGCGGGGGCCGCGCTCGTCACCGCCGACGTCCGCCAGAACGAGATCGTCGAGTCGTTCGACGAGGCCGAGTCCGCCACGGTCGATCTGGCGGGAGGCGGAGCCGGGGGAGTGCCGAGTGCCCGGGTGACCATCCCGATCGGCGACCCCCTGGACCCGACGTCCGCCGATCTCGACGAGGCGTCGGCCAACGGCGCCGGTGAGTCGAGCGACATCGAGTCCGGCGATGTCGACGACGCGGTCCCCGATCTCGACGACGAGGCTGCAGAGCCCGGCGACCTGCTCACCCCGGTCGACACAGACCAGCCCGACGACCCGCCGATCGACGGGGCCGAGGCCGACGCGGGTGCGACCGGAGATGACGCGCCCGCCGCGACCGCGCCGGTGGTGCCCGCCAGCACGGTTCCGCCGCCGGTCGAGCCGCTGCCCGACCCGGGCGACGCCGTCGACGCCCGTTCGCTCGGTCTCGTGACCGACCTCGACGCGATCGACGGACCGATGGTGATCCCGGCACCGCTCAACGAGGGGGCGCCCACCATCATCGCCCTCGGCGACTCGGTCATGCTCGGGGCGGCCGACGAGCTCGCCGAGCGCGGCGTCGTTGTCGACGCCGTGGTCAGCCGCCAGTTCACGGCGTTCCTGCCCGACCTCGAGATCATCCGCCAGAGCGGTGCGCTCGGCTCCGTCGTCGTCGTGCACCTCGGCACGAACGGGTCGTTCCCGCAGGCCTCGCTCGATCGGATGATCGAGTTGCTGTGGGACGTTCCGATCGTCGTCTTCGTCACCGGTCGAGCCGATCGAGGATGGATCGCCGGCAACAACGAGAAGCTGCGCGAACTCGCCGGAACTCGTCGCAACGTCACGGTCGTCGACTGGGAACAGATCGGACCGCGCTGCCCGGGCGACTGCTTCTACTCCGACGCGATCCACCTCAACCAGCGAGGCCAGGACTATTACGTCGACGTCCTCCGCCGCATCATCGCCTTCTAGTTGTACCCGGCCGTCAGGTTGGTGTCCGCTTCTGCCCGGGCCAGATCCGGACAGTGTCCGCCTTCGCCCAGGTCCCGAGCAGTCCGATCGCCCCCGACGCCCGTCCGGATTGGGCGGGGAATCGCGATGACCTAGCCTCGCTCGCATGACGATCTCCCCTGTTCGTGTTGCCGTCACCGGGGCCGCCGGCCAGATCGGCTACAGCCTCCTGTTCCGGATCGCGTCGGGCTCGATGCTGGGCCCCGACACCCCGATCGCCCTCCAACTCCTCGAGATCACACCGGCGCTCGGAGCACTCGAGGGCGTGAAAATGGAGCTCGACGACGGTGCGTTCCCGCTGCTCACCGAGATCGTCTGCACCGACGACGCCGACACCGCCTTCGGTGACGCCGACGTCGCCCTCCTCGTCGGCGCCATGCCGCGCAAGGCCGGCATGGAGCGCGCCGACCTGCTCTCGGCCAACGGCGGCATCTTCAAGCCGCAGGGTGAAGCGCTCAGCCGCTCGGCGAAGAAGGACGTGAAGATCCTCGTCGTCGGCAACCCGGCCAACACCAATGCGCTCATCGCCCAACGCAACGCCGCCGACCTCGATCCCGGACGCTTCACCGCCATGACGCGTCTCGACCACAACCGGGCCAAGACGCAGCTCGCCCAGCGTCTCGGCGTGAGCGTGAACGACATCGCCAAGATGACGATCTGGGGCAACCACTCGACGACCCAGTACCCCGACCTCTTCCACTGCGAGGTCAACGGATCGAGCGCCTACGACCAGGTCGCCGACCACGACTGGTACGCCGACACGTACATCCCCACCGTGGCCAAGCGCGGAGCCGCGATCATCGATGCTCGCGGGGCGTCCTCGGCCGCATCGGCAGCGTCGGCGGCGGTCGACCACATCCGCGACTGGACGATGGGAACCCCCGACGGCGACTGGGTGTCGATGGCCATTCCGTCCGACGGCAGCTACGGCGTGCCCGAGGGGATCATCTCTTCGTTCCCCTGCGTCTGCAAGGACGGCGCCTACGAGATCGTCCAGGGTCTCGACATCGACGAGTTCAGTCGGTCGAAGATCGATGCGTCGGCCGACGAACTCGCGAGTGAACGCGACGCCGTCGCCGAACTCGGCCTGATCTGATCGGTGTCACGCCTGGGGTCTGACCCCAGGCGTGATGTCACGTTCTGGGTCTGACCCCAGGCGTGATGTCAGCTCACGGCGACCTGGCAGCCGATCCGCATCATCTGGTCGACGCCGGCTTTCAGCTCTTCGTCGCTGATCCGGACGCTGTCGCCCTCGGCGCCGATCACGTCGCTGACGGTCATCATCGCGAGCGCTTCCATGCCTTTCATCGCGGCGACGGTGTACATCATGGCGGCCTCCATCTCGACAGCGAGGACGCCGACCGCCTTCATGCGGGGGAACAGCGTGTCGTCGGTCTCGTAGAAGAGCCCGGAGCTCGCGATGGGACCCACGTGAGCGGTCCCCATCGTCCCGCCGCGCGTCAGCGACACCGCTCGCTCGACGAGCGAGAACGTGGCCGTCGGGGCGATGGCATGCCACTGCGCGTACAACTTGGCCGTCGGATCCTCCGACGCGGCGGACAACGCGATGACCGTGTCGCCCATCGACATCCCGTCGCCGATGCCGCCGCACGTGCCGACCCGGATGAGTCGCTCGGCCCCCAGCATCGCGAGTTCTTCGAAGACGATGCCGGCCGAGGGACAGCCCATGCCCGTCGTCTGCACGCTGATCGGCGTGCCCTCGAAGGTGCCGGTGTAGCCCAGCATCCCCCGCTCGACGTTCACCTCCCGATACCCCGGGTCGAAGAACGTCTCGGCGATGTACGCCGCCCGCCGGGGATCACCCGGGCAGAGGACGGCGGGGGCGTAGTCGCCCGGTTCGGCGCGGAGATGGATCGGCATGACCGAACCCTACGCGAGCCGTGTCGTGGACGAGTCGGCTGCCGGCGTCGAGCGAGCTACTTGAGGAACTTGCTCGTCGTGTTGTCGGCGAGGATCTTGCCGCCGGTCTGACAGGCCGGGCAGTAGTTCACCGTGTACCCCGAGTACTCGACAGCGCGGATGGTCTCGTCGCCGCACTCGTCGCTGCGTGGGCACGGCTCGCCGGTGCGGCCGTGGACGGCGCTCGGGCGGTCTTTCGACTTGCTCATGTCGCTGCGGGTTCGCTCGTACTCGAGACCGTCGGTCGCGCACACCGTGATCGCGTCGCTGATCTTCTCGGCCCCGTCGGCGCCCAACTTCTTCGTGGTCGCG
>JBCDAK010000298.1:0-4555 GCA_039185545.1 Actinomycetota bacterium
GTCGCGCACCCCGGCGACCGGGTCGTCGGACGCTGGGTCATCGCCGGTCGCCGACGCCCAACTCGCGGGCAGGCCGGTGGCGTCGAGTTCCTGATCTCCGTCCGCCTCGGCGACGTGATCCAGGTCGCCGACGTCGTCGACCGGCTCGGCCGCGTGATGGGCGAGCACGTCGAGTGGTTCGGTCGGGTCGGTCACACCGCGCAGCGACGCGCCGCATTCGTGGCAGAACTTCTGGCCCTCAGCGACCTCTGCCTCGCACGACGGACACTTCATCGAGCGCGAGCGTACGGGATGGTCCCCCGCCGTCACCGGCGCCCGCGTCGCGTGAGCCCATCACGCGCGATCGAGTCGACGGAGCTGCGAACGCACGTAGGGGCGAGCTCGGCGCTGACCTCCGACGCGGGCGATCCGCTCCTCGAGCGATCGCATCACACAGACCAACCGCTCACGATCGGGATGACGCGCCAGCCCGTCGGACTCGTCGGCGAACTCCGCCGGTGTGCGGTTCCCCCGCTCGGAATTGCACCGCCCGCAGGCCGCCACCTCGTTCTCGAGCCACGACGGCCCGCCCTTGATCCGCGGTACGACGTGTTCGGTCGTCGGTACGACGAGCCGGTCGAAGTGGCGTCCGCACCACACACACGTCGGTCCGTCACGCTCGAGGATGACCTCCATCCGACCGCGCCGATCGAGCACCGGTCCATCGACACGGCGGGGCGGCTCGGGGCCGGTGGTCCGGGGTCGTCGACGACGACCGTGTCGTTCGGGACCTGCTCGCGCCACCGGCGAGAATGCTCACATGGCCGGACGGTTCGCGCCATCACCGACCGGTGATCTGCACCTCGGCAACCTCCGCACCGCCGCCATCGCCTGGCTGCTGGCTCGATCGACCGGTCGCGAGTTCCTCGTACGCATGGAGGACCTCGACCGGGTCACTTCGTCGGCCGAGCACGAGGCGCGTCAGCTCCGCGACCTCGCGGCCATCGGCGTCGACCACGACGGCGACGTCGTCCGGCAGAGCGAACGCTTCGATCTCTACGACGCCGCGATCGACGACCTCGCCCGCCGGGGCCTCGTGTTCGAGTGCTTCTGCACGCGCAAGGAGATCCGCGCCGAGATCGAGGCCGCACCGAGCGCTCCCCACCTGCCGCCCGGTGCGTATCCAGGAACGTGCCGGGAGTTGACGGCGGCCGACCGACGCCGCCACCTCGACGACGGACGTCGACCTGCACTCCGCCTCCGGTCCCCCGACGGCAGCACGGACGATCCGTCGGCCACCTCGGTGACGGTTCACGATCTCGTCGCGGGAACGACCACCGGCGGCCTCGACGACGTCGTCCTCCGCCGCAACGACGGAGTCCCCGCCTACAACCTCGCCGTCGTGATCGACGACGCTGCTCAGGGGGTCACCCAGGTCGTCCGCGGCGACGATCTGTTGTCGTCGACACCACGCCAGGTTCACCTCCAGCGCCTCCTCGGCCTGCCGACACCGGAGTACGCCCACGTTCCCCTGGCCGTCGGCCCGGACGGGGAGCGGCTGGCCAAGCGCCACGGGGCCATCAGTCTGCGCCAGCTCGTCGATGACGGCGATCGGTACGTCGACGACGTCGTGGCCGCGATCGTCGAGTCGCTGGGTGACGCGGTCCGACCCGGGCCGGCGGTCGTGCGGCTCGTCGACCTCGTCCACTCGTTCGACCTCGACGGCCTCGCGCGAACGCCCTGGGTGGTCGAGCTGGAGGGGTGACGACCGGCCGCGGGCCCACCGACGTGTCGGGCTCGCCACTTCATGACGACTCGCGGACAATCGGTCCGAAACCGGTCGAGATCCCGCACACGCTGGGGCGACGTCGGTAGTGTCGCCCGACGTGGGAGGGGACGATCGGCGCCAGGCCACCATCGGCTGCGCCGTCGTGTTCGGCCTCGCGGTGCTGGTTGGCTGCTCCTCGGCGATCACCGGAGGGAACGCCGACGGTGGTGGCGCCGAAGGTGCCGCAGCGGCCGCGAGCACCGCCACCACCACGGCTCCGCCGACCACACGGCCGGCTACCACGACGACCACGACCACGACGTCCACCACCACGACGACGACGAGCACGACCACCACCACGACGACCACGACGACGACCACCACCACCCTGCCCGGGGTCGATGCGGTCGCCGAGCCGTTCGCTGCGATCGGATCGTCGAGCGGCGGCGACGCGGCGCGGGTGCAGGAGCGGCTGCTCGAGCTCGGCTTCTGGGTGCAGTCGACCGACGGCGACTTCGGACTCACCACGCGACAGGCCGTGATGGCCTTTCAGAAGTACATGGGGTTCCCCGACCCCGACGGCCGGGTCGACGAGCAGACCGCGGCGGCCCTCACCACCGAGACCGTTCGTCCTCACGCCCGGGCCGACTCCGGCACCCTCGTCGAGGTCGACAAGGGCAAGCAGCTGCTCTACTTCGTGGTCGACGGCCGCACCGAGTGGATCCTCAACGCGTCCACCGGCAACGGCGAGCAGTACACCGAACCCGACCAGAACACCCCCGGCGAGATCATCACCGGATGGTCGATCACGCCGAGCGGGCTGCACGAGGTCGACCGGGAACGACCCGAGGGCTGGTGGGAAGGCGACCTCGGCGAGATCTACCGACCGAAGTACTTCATCGGCGGCGTCGCCGTGCACGGGTCGAACAGCATCCCGAACTACCCGGCATCGCACGGCTGCGTTCGGGTGAGCGTCCCGGCCATGGACTGGATCTGGGACATCGGCCTCATGCCGCTCGACACTCCGGTCTGGGTCCACGACGGCGCCTGACCCGGCGAGACCACGTGGCCCGGCGTCCCGGGTCCTGTCCGACACCAGATGGGACGGTCTCGATCGACGATGACAGGATGCGTCGATGATTCCGGTCGTGGGTGAGGGTCGGCTCTGGGAGGATCCGGAGGTCACGGCGCTGCATCGGTTGCCGATGGGGAATGTGGGCGTCGGCTTCGACGACGCCGACGACGCGCGGGCGAGTGAACCGACGGGCGTCCGCGCGAGCAGGTGGAGGCGCGATCTCGGTGGCCGCTGGCGCTTCCGACTGTTCGCCCACCCCGATCGGGTGCCCGCCTCGGCGGTCACCGCCGCCGTTCCGTCCGACGACCCGGGCTGGACGTCCATCGCCGTGCCCGGAAACTGGACGCTCCAGGACGTCGTGGACGACGACGGCGAGGCCGACCTCCCGCAGTACCTCAACATCCGGATGCCGTTCCCCGGCCCGCCCCCGGCCCTCCCCCAGCGTGTTCCGACCGGCGTCTACCGGCGATCGCTGAAGGTGCCGTCCGGCTGGACCCGCAACGGTCGACGCGTGGTCGTGCACGTCGGGGGCGCCGAGAGCGTGCACGCGGTGTATCTCAACGGCGAGTTCGTGGGGTACGGCACCGACAGTCGACTCCCGAGTGAGTACGACGTCACCGACCTCGCTCGGACCGGCGACAACGACCTCGCGATCGTCGTCGTGAAGTTCAGCGCCCACAGCTACATCGAGGACCAGGACCAGTGGTGGATGGCGGGACTGCACCGCGGGGTCGCCGTCGAATCGCGGCCGGCCACCCGCATCACCTCGGTCGACTGCGACGCCGGCTACGTCCCCCGGACCGGCGCAGGTCACCTGCGGGTCCGGACGACCGTGGGCGGCCACGACACGCCGCCGGCGGGCTGGTCGGTCCGGACCCACATCGAGACGATGCGCGGGCGTCGAGTCGCTCGTCCCACCACGGTCGACGTCCCGCACCAGCAACGGATTCCGTACCACTTCGACGGCCCCCTGGCCGACACCTCGTTCGACAACGCGTCGGTCGAGCCGGGGGCGGCCGAGGTCCCGACCCGCCACCGGGTCATCGTCGAGCTCCTCGACGCCGGTGGCGCGGTCGTCGACGTGCAGCGGCAGATCGTCGGGTTCCGCTCGATCGAGATCCGTGACCGGCGATTCCTGGTGAACGGCCGGCCGATCTGGTTCTTCGGCGTCAATCGTCACGATCATCACCCCACCCGGGGCAAGGCGGTGACGGTCGACGACATGCGCGATGACCTCCTGGCGATGAAGCGGCACAACATCAACGCCGTGCGGACCGCGCACTACCCGAACGACCCGCGTCTGTACGACCTCGCCGACGAGCTCGGCCTCTACGTCGTCGACGAGGCCAACATCGAGAGCCACGCCTACAACACGAGCCTCTGTCACGACCCGCGGTATCGCTCGGCGTGGGTCGAGCGGCCGACCCGCATGGTCGAACGCGACCGGAATCATCCGTCGATCGTGATGTGGTCGCTCGGCAACGAGTCGGGGTACGGCGAGAACCACGACGCGGCGGCCGGCGCGATCCGGAAGATCGACCCGACCCGCCCGCTGCACTACGAGGGAGCGGTCTTCCACGCGGGGTGGATCGCGAGTGCTGCGACCGACGGCGGCCGCCCGGCGTCCGACGTCGTCTGTCCGATGTACCCGACGATCGACGCGATCCGCGAGTACGGCCAGGCGGGCGATCCGCACGGTGGGGCCGACCCGGGAGCGGACCGGCCGCTGATCA
>JBCDAK010000299.1:0-4554 GCA_039185545.1 Actinomycetota bacterium
GGTCGAGATCGCCGAGTGCCGCTCCGAGAGGCCATGTCGCCATCGACACCACGGCGATGATCCGCGCGATCGACAGCGGGCCGAGGCGCTCCAGCGGCGCCCCGAGTGCGATCCACGCGCGGATGCCCGGGAACCACCGGCTCACGACGTCGCGACCACCCGGTCGACCACCCGAGACGTGCTCGTCCACGCCCGCGACGGCGTCGATCCCGCCATGCCAGATCGGGCGTCGTCGGGATCCGCTCACGGGGTCACACGTCGCGAGCGGGTCGTCGAGCCGATCGACCGGTCGCTCCGGCGATCCACCCGCTGACGATGTCGGCGGTCGCCGTCCACGTCGCAGACGAGGGTCGGAGCCCGGAGCGATGCCCCTCGCGGCCCACGAGACGAACATCGACCGGCACGCCCAGGTCGCGCAGACGCTCGGCGTACCGCACCGAGTGATCGGCGCGCACCGTGGCATCCGACGTGGAGTGCACGAGCGCGAGCTCGCACCCCGGGGCGGACATCTCCATCGGAGACACGCGCTCCCACGCGCCGTCGGCACCGTCGATGAGTCGGGCTGCGCCGGTCGAGCCGGCGTCGACCGCACGACGCAGGTCGGTCGGAGTCGAGACCCCGACCACACCGAGCACCCTCTCGCTCAGGCGTCCGGCGACGGCGAGCGCGAGGTGGGCGCCGGCCGAGTGGCCGACGACGACGATCCGCTCCGGGTCGACGCCGATCGGGGTCTCGTCGGCGAGGACACGGACGGCGTCGACCACGTCATCGAAGCTCGCGGGGTACCCGCCGCTCCCGCCGAACCGTCCGAGACGTCGATAGCCGATCTCGAACGAACACCAGCCACGTCGGACCACGTCGCGACCGATCCAACTCACGAGCCGCCGGTTGGACGGCCACGACCACGACCCGCCGTGGACCAGCACGACGACCGGCAACCGCTCGGCGACCGGCCACCGCGGGCGGCGCAGACGACCGGTCTGCGAGCGATGCGAACCGTAGCGCAGCGTCCGCTTCACGATCTCCGAGGGCGCCACCGGGCGCAGTCCGCGACCGACGTCGGCGGGAGTGCGGGGGAACGACCGCGGCACGCTCTCGGGCTCGGGCTCGGGCTCGTCGCGATTCCCGCGCGACGAGGAGGGCAGCGGTTCGGGAGACGGCCCCACCAGGGGCACGGCGGCGGGAGGCGTCGACGGGTCGATCGACGTCTGCTCGGGGAGTCGCGGGTCACCGATGACGGAAGCCATGGTCTTTCATCGGCACGTCGGACCGCTGGCATGATGAAAACATGACGACGGCGAGCGCGGTGGGTGAGTCGGACGCTCAGCTCGCCACCCGCCTCGCGATCGAGGCCGGTCGCCGACTCGTGGATCTCCGAGCCGAACTCTTCGATCAAGGCGCCTCGATCTGGGAGGTGCGTGACCGTGGTGACTCGGTCGCTCAGGACTACATCGCAGAGGAGCTCGCCGTACACCGCCCCGGCGATCCGATCCTGTCCGAGGAGGCTCGCGACGATCTCGGCCGGCTCGGCGCCGACCGCGTCTGGATCATCGACCCCCTCGACGGAACCCGCGAGTTCGGCGAGCACGGCCGCAGCGACTGGGCGGTCCACGTGGCGCTGTGGACGGTCGATCGTTTCGGCGCCGGTGCGGTCAGCCTCCCCGCGATGAACGCGGTCTTCTCGACCGACCCGGCATCGTCGATCCCGCCGAACGGTCGCGAGCGTCCCCGCCTGGTGACGTCGCGATCGCGCGCGCCGTACTCGGCGATCCTCGTGGCCGAGGGGCTCGGCTGCGATGCGATCCGGCTCGGTTCGGCGGGTGCGAAGGCGATGTCGTTGCTCATGGGCGAAGCCGACATCTACGTGCACGACGGCGGGATGTTCCAGTGGGACTCGGCCGCGCCCGCTGCGGTCGCCTTGGCCTCGGGGCTGCACGCCAGTCGTCTCGACGGCTCGCCGCTGGTCTACAACGCCCGCGATCCCTGGCTGCCCGACTTCATCGTCTGCCGGCCCGAACTCGCCGAACCCGTGCTCGAGGCGATCTGGGGATGAGTGACGCGCCCCGACCATCCGCCTCGCCATCGGACGAGGGAGCCGGGCCCGAGAGCACGGTCCGTGCCGCTGTCGCCGACGGGGTGGCCACCGTGTTCCTCCACCGACCGCATCGCAACAACGCCTGGACGGCTCGGATGCGAGCCGACTACCGCGCGGTCATGGCCGAACTCGAGCACCGCTCCGACGTCCGGTGCGTCGTCGTGACCGGGACCGGCCGTCACTTCTGCGTCGGCGGCGACAGCGACGCGCTGTCGGCGCACGCCGAGGCCGGCAGCTACGAGCTCGATCGACCGGCGGGCGAGCCGTCGCCGGGCGGCGGCGATCGCCTCGACGCCGACTTCGCGTGGCAGCTGGGCTACCGACTCCCCATCGTCGCCGCCGTCAACGGCGGATGTGCCGGCGTCGGTTTCGCCCTCGCCCTCTTCTGCGATCTGCGGTTCGTCGCCGCCGACGCCAAGTGCACCACCGCCGCCCCGCGACTCGGTCTGCCGGCCGAGTACGGCATGTCGTGGATCCTGCCGCGGCTGATCGGGGTCGCACGGTCGAACGATCTCCTGCTCTCCGGACGCACCGTGACCGGCGCCGAGACGGCGGACTGGGGGCTGTGGAACGAGGTCTGCGCCGATGCCGGCGCCACCGTCGACCGGGCGATCGGGTGGGCGACCACGATCGCCACCACGACGGGCCCCGAGGCCGTGGCCACCACGAAACGCCAGATCGTCGACGATCTCCTCCGCCATCACCCGCAGGCGTCGATCGACGACTCGATCCGTCTGCTCGACGAGGCGATGGGCACGGCCGAGTACCGCGAGGGCATCTCCGCGTTTCTCGAGCGCCGCCCACCCCGGTTCGGTGCAGCCGACGTCGACGCGTCACCCGACGGCCCCGCAACCGGCGAGTAACGTCGGGCGGGTCATGACCAAGCGACCCGACGGCGAACTCGAACAGGACGTCCTGCGGGCTCTGTGGGAGATCGACGCCCCGGTCTCACCGTCGGAGGTCATCGACCATCTGCACAGCGATCTCGCCTACACGAGCATCGCCACGGTGCTCGGCCGCCTCTGCGACAAGGACCTGGCCGAGCGTCGTCGCGACGGTCGATCGTTCCGCTACACCGCCGCTCGGTCCGAGGCCGACGTCGCTGCGAGCCGCATCTGCTCGATCCTCGACACCGCGCTCGACCGCGAGTCGGCACTGGCGGGCTTCGCGCGTGCGCTCGACCGCGACGAAGCCGAACACCTCGCCGACCTGCTCCGGAGGACCGAGTGAGCGGCCTCCTCGCCGCGCCGCTCGCGGTCCTGGTCATCGCCGCGCTCGCCATCTCACCACGACTCGCCGCACTGCGGCCGGCCAGCGCCACCCGCCACGGTTCCGCACTCCTCGTCGCCGTCGTCGCCCCGGCAGTTCCCACGCTGTGGCTGTTGGGCCTCGGCGGCCTCGCACGGATCGGCGTGAAGGTGCCCGCGTTCGACTGGTGTCGCCACCTGCTGCCCCACGATCACCGAACCGGCACGATCATCGGCATCGCCGCCCTGGGATGGGCCTCGATCTCCACCGCGCGCATCGTCCGCCTGATCTCGGCGCACCGGCGCATGCGGGTGGTGGGCCAGTCCCGGTTCTACGTGGTCGACTCCGACGACCTCTTCGCCTACGCGCTCCCCGGTCCGGGCGGCGCGGTCGTGGTGTCGAGCGGGCTGCGGTCGTCGCTGACCGATGACGAGTTCGATCTGGTCCTCGCCCACGAGGAGGCCCACGTCCGCCAGCGCCACGATCGCCACCTGCTGCTCGCGCTCGTCGCTCGAGCGGTGATCCCACCGATCGCTCCGGTCTCCCGGGGGGTCGAGCATCACGTCGAGAGATGGGCCGACGAGGAGGCGATCCGACGCACCGGGATCAGTCGTCTCGTCGCCGCCCGAACCGTCGCCAAGGTCGCGCTGGCGTCGTCGGCCCCGCGACCCGCCCTGGCATTCGGCGACACCGGGACCGGTGCGCGAGCCGAGGCGCTGCTCGCTCCACCCTTCGCTCCCGCACGGCGACGACACGTCGAGGCGATGGTGCTCGTGGGATCGGTCGTGGTCGTCGCCATGGTGCAGTTGCACCGCACGGCGTCCTACGTGGTCGATCTGCTCGTCTGAGGGCCGGCCGAGGTGCCGGTGACGTGCCCCACGGCCGCCGTACACTCCGACACCGTGTCGGAGATCGGCGGATCCGCCTCCATCGCGCGCCCCGCGTTCCTCGCCGCGGTCCTGCTGGTGCTCGCCGCGTGCAGCGCCGGATCGTCCGACGCCTCGACCCTGCTCCCCGACTCGATGACGGCCACGTCCGGCGACACCGGATCGGCCGACTCGGCCGCCACCGCGGTCGACGACGCCGCGATCGGCGGAGACGCTGCCGCGCCGACGGCCGACACTGCTGCGTCGACCGTCGAGATCGCCACCACGGCGAGGCAGTCCCCCGACCGGGCCCGCCCCGATCGCAGCGACGACGATCCCGCTGAC
>JBCDAK010000300.1:0-4523 GCA_039185545.1 Actinomycetota bacterium
CCTCGCGACGCTTGCGCCTCGTCGCTGGCGCTTCCCTCGGCGCGCGTGCGCGACGTGTCCGCTTTCGCCCGGGCCAGATCCGGACACTGTCCGCTTCCGCCCTGGCCGGATCCGGACACTGTCCGCTTTCGCCCGGGCCAGATCCGGACACCGTCCGCTCTCGCCCGGGTCGGATCCGGACCGCCCGGCGCCCGTCGTCCCGCGCCCTGCGTGATCGAGCAGCTCACTACCGTGACTCTGATGCGCCGTGCACTGCTCGCCGTGTCGATGCTCGCCTCGCTCCTCGTCGCCAGCGGGGTCGGTCCAGCTCCCACGGTCGCCGCCCTTCCCGCCGGGTTCGTCGACACCGTGGTGGCCGACATCCCCGGCGTTCCGACCACCGTCGAAGCCCTGCCCGACGGACGGGTCGTGGTGCTCTCGCAAGACGGACGGGTCACGCTCGTCGACGACCGGGACGGCACGGCCGCGACGCGCCAGTTGGCCGACTTCAACGACATCTGCAGCACCTTCGAGAAGGGACTGCTCGGCCTCGCACTCGACCCCGACTACGTGGTGAGCGGCACCGTGTACGTGTACCGCACGGTCGTGTCGGGACAACCTGGCGGCTGCCACAACCGGGTCAGCCGATTCACCATGAACGACACCACGCTCGACCTCGGGAGCGAGGTCGTGCTCGTCGACAACATCTCGGCGGTCAACGGCAACCACAACGGCGGCGACCTCGAGGTCGGTCACGACGGCTTCCTCTACATCGCGGTCGGCGACGCCGGCAGCGACCCGCGGGGCAACTCGGGGTCGGGTGGCTCCAACGACGCAGCGCGCGATCTGTCGCTGCTCAACGGAAAGATCCTGCGCGTCGACCGGTTCACCGGGGTCGCGGCTCCGGGCAACCCGTTCAGCGGCGGCGGCACCGCCGACTGCCGCCTTCGCGGGAACACGTCGTCGACGCCCACCACCACGTGCCGGGAGATCTTCGCGTCCGGCCTGCGGAACCCGTACCGGTTCGCGTTCGATCCGAACACGGGAGACACCCGGTTCTTCATCAACGACGTCGGCCAGAACACTCGGGAAGAGGTCAACGAGGGAGTGCTCGGCGCCGACTACGGCTGGAACCTCCGCGAGGGCCAGTGCCCGCGTGGCGACAACCCGCCGTGCGCCGGGCCGCCCGCCGGACTCACCGATCCGATCACCGACTACAGCCACTCGATCGGCGACTTCATCACGGCGGGGGCGTTCATCCCGAACGGTCACTGGCCCGCCGAGTACGACGGCGGATACCTCTTCGCCGACGGCGGGGAGGGCCAGGTCTGGCTGCGCCGCGCCGACGGTTCGGTCGACTACGGCGACGAGTTCCTCACCGGCAAGTTCGGCATCGTCGACATGGCGTTCTCGGTCGGCGGTCTCCAGCCGGCGCTCTACTACGTGAGCACGGGCGGACAGCTCGCCAGGGTCACCGGTCCCACGTCGCCGACCATCGGGGACACCGGGCGGTTGGTCTTCCAACCGCTCGACACGATCGAGCGTCGCTTCGACTCCCGCGAGGACGACGGCGGCACGCGCATCCGCGGTGGTCAGACGCGTCTGATCGATCTCGACGCCCCCGACGACGCGGTCGCCGTCCTCGCGAACGTGACACTCGTGCGACCCCTCGACGACAGCGGATTCGCCACGGCCTGGCTCCAGCGGACCCATCGGCCGAACATCTCCAACGTCAACGCACGACTCGGCGAGGCGGTCGGCAACCTCTCGATCATCCCGTTGCAGTCGGCGATCGACGCGGTCGGCGGGGGTGGAGATCCCCAGATGCTGCTCTTCTCCCAGGCGTCGTCGCACCTCACGGTCGACGTCGCCGGCTTCTTCGTGTCCGGCCCCGGAGGTGCCGCGACAGCGGGACGGATCGTCACGGCCGACAGCCCGAGTCGACTCATCGACACCCGGGAGCCTGCGTCGATCGACCGTCCGTACGACCGGGCCGTCGACGGCGCGGGTCAGCGGGTCACGGTGCCCGTCGTCGGCGTCGACGCAAGCGATGTGCCCGCCGGCGTCGACGAAGCCACGGCGGTGGTCGTGGTGATCACGGCGATCACCAACGAGGGCGCAGCAGGCGGGTTCGTCACCCCGTATCCGACGGGGTCGGCGCGACCCGTCGTGTCGAGCGTCAACGTCGGACCCGAGGACGTGCGGGCCAACATGGGCGTCGTTCAGATCGGTGACGATGGCTCGATCGAGCTGTACCTGGAAGGAGTCGACCACGTCGTGGTCGACCTCCTCGGACACGTCACGGGTTCGGCTGCCACCGCGGCCACCGAGGGCCTGTTCCACCTCATCACTCCGGCTCGTGACGCCGATTCGCGGATCGGCGACTCGCTCGATCGATTGACCGTCGGCGTGCCCGCCATGCTCAACCCGGAAGCGATCTTCGACGGCGCGGGTGCCGTCGCACAGAACGTCACGATGGTCCGCACGGGCGGCCGCGGCTTCGTCACGTCGTATCCCGGTCCGACGCAGCCCGACACCTCGAGTGTGAACGCGAGCGCCGCAGGTCAGGTGCGCGGCGCTTTCAACATCACCACGATGAACGCCGGCTCGGTGAGCTACGTCGCGGGCGAGTCACCCACCGATCTGACGATCGACGTGTTCGGCTACTTCGAGTCCTGACGAGATCGACCGGACACTCGGTGTCTGACACCGGATGTTCCGGATGTCTCGCGTGAGCGGAGGCGGCGCCGTCAGGTCTCGATCACGACGCGTTCGATGAGGTTGCGGTCGGCCGTGATGTCGGCCTCGGTGAACCTCACGGTGCGCCAGTTCTTCTGACTGAAGCGGTCGGCCTGGGCCGCCGTGGTCTCGTCGCGGAGATCGGAGTTGCCGTAGGTCAGGATGGCGCTCGCCTCGGGCGCGCCCGACGAGTAGTCGACGACCATGACGAAGCTCGTCCCGAAGTTGACCGGGTGGCCGTCGGCACGGAGCGAGCTGCCCGGCGCCACCTGGTCACCGCGGGTCGGTGCACCCGGCTCGAGTGATGAGTTGCCGCCGCCCCACGCAACGATGTTCGTGACGCCGTCGTCGTTGGTGCCGCCGTGGAGCGGGATGCGCTCACCGGCGCGCTCGGTGAACTGGGCGGACCCGAGTGTGGCGTCGACCGCGAATCCCGCCTTCTGCAGGGTCTGAACCGCGCGGGCCAGCGCCTGAAGGACCGGCTCGGTGTCCTCGGCCAGCCGGTTCGGCGTCGTGGCGGGCTGGTCGACGAGGAACGGGTCGCCGTAGAGGGCGCCCTGATCTCGCAGATCGGCGCCGTCGAAGCGCTCGATGATCTCGCGCCAGAGAAGCGGGCCTGCGCGATCGAGGTCGTAGCGACCGTCCCACCCGGCGAGCACGTCGCACGCCGCGGTGAGGTCGACGGCCTCGGCCGGTAGGCCGACCGTACCGTCGGCGGCGAGGAGTTCCCCGACCTCGACGAGTGGCGTGGCACGGCACGCGTCGACCACCTGCGGCACCAGGACCCACGCGAGGTTGCCGAGATTGTCGAACGCCGCGGCGCGCACCTCGTCGGCGGTCCAGGTGCGGTCGTCGCCGGTGAGGCCGAATCGGTCGGTCGCGGCGAGCACGAGAGCGTTCTGCCGGCTGCGCGGCGACAGCGGGACCTCGGCGCGTCCGTGGAGGATCGAGAAGTCGCCGACGAGCGGTGCGGTGGCGTTGTTGATCCAGTAGCTGTCGTTGGCGTTGAAGACGTGGTCGAGTCGCTCGGTCATCGGCATGGCGGCGAACGGCACGAGCCCCGGATCACGGGCGCCGTCGGCCTCGGCCCAGCGGAAGCGCGAGTCGGATCCGTCGAGGAGGACCACGCCGAACGACTCCGCCGCGCTGGTGAGCGGATCGCCGTCGAGCAGCTTCGCGAGGTAGAGCAGCTGGGCGTCTGGGGTGAGGTTGGGGGTCGCCGAGGTGTCGGCGTACCACACCCGGCCGTCGGCTCCGGCGGCGACGGTGTTGAACAGCGGAACGCCCTGGTGGCGGGCGTGTGTGTCGATCAGGTCGTCGAGGTCGGCCACGTCGACCAGGTCGAGGTACATCTCGACGAACTCGTCGTTGTCGATGTTGGCGTCGCGGAACGTCAACACGGTCTCGTCGGTCCACCCGACGCCGGGAAAGTCGATGATCGGTCCGTACTCGCTCGACCAGAGCGTGCGCGTCTGCTCCTCGATCGTGTCGTCGGCGCGGCGGATCTCGACGGTGTGCTCGGTCGACGTCATCGCCACCGGCTGCTCGTCGACCAGGTAGGTGGTGGGCGAGTCGGGTGCGAGGTCGAGCGAATACGCGGTGAACCGCGTGCCGGCCGAGACCGTGTGCGACCACGCGACCCCGTCGGTGAAGCCGATCCCGATGCCGGGCACCCCGATGAGCTGGGCGCCGTAGATGTCGACCTCGCCGGGCACCGTGAGATGAACCTCGTGGAACCGCAGTTCGCCCTCCCATGGGAAGTGGGGGTTGGCGAGCAGGATGCTCCCCGTTCCGCCGGTCGTGCG
>JBCDAK010000301.1:0-4494 GCA_039185545.1 Actinomycetota bacterium
ATCTGATCGACGGTGCCGACGAACACCCAACCGCCTCGCCAGATGCGCCGCACTTCGTGGTCGAACGCACTCTCGCTGCGGTACGCCTCGGCGGGAAGCGCCTTCGTCGGATCGAGCGGGTACATCGGAGAATCGTTCATAGAGATAACGATCGTATCGGATTCGAACGTTTTGTAGGGTGGAGTTCGTGGTCGACGCCGCCCCGCCGAGTCGTGCGTTCGTTCTCGGCCTCGCCGACCACGAGGGTCACCTCGACGGCGCGGCCCTCTACGAACTCGGTGCGTCGATCGGGTTCACCGACACGACGATCCGGCTGACGGTTCGGCGACTGGTCGAGGCGGGCCTCGTCGAGTCGTCCGGCCGCGGTCGCTCGTCCACGCTGCAGCTCACTCCGGCCGGCGTGCAGGAGCGGGCGCCCGATCTCGGCTGGACCGCGCTCGCGTACCGGCTCGACTCCGCCGCTCAGGCGTGGGACGGGCGGTGGCACCTGGTCGCCTTCGAGATTCCGGAGGCCGAGCGGGCAGGCCGCGACGCGCTGCGGGCGCATCTGGTCGACCTCTTCGGCGCTCCGCTCGGTGGCGGCCTCTACGTGTCACCTCGCGAGTGGGAGCCGTGGGTCGGCGAGATGGCGACGCTCCATGACATCGGCCGACACGTGTCGACCATGGTGACCGACCGCCTGCGGGTGGGCGGCGAGACGGACCCACGGTCGATCGCCGCGTCACTCTGGCCTCTCGACGAGGTCGGCGTCGGCACACGAGACTTCGTGACGATGTGGGAGCCGCTCGTGAGCGACCCACCGCGACTGCTCGGTGATGCGGCGAGGGCGGCGTTCACGGCGAGCATCGAGTTCGAGACGCTCGCCCGACGGGATCCGCTGCTGCCACACGAGCTCGAGCCACCCGATTGGGCGGGACGAGCGGCGCGACGGGTGTACCGAGATCTGCTCGACGCACTGGGGTCGAAGCACCGCGCGATCGAGAGTGCGAACGTGTTCGCCGCCTTCGTGGCGGCGGTCGACGAGACGTCGTCGATGACCGACGGCGAGTTCGGTCAGTGGCTGTGGCGGGCCACGCGGCCGCAATCGACGGAGCGAGGCTGACGACGAGAGCGGCGTCGACTGCCCGATCCGGTCGACCGTGGGCGAGACTCGGCCGATGCCCACGATCGCGGTCAACGACATCGACATCTGCTACGAGAGCTTCGGACCCGACGACGGTCCACCGCTGCTGTTGGTCATGGGACTCGGAGCGCAGATGACGTTCTGGCACACGGGATTCGTGTCCGAGCTGGTCGATCGTGGGTTCCGGGTGATCCGGTTCGACAATCGCGATGTCGGACTGTCGTCGAAGTCGGTGGGCGACCCGCCCGACGTGATGTCGATCTATGCGCAGGCACTCGCTGGCGAGCCGGTCGAGGCGCAGTACACGCTGTCGACGATGGCGGCCGACGCCGCCGGACTGCTCGACGCGTTGTCGGTTCCGGCCGCACACATCGTCGGGGCGTCCCTCGGTGGGATGGTCTCGCAGATGATCGCGATCGATCACCCCGATCGCGTCCTGTCGCTCACCAGCATCATGTCGACGACCGGCGCCGGAGACGTGGGTCAGCCCGACGCTGCGGCGATCGGCGCCCTGCTCACGCCTCCCCCCACGGAGCGGGCTGCCGCCATCGAGTCGTCGGTGAGTCTCGGCAAGGTGATCGCCGGTCCGCTGTTCGACGAGGACGAGGCCCGCGCCCGGGCGACCGAGTCGTACGACCGTTGCTTCCACCCGGCCGGCTCGGCGTTCCAGATCGCCGCCGTGGCGGCAACCGGCGACCGGACCGAGCGGCTGCAGGGCCTCGACGTACCGTGCCTCGTGATCCACGGCCGGGCGGACCCTCTCGTGACCCTCTCGGGCGGCGTCGCCACGGCCGAAGCGGTCCCCGGGGCCGATCTCCTGGTCCTCGGCCACATGGGCCACGACATGCCCAAGATCTATTGGCCGCAGATCGCCGACGCGATCCTCGGCATCGCCGAACGCTCGACCGACTGACGCAGACGATCGTCACATACGTATCAACACAGTTGATACAATCGCCGCCCATGGAGCTCGCAGTCGCGGTCGTGGCCGGCCTGTTCGTCGTCGTGTGGGCAACAACATCGCTCCGTCGACCCGACGACCACCAGATCGCAGCGCTCGCTGAGATGTATCGGATTCCGCTGTCGCCCCCAGTGGTCGACCGACTCCGCCACCGCGTCACGCTGCTGAGGCGTTGGCGACTCGCCGGGGCCCTCTGCGGCGTGATCGGGTCGGTGGTGGTCTCGACGATCGGGCTGGTCGACCTCTCGATCAACGTGATGCTCTTCTCCGTCGCCGTCGGGTACGGGGTGGCCTCGATCACCGTTGAACTCGTTGACGCAGTCCGACCCGCTGCGGAGCGACCGGTCGCCGGCGTGCTCCGGCGGACCGTGCGCTCGACGATCGGCACACCGGCGATGCTCCCCTGCGCCGCGACCGTTGCGATCGTCTCGGCCCTCGTGGTCGTGACCGCCGTGCGTCGCCCTGCGTCGATCGACGACTCAGACCTCGCCCTCGTCGCAACTGCGCTCGTCGCCATCGTGGCGCTCGCCGTCGTGAGCGTCGCTGCGATCATCCGGGCGCCCGAACGCGGCACGACCGCAGCGGATCACGTCGTGCGCCGTGCGAGCCGAGTCGTGGCCACCATGACGGTGCTCGGCGCGACGTGGATGATCGTCGGCGTTCTCGGGTCGGTCGTGGTCCGTCCGCTGTGGACCGACCGCTCCGGCGACAGCGCAACGAACGCGGTTCTCGCCGTCGCCGCGATCTGGGTCAGCCTGAGCGGCCCGATGGGATTCCTGGCGACCGTGACGACGCTGCCCCGCAACCGCCCCTTCACACGCCGACCGTCGCCTCTCCGGCCGGTGGGCTGAAGGCTCGACCCGATGCTGCTCTCGATCGACGACGCCGATCCTCGACCGCCGTACGAACAGCTGTCCTCGCAGCTCCTGGCGATGATCACCCGAGGCGATCTCGGCCCCGGCGACCGTCTCGCTCCGATCCGCCAACTCTCGAGCGACCTCGGCATCGCTCCGAACACGGTGGCCCGCGCCTATCGAGAGCTCGAACAGGTCGGCGCAATCGCCAGCCGAGGCCGCCGAGGCACCACCGTGACCGACGGCGCCGTCGCAGCTGCGACCTCCCGTCACGAGCGACGGGTGGTCGATGCACTCGATGCGGCCGTCGAGGCGGCCTCCGCAGCCGGCCTGTCGGCCGACGACCTCGTCGGACTCCTCCGGCGTCGACTCGCCAACTGACCACCTGAGGCAGCACCGGACGATCGCGCGATGCGTTCACAGATCGGTGCCCAGATGATCTCGCCGGTCAACGGTTCCGGTTCCCGCCGTCGACGCCGACGTCGATGTGAGGGCTGCGGCGGCGGTCGTTGGCCGACGGCGAGAACGATCGTGCCGTCGGGACGGACGGTGTACGAACGACCGTCGACACCTCGTTCCACTCGGAAGCCGCTGCGGTGTTTCCATCGGTTGTGCCATCGGCAGAGGATGCGAGCGTTGGCCTGATCCGTCGCCCCGCCATCGTCGTGCCACTCGTCGGCGTGATCGACCTCGCACCAGTCGCCGGGGATCTCGCACCCCGCGTGCTCGCATGTGCGGATGAGAAGGGTGGCGGCAGCCCGTGCCGACCCGGAGAACAGCCGCTGCGTCCGGCCGAGGTCGACGACCACACCGGCGGAGTCGACGACGACTCGTCGCACCGTGGCATCGAGAGCCGATCGAAGCACGTCGTGCGGGTCGAGCTGGATGCCCGTCGTCGTCTCGCAGCGACGGTCGAGCACGCTCGCAGGATCGTCGAGCAGGTCGGCGACGTCCCCGAGTTCACCATCGAGGTCCGCCGGCGCGAGGCCGTGCTCGGACAGCATCTGAGCGAAGTGCTCGGCGGTGAACAGGACGTCGATCCGGAGATCGGGTGACCAGTCGCCGACACCACACGGGATGCCCGCATCGAGCGCAGCGCCGGCGGCGCGAGCCATGGCGATGAACGCGTCGTACCGGCGCTGACCGGCGGTGCGGGGCAGGTGGACCCCGGGCGGACGACTGCCCGATCCGTCGGATCCATCGGATCCGTGGGGCTCACTTCGCCGTACCGCCTCGAGATCGAGTCGGTACTCCCGCTCGACGAAGGCGTCGAACACCGTCAACGTCGCGGCGGTGACCATGGGGTCGCGTCCGCCACTGATCCGCCCGTCGAGGGTTCCGTCGATCTCGACCAGGTGAGCCGTGCGCCGTTCGTCGGCTTCGCGACGGCAGGTGCCGTCGTCATCGAGTCGGCTGACCAAGCGCTCGACGCAGAGCTGGAGATCGGCGAACGGGAGCTCACGTGCGTGGTCGGTGAGCAGGGGCACGAACTCGTCGAACCGGTCGTGGACGCCGGGGCGCCGACGACCTCGAGCGATCTCGGAGACCTGCGGGAG
>JBCDAK010000302.1:0-4441 GCA_039185545.1 Actinomycetota bacterium
CTTCTTCGGGGTTCGCCGCTTGCTCGAGGTGTTGGGTGAGGTCGATCCCGTTGTGCTGGTCGTCGACGACATCCAGTGGGCCCAGTCCCTCTTCCTCGATCTGCTCGAACATCTCGCTGAGTGGGTCAGCGGGGTGCCGGTGCTCATCGTTGCCTTGGCTCGACCCGAGATCCGCGAGGTCCGTACCTCGTTCGCCGAGGAGGGCCGTCGCATCGCCGCTGTCGTGAGCCTGGAGGGTCTCGACTCATCGGCCACGCGAGAACTCGCGGCTCGACTGCTCGACGCTGACGATCTTCCGGCGGGCGTCCTCGAACGGATTCCGGACTCGACCGAGGGCAACCCGCTGTTCGTTCGCGAGGTCGTGCGCATGCTCGTCGACGACGGCGTGCTCGTTCTGCGCGATCACGCGTGGGAGCTCGCGATCGATCTCGACGCCGTCGAGGTGCCGCCGACGGTCACGGCGCTGCTGGCCAGCCGTGTCGACCGGCTCGAACCGGATGAACGTCGGGTGCTCGAACTCGCGTCGGTCGTCGGTTCGGAGTTTCCGATCGGTGTCCTCGTCGACGTACAGGACACGTCTCGCACCGCGCTCGCCCCGGTGCTGGAGCGCATGCGCCGCAAGGAGCTCGTCGAGCCGACCGGCGCCTACCTGGGCGACGATCCGTTGTTCCGGTTCCACCACGTGCTCATCCGAGAGGCGGCCTACCGCCGTCTGCTCAAAGGCACCCGGGCAGAACTACACCAGGCCGTCGGCGAGTGGACCGAAGCAGCCGCCGAGCGGCTCGTCGGCGACTTCGACGTCACCATCGGCAACCACTTCGAGCAGGCCCGTAGCTACCGCCTCGCCCTCGACCTCGACGATGCCGAGACGGTCGACCTGGCCCGCCGGGCGGCGGAGGCGTTCACCGCAGCCGCGAACCGGGCGCTCGACCAGGAGGATCTCGAAGCGGCCGGCTCGCTGGCCACCCGGGCACTCTCGATGCTCGCCGACACCGACGACGGGATTGCTGAGCTGCTCGTGCTCGGATGCGAGGCACTCCTGAGCGTCGGGCGAGTGGCCGATGCGCAGCCCCTCATCGACCGCTTCGGCTCGGTCGCCGAGGGTGACGATCGATTGACCGCCTGGCACGCCTGCTTCGCGGCGGAACTCGTCGTGCTCTCCGATCCAGGTGGTGTCGGCGAGGCCGAGCGGCGGGCAGCCGCGGCGGCGGAGACGCTTGGAGCCCTGGACGACACTCGTGGCGTCGCCAAAGCCCACCTGGTGCGCGCTGCTGCACTCGTGCGGCTCGGCCAGGTCGGCGCCTGCGAAGCCGAGCTCGACCGAGCGCTCACCGCAGCCCGCTCGGCCGACGATCGGCGCCGCGTCACCTCCGTGCTCGGCGCCGCCCCGATGGCGGCGCTCTGGGGACCGTCGCCCGTGCCTCGGGCCGGCGGACGCTGCCTCGATGTCATTCGCCTGCTGCGCATCACCACCGCGTCACCAGCCGTCGAGGCCACGTCGGTGCGGTGTCAGGGCTTGCTCGAAGCGCTGCGGGGCCGCTTCGACGCCGCCCGCTCGATGCTCGATCAGGCTCGTGAGACCGTCGTCGAGCTCGGTCTCGGCCACGCGGTCAGCCAGGTCGATCTGTATCGCGGCATCGCCGAGCTGTTGGCCGACGATCCGGTGGCCGCCGAGCGTCATCTGCGCGATGCGTATCGAGGTCTCGGCTCCCTCGGGATCGGTGCCGACGCCGGCCAGGCTGCGTCCTACCTCGCCCGGTCGCTCCTTGCTCAGAGTCGTCTCGACGAGGCCGAGGATCTTGTGCACGAGGCCGACGCGCTCGCCGGCCAAAACCCCCAGACCGCGATCATCGGCCGGTCGGTGCACGCCGAGGTGCTTGCGGCGCGGGGTGAGTTCGGTGAGGCGCTGTTGCTGGCCGACGAAGCCGTGACCCTTGCTGGCGCGGGCGACATCCTCTTCGATCACGCCAACGCCGTCGCCGCCCAGGCCCGCGTGCACGCGCTCGCCGGCGACACCGACTCCGCCGCGGAAGCGGCGGCGGAGGCCGCCGCCCTCTACGAGCAGAAGGGCGCCACGGTCGAGGTCGGCCTGGCGATCGCCACTCCGTCGCACGACCGTGCGGCGCCACTCGCCACGGAGACTCCAGCCGACGCGGGTGCCCTGCCCGAGGCGTGGACCAACTCGTCGGTCTGGGAGATCGGTCAGCGCTGGGCTGACGCCCACAACGCGGACGATCTCGACGCCGCGTTGGCGCTCGTTCACCCCGATCTCGTGGTCGACGACCGGCGATTCATCCTGGGGGCTGAGGCCGACGACCTCGGGGTCCAACACGAGTTCTCGCTGCTCGCCGACCCGGCGATCGGTGTGGAGTTCGAGGTGTTGGACGTGCGAGGCGACGACCTGGGATTGGGGAAGGTCACCGTCTCGACCCGGTCGGATCGGTCGACCTGGGAGTGGCTCGCGATGCTCCGAGTCCATGACGGGTTGATGGCCGAGGCGATCGTCTTCCCGCTCGAGGACCTCGCCGAAGCTCGCGCCGAGCTTGATCGAATGGCGGGCGAGCAACCCCGGACGTCGGCCGAGGAGGTCGCCGGACGTGCCTACGCGCTGATCGGCGCCGGTGACTTCGACGCGGCGATGGCCTTGACCGCCCCCGACATTCGCTTTGTCGACCGGCGACCGGTCGTCGGGGTGGAGTCTGCGGACGTCGGATTCCGAGAGATGAGCCGCAACATCGCCAACCCCCGCATGGGTCTGACCGTGGAGTTGGTGGATCGTCTCGGCGATGAGGTCGTTGCCTACCGGGGTCAGATGGCGACCGCTGGCGGAACCGCCGCCTGGGAGTGGGTGGCGATCTGGCATGTCGTGAACGGCCTTGCGATCGAGGTCGTGCTCGTCGACCCCGAGGACGAGGACGGCCTACGGCGGGAGATGGAACGGCTCGCGGCGTCGAGCGGCGCCTTCCGGTCGCCCGCCGTCGAGGTAGTGGAGCGGGTGTTCGCCGCGATCGAACAAGACGATGCCGAGGCTGCTGTCGGGTTGTGGCACCCCGATGCTGTACTCGATGACCGCCGGTTCGTGGCTGGCTCGGAGAGTGCCGACGAGGGGGCAGAAGCACAGCTGCGTCGCATGTCGCACCCCTCGACGTCGTATCGGGCTGAACTGCTCGACTATCGCGGCGATGAGCTCTGCCTCTATCGAGCCGTCGTGGCTACTCGGTCCGGACGGGCGGAGTGGGGAATGGTCTCGGTCTATCGAGTGGTCGCCGGTCAGGTCGTCCATGCGATCGGGTTCGACGCCGACCAGGAAGACGAAGCGCGTGCCGAGCTCGACCGTTTGGCGGCGTCGCCGACGGCTGCCCTCGGGAACTCGGCGAGCGTCGTGGTCGACCGGATGACCACCGCCGTCGACGCGGGCGATGTCGAGACCGCCGTCGAGTTTTGGCATCCCGATTGCATGTTCGAGGATCGGCTGTTTCTCCTCAATGCGGAGAGCGTCGAGGTCGGGATGATCGAGCGCACCCGCTTGGTCGCGGCGGACGAGTCGGTGTCGGTCCGAGGTGAGCTGCTCGATCATCGTGGCGACGACCTTTGTCTCTTTCGGATCGTCACCACCGCTCGATCGGGCCGGGCGGAGTGGGAGTACATCGCGATCGATCGGGTCGTGGCCGGCAAGATCGTCCACGCCATCCTGCTCGACTCGTCTGCCGAAGCCGAGGCCCGCGCGGAGCTCGATCGTCTGGCGGCGTTGAGCCCGGCGGCGGCCGTCATCGATCGCAAATATCGGGCGCTCGCGCACGGCCAGATTGCAGCGGCGTCTGCACTGAACAATCCCGACATCCGCTACGAGGATCGTCGCTTCATCCTTGCCGGGGAGTCCGAGGACGTTGGTCTGCGGTCGTGGGGCGAGCGTTTGGTCGAGCCCGGGGTCTCCGTCGAGGCGGAACTTGTCGAGGTGGCCGGCGATCACGTCGTGGTGTGCCGAGTGCTGATGTCGGCGACCGCGAGAGGCACCGAGTGGACCTGGTTGGCGGTGTGGCGCGTCGAAGATGGCCTCGCCGCCGACCTGGTGCTGTTCGACGTCGACGACCTCGACGGCGCACTTGCGGAAGCTCAGAGCCTCGCCGCTGGGGCCGATGACGCGGGTTGGGCACTCCTTCGTGCCTGCCACCGGGCGCTCGTCGACTGCGATGTCGAAGGCGCAGTCGCGACGATGCACCCCGAGATCCGGTGGGCCGATCGCCGGCTCCTTGGATCGCTGTCCGACGGTGTCGGCCCGGCCGAGCTCCTCAAGCCTGCGGCACACACCTCGCTGTCGCACGGCCACGAGTTGATCGACTCGCGCAACGGGGCCTACCTCTTCCGCCGCTGGCTGGAACGCGACGATGGCAACGAATGGGTGTGGCTCGCAGTCGCCCGGGTCGAAGACGGCCTCATCACC
>JBCDAK010000303.1:0-4438 GCA_039185545.1 Actinomycetota bacterium
CTGGCGAGCGGGCGGACGGGTCGACGTCGATCTCGACAGCGACGGCGACGGCGACGGCGACGGCGACGGCGACGGCGACAGGCACGCGTGATGGCCACCTGGACCTGCCCGAACTGCGACCGGACCTTCGGTCAGAAGGGACGCGGGCACATCTGCAAGCCGGGCATCACCGTCGACGAGTACCTGTCGGACACGCTCCCGATCACGGGCCCGATCCACGAGCGGATCCTCGACCACGTCACGACGCTCGACGGCGACCTCATCGTCGATCCCCTCGACGCGGGGATCATGTACAAGCACGACGCGATGTTCGCCATGATCACGTCGAAGACGAAGTGGGTCGCGCTCACGGTGCAGCTCCCCCGCAAGCTCGAGTCGGGACGGGTCTCTCGCAAGGTCGTCGACTACGGGAACCTGTTCTCGCACGTCTTCAACCTCACCGATCCCGACCAGATCGACGACGAGATGTGCGACTGGCTCACCGAGGCGTTCTTCCGTCGGAATCCCGGAGCGGCCCCCGGCGACGAGGCGAGCCCGAGCTCCGACCCGATGGTTCCCGATGACGTCGACCTCGGCCCGCTCGGCTGATCGCACGTCCCTGCGCCCCGTCGACCACGACGCTGGCGGAGGCCGTCTCGGCCGACCCGTGTCCCGACGACGGTCTCGAGCTCCTCACGGCCGGCGGCGGCGAACGCATCCGAGTGCCAGACCCTCCCGGCGTCGGCGCAGGTCGATCAGAACACGTTCGAGGTGCTCTCCTCACGGAGCCCGTCGGCGACCGACCACTCTGGTCAGCGACGCGCCGATCGTTCCTTCACCGATGTGAGGTACGCAGTGGTCGCGAACGAGAGCTCCGGCGCGAGGTCGCGGTCGACCTCTCCCTGCTCGTCGACGATCCGCGGGAGCAGGCCGCGGGCGATCTCGGCGCACACGAGGCTCACCTGTGCGTAGCCGACCACCGACGGCGCATCCGCCCGCACCATCACGTCCTCGATCTGCGCCCGATACCGCTCCCGGAGACGTTAGCCGGCATCGGCGAGCGGTCCTGCGGCGGCGAGTCCGGAGAACAAGGTCCGGAACGCCGGGCGACGAGCGGCGACGTCGATGACGCGACCGATGACGTGGTCGACGGTCGCCTCCAGTGGAGACCGAACCGTCGAATCACCATCGACTCCCACGTCGAGGTCGCCGAGCTCGGAGAAGAGCCGGTCGATCTCGTCGCTGAGATCGGTGACGACAGCCTCGAGGACCGCCTCCTTGTTGCGGAAGAACTGATAGAGGCTGCCCTTCGGGACGTCCGCACGGGCGGCGATGTCGCGCACGCTCGCTCGGTCGTATCCCTGTTCGGCGAACGCGGCCTCTGCGGCGTCGAGGAGACGGCGGACAGCGCGACGACTGCGGTCCTGCTGCGGCGCCCGGACGACGCCCGGTGTGTCGATCGCCACCGACGGCGAGGGTACCAAGGGGTTGCCGAAAGTGGACGATCGGTCATATTTTGGCGGACATGAACATGACCACTCGTTCACATTCAGCGTCGAGTCCGCGGCACGTCCACCTCCCACGCCGTCGCATCTGGCAGGCGGCGTTCCTCGTGCTGGCGCTCATCCCGACGATCAGCTCGTTCCTGATGCTCGCCGTCGGTGTCGAGCGCTTCCTCGAGCCTGGTCAGATCGACGCCGCGCTCGACAGCACCTACCGATACCTGGGTGGCGTGTACCTCGGTGTCGCACTGGTGGCGTGGTGGTGCATTCCCCGAATCGAGGAGCGCTCCGCCGCTCTCGTCGCGGTCACGGGCGCGATCTTCCTCGGCGGGATCGGTCGGCTGGTGTCGATCGCCGACCTCGGTGCACCGTCGGCGGCGACCTGGGCGTTCCTGGTCATCGAGCTGGGGGCGGTGTTCCTCGCGCTCGCTCTGCGCCGCAGCCTCCGGCCCGCGTGATCGCCCGGCCACTGACCGCCTGCCTCGCCGGGCGCGGCGGCCGGGTCTCGTACGACGGTACGGTCGTCGGCCATGGATCCGCGGGCGCTCTGGGAGGCCGTCGAGCGGTATCACCAGTCGTGCTACCACGCACCCGAGGTGCGGGAGGCGGCGACGGCCGTCGGTCTGAAGGGGTTCTGGATGAACTACTTCGCGACCCGCGCCGCCCCGATGGGAGCGGTACGAGCCGAGGTCGTCGAGTCGCTCTTCTTCTACTTCGCACCGCACCGGGTTCGGCGGGCGATCCCCGACGCCTGGGGGCTCGCGACGCCCGAGGAGATCCTGCGGGCCCGGTTCGATGGAGTTCGTTCGTCGTTGCACCGTCAGGTCGGCGAGGCCCACGACGCCGAGGTCGCGGCCGCCCTCGCCGTGGTCCGAGCTGTGGTGGCTGCGGCCGACACGACGGGTCGTCCGCTGGCCGCCGCCTGGCGTGCGATGCCGGAGCCCGATGATTCGCGGACCGCGCTCTGGCAGGGGTGCACCGTTCTGCGCGAGCTGCGCAGCGGGAACCACCTCACGGCGCTGGTCGCCGCCGGTCTCGATGGCTGCGAGTCGATCGTGTCGCACGTGGCGGTCGACGAGGCGCCGATCGACTGGATCGAGGACGAAGCCGGATGGACCGCCGCCGACGCATCAGCCGCTGCGGACCGCCTTCGTCGACGCGGGTGGATCGACGTGACCGGTGCTGCGACCGAACGCGGCCGCCGCAGGCGGGCCGACATCGAGGCGATGACCGACGAGCTCGATCGCGCGCACTGGGAGCAGGTGGGCGAGGAGGCCTGCATCACGCTGCTCGCCGCGATGAAGGTGCTGAACGTCGGCCTCCCCCGAGACGACCAACTCGACTGGCAGAACATCTACGGGCCGAACGAGCGGTGAGGGCAGCCGTCACCCGGACGAACGTCGCCCGTCTCCGAACCGGCGCCCGGTCGACGAGAGCGGCGGCCTACGGTCGAACTGTGCCGGAACTCCCCTTCGACCTCGCCTCGCTGGCCGCGGCGATCGAACGTGAGCGCGTGGCCCGAGGATTGACCGTGGCCGGGCTCGCCCGGGACGCCGGAGTGTCGTCGTCGACGATCCGGCGATTCGCGACAGCATCCGACGCAGAGGCCGACGGCGTGTTGGCGGCGATCGGATGGCTCGGTGTCGCACCAGAGGACTTCGTCGCCGACTCGACCGTCGTCGGGACGCGCCTGGCTCCGGTGCTCGACGGGATGATTCGCGTCGACCTCGATGCGGTGGCGGCTCTGCCGACGTGGACCGGTGGATCACGAGTCGGCTCGCGCACGACGATCCAACGGCTCGTGACGGCAGCACAATCGTCGGGGCGAGCCGTCGCCTCGCTGACGCGATGGAGCCCGGTCTGATCGGACCGAACGGGTCTGGCAACCCACCCGCCCACGGCGTGATCCGCGCCGAGGTCACCGCCACGCTCACCGAGGTCGCCCGGGTGAAGGCGTGGCTCGCTGCGGCCGAGGCCGACCTCGTCCGGCGACTCGATGCACCGGGAGCCTTCCCCGAGGCCGACATCGCCGACGCGACCCGCTGCTCTTCGAGCGAGGCCTCCACGCAGCGGGAGCGAGTCCAGATCTCGGCGTCGGTGACCAGTTCGCCGTGAGCCTCGGCAGCGGCGACATCACCGCCGTGGCGCCTGCGCGCCCACGATGATCGGTCCATGCCCGACTCCATCTTCGGCGACCCCGAACTCGCGGCGCTGTACGACGTGTTCGACGACGATCGGTCCGATCTCGACGCGTACGCGGCGCTCGTCGACGAGTTCGACGCCAGGTCGATCCTCGACGTCGGGTGCGGGACCGGATCGCTGCTGACCCGCCTGGCCGCCGAACATGCCGAGTTGACGCTGATCGGCGTCGACCCGGCCAAGGCATCGCTCGACGTCGCCCGATCGAAGCCGGGAGCCGATCGGGTCCGATGGATCCAGGGAACCGCCGACTCGCCGCCCATCGAGGACGGCACGATCGACGTGACCGTCATGACGGGCAACGTCGCGCAGGTGTTCCTCACCGACGAGGAGTGGCACGCCACGCTCGCCGGCATCGCAGCCGCCGTGCGTTCGGGTGGCGTGTTCGTGTTCGAGACACGCGATCCCGCACGACGCGCGTGGAACGGGTGGACGTCGGACCGGGCGCCGGTCGTGAGATCGCTGCCGGAGTCGGGAACGGTCGAACAGACGATCGACCTGATCGACGTTGCGCCGCCCTTCGTGACGTTCGAGGTCCGATACCGGTTCCTCGACCGGAACGATGCCGTCCGGTCGTCGAGGTCGACGCTGCGATTCCGCGACCAGGAGGAACTCGACGCGTCACTCGACCGGGTGGGCTTCGACGTCATCGAGGTCCGTGATGCGCCCGACCGTCCCGGACTGGAATGGGTGTACGTCTGCCGACGACGCTGAGCTGTCATGGACATCGATCTGACCGCTGTCATCGTTCGCGACTA
>JBCDAK010000304.1:0-4394 GCA_039185545.1 Actinomycetota bacterium
ACGACCCGGAACCAGCCCTCGACGGCCAACGGCTTCCGGTGCCCGGCGAGGTCACCACCACGAGCGATCCCGAGCTGTTCGAACCGGACGATGTGCCACCGAGCACGCGACCCGGCGACGAGCGCGGCGCCGACGACTCCCGATCGCCGTCGACCACAGGGGACGCGCTCGCCGACGACCGGGACGCCGAACGCGAAGGGGACGCCGCGACCGCACCCTCGTCCGAGTCGACCGGGTCGACGGACTCGACGGACTCGACCGGCGAAGCGTCCAACACGACGACGACGGGTCCAGGAACGTCGACGCCGACCACGGCGGGAGAGGCCGGTGACCTCGACAGCACGGCCGCGGCACCGCCGACCACCGACGATCCCCCCGCACCACCGGCCGACGCGACGACCGTCCCGATCTCCACGACCACCTCGGCGCCCCCGACCGCCGCCACGACCACCACGACCACCGAGGCGACGCCCGACGCCACGTGTGCACCAGCGACCGAACTCACGGCCGATCAACTCGATCCCGCCGGAGCCACCACGGTGAGCTGGTCGGGCGGCACCACCCTGACCGCGCTCACCACGGCCGGCGAGGTCGGTACACCGATCGTTCGACGCGGCGCGATCGGCGTCGACGGTGGGCGCTACGACTTCCAGATCGACCTGATGCCGGCGGCCGACGGCGAGCCCACGACCGAATCGCTCACGGTGCGGTTCGACCAGCCGGCGTGCGAGATCGAACTCGGGATCGCCATGCTCGAGACCGACGAGTTCGACGGACTCGACGAGTCGTTCGAGTGGACCGCCGTCGGGCTCGACGGCACCGTGGTGAGCACCGGCGTCCGATCGGCCGGAGACGCCGACGAGCTCGGCGGAGTCCGTCGCTTCGCCCTCCCCCTCGACGCGCCGGCGGCGCAGCTCACGCTGCGGCCGGTCGCGTACGGCGCCGGAGCCGAGCCCACCGCCTCTCCGAACAACTCCGACTTCGGTCTGGCGGAACTCGTCGTCAGGACGGGCTGAGAAGTGTTGCGGCGGGTACCCGGGGCGACGGAACGTTCACACGAAGGGGAGGTCGACGATGCGGGCGGTGAGGCGCTTGCCGCGGACGTCGATCTCGACCGGGGTGCCGACCTCGATGCCGGGCGTCACGAACGCCATGGCGATGGCATGGCCGAGGACGGGCGAGAAGTTGCCGCTCGTGACCGCCCCGACGACGTCGTCGCCGACGATGACCTCGCATCCGTCGCGGGCCGGACGTCGTCCCTCGACCGCGAGGCCGACCAGCCGCCTTCCCACGCCGCGCTGCTTCTCGGCGATGGCAGGGTCGCGACCGAGGAACGACGGCTTGTCCCACGCGACGACCCACCCGAGCCCGGCCTGCAGCGAGGTGATTCCTGGACCGAGTTCATGACCGTGCAGCGGGAGGCCCGCTTCGAGACGGAGCGTGTCGCGCGCGCCGAGGCCGGCCGGCTCGGCGCCGGCGTCGACCATCGCGTCCCACACAGCTCCGGCGACATCGACCGGGACGGCGATCTCGACGCCGGCCTCGCCGGTGTAGCCGGTGCCCGCGATCACGCACGGCGACCCACGCCAGTCGGTCTCACCGACGCGGAAACGTCCGACGTCGGCCACCGTCGGCATGACCCGCTCGGCGACCTCAGGTGCCGACGGGCCCTGGATCGCGAGCACCGCTCGGCCATCGGTGACGTCATCTCCGCCGATCGCCGCGCGGACGCCGTCGGTGTTCGACGCATTCGGCATCACGTCGAGGAGATGGTCGTCACGCCACCACACGATGATGTCGTCGGCGACGGACCCGTCGTCGGCGTCGAGGAGATGGGTGTACTGGGCCCGACCGGGCGCGATCTTGGTGAGGTCGTTGGTGAACGCCGCCTGGAGGCGACCGACCGCATCGGGTCCGCTGATCCGCACGGTTCCGAGGTGCGACACGTCGAACAGCGCGGCGCTCCGCCGGCACGCGAGGTGCTCCTCGATGGTGCCGGACGGGTACGAGATCGGCATCTCCCACCCGCCGAACTCGGCCAGGCGGGCGTCGAGGGAGATGTGGCGATCGTGCAGCGGCGATCGGCGCAGCTCGTCGGCCTGCGGGCCGGCGGCTGGCTCCGCGGTCACCCGAGCTGAGCGATCGGTTCGTCGCCGAGATCGTCGGCGTCGGGGAGATCGGCCTCGAGCTCGCTCCGCACGCCGCCGACCGAGAGCACGTTGAGGACGCCCTGACCCCTGTTGATCAAGTCGACCAGGTCGGTGCCGTCGACGCTGAGCGCGACGCTGCTGCCGTCGATCACGATGTGCGCGGCGGCGATGTCGGCCCCGACGTGCTCGCGGAGGTTGTCGAACACCGTGCGGACCTGTTCGAGCTTGATGCCTGCGTCGAGCAGCTTCTTGATGACCTTGAGCTCGAGGAGATCGTTGTACGAGTACCGACGACGACTCCCGCTGCCGGCCGCGTCGGCGAGCGACGGACGGATGAGGTCGGTCCGGGCCCAGTAGTCGAGCTGGCGGTACGTGATCCCGACGATCTTCGCCGTCTGCGTGCCGCTGTAGCCCACGTCGCTCTCGGGCCCTGCTGCCGTGATGTCGTCCATGTCGTTGCCTCCGTCTGTCGTCCCAACTCCGACGCACCGGCGTCGCGGGCCGGCGCACGAGGGCGACACGACTGAAACTACGACGGTGTGAGGTGAACGACCCTAGGGAGGCCGCGCGCACCCGTCAAGCGCAGCTCGATGACGTGGTCCTCTGAGGACCGGATGCCCGGGTCAGGCGAAGTCGTCGGGATCGACGGACTCGAGGAAGTCCTTGAACTCGTCGATGATCTCGGCCGCTTCGTCCTCGGGTTCGGCGGGCGGCTCCTGGCCCTGCTCGTCGAGGAGCTCGTCCTTGGCGAAGATCGGTGCACCACACCGCACCGCGAGTGCCACGGCGTCGGACGGACGAGCCGACACCGTGCGGCGCTCGCCGCCCACCGTGAGGTGCAGCTCCGCATAGAACGTGCGGTCACGCATCTCGGTCACCACGATCTCGTCGAGGTCGGCGCCGAGTGAGCGCACCACGTCGATGAGCAGATCATGGGTGAGCGGCCGCGGCGGCTCGAGGCCCTCGAGCGCGTAGTGGATGGCCGACGCCTCGACGCCGCCGATGTAGATCGGCAGCAACCGGTGTCGGCCCTCCTGCTCGCGCAGAAGGATCATCGGAGTGTTGGCGGGGACTTCGACCCGCACTCCGACGAGTTCCAGGGGGATCACGAGGCGGAGGTTACCCCTCTGCCGCGACCCCCCCGTTCACGAGATCACAGAATTCGACCGACACCTCGTTGAGGCAACCCGAATGACGAGACGACGTTCCGGAAATCAGACGTCGAGGTGACGTCGGAGGAGCGTGCGCATCATCGCGGAGCGAAGCTGGCCGCCGAACATCTCGAGCTCGGTCAGCTGAGCCGCGGCGAGTTCCTGCGCCTCGGGATTGCGCTGGCGAACCATCGGTTGGATGAGTTGTTCGAACAGTCCGGCCTCGCGATCGGCCGCGACACGCCACCCGCGCAGGTGCCGAGCGTCGACCCCGAGATCGAGGAAGCGCCGAGCGATCCGTGCGACCTCGAGGGCGTCCTCGTCGAAGTCGCCGGACGGCGACGCGATGACGACGCCGTACGACGTGAGCTGCTCGAGCTGTTCGGAGTCGAGCCCGGCCATGGAACACAACTCCGACCGGGAGAGCACGATCCCGGGTGAGAGGGTGATCGCACCGCTGTCGTCGCCGCGCTCGGAGCCACCGGGAGGCGTCGGGTCGGCCGCGAAGAACTCGGCGGCGGCCGAGCCCGGACCGCCGGCCGGCCGAGGGAGCGACTCCGACGGATCACCCGGAAGGGCGCGTGGCTCCGCCGCGCGACCGATCGGACGGTCGAGCGAGTTGGTCGGATCTGCGAGCCCCGACACGTGGTCGAGACCGCGTGGCCGCGTCTGCTCGCTGGTGGGATCGATCTCGCCGGTGTCGAGACGGTCCTTGATGACCTTGAGCGGCAGGAAGTTGTCCTTCTGCTCCCGCAGGATGCACCTGAGCAACTCGACGTCGGCGTCGTAGAACTTGCGGTACCCCGACGGAGTGCGCTCGGGCTCGATCAGACCCTGGCTCTCGAGGAACCGGATCTTCGAGATCGTGACGTCGGGGAACTCGTCGAGCAACAGGGCGAGCACCTCGCCGATCGACAGATGCGACGCCGCCGGCGCAGTCGTGACCGACGTCTCCGGCAGCGACGTCTCCGGCGGCGCGGTGCCGGGCAGCGTGGGTTCGCGCACGGCTGACGACGGCGCGGGCGTCGAGTACTCGCCGTCGGTCCCGGAGTCGGCGTCGGTCGTCGGAGGGGCGTCAGCCATCGTGACGCTC
>JBCDAK010000305.1:0-4343 GCA_039185545.1 Actinomycetota bacterium
CCATGACCACGAACATGTCGTCACCGCGATCGGTGCGAGCCGCGGCGAAGGCGCCGAGGACGGTCGTGTACGCCCCGAGCCACGCACCGCGGGCGTAATCGGTCCGCAACCGGTCGAGGTCGTAGTCGGTGATCCCGCGAGCTCCGAGAGCGTCGAGGTAGCCGAGGAGGAGCTCGTCCTCGTGTCGCCGCCGCTCGTCGATCGTGATCCCGTTGCCGACGAAGTAGGCGACGTCGCGGGCCGGCGGGCCGACCGCCACGGTCTGCCAGTCGACCGCGGCGACGGCGGCGTCGGAGAAGAGCAGGTTGTCGAGGCGGTAGTCACCGTGGACGAGCGAGAACGGATCGGACGGCGCGGTGAGCCAGGCGATCAAGCCGTCACGCAATGGCAGGAGCGCGTCGCCGGTCGTCGGCGCGAGCCGGTCGCCGTACCGTTCGACGAACTGGTCGTGCGCCATCCGATACACGGTGCCGAGCAGGTCGAGGTCGGAGAACGACAGGACGTCGACCTCGTGCAGCGACGCGTCGTTCCACACCGGGGCGTGGAGACCCGCGAGGTTCTCGATCGCCCGGTGCGCGTCGTCGATCGAACACCCGGCGATCTGGTCGCCCTGGGTCGCAGGCGCGAGATCGGAGAGGACGAGGACGAAATCGTTGCCCTCCGCTGAGATCTCGTGGTGGAGACAAACGGGCCGAGCGCAGTCGACCCGGTCGGCGAGTCGTGCGTAGAAGCCCACCTCGCGGGAGTACGACCCGCCGGCCATCGCACGCAGTGTCGGATCGTCGGTGGGGATCTTGATCACGACCGCCGACGACGCCGCCGGACCGTCCGCCGTCTCGAACTCGACCCGATAGTTGCGAGACATCTGCCCGGTCCCGATACGCGTCCGTCGGACGACGCCGGTGATCGGTTGCTCGAGCACCGCCGACAACCACTCCGCGGTGATGTCGTCGGGTTCGGTCACGATCTCGGACACGGCGGCACGGTATCCGAGCGCCCTCCGGCCGGTCCGCCCGGAACGGAGGCCGTCGAGCAGACTCGCCGGCATGGGTGAACTCGATGGCCGTGTGGCGCTGGTGACGGGTGGAGCGTCGGGAATCGGCGCCGCCACCGTCCGACGTCTCGTCGCCGACGGTGCGAACGTCGTGTCGACCGACGTGACCACCGAGGCGGGACGGACCGTCGCTGACGAGGTGGGAGCGACCTTCGTCGAACACGACGTGTCGGATCCGGCCGCCTGGGAGCGCGTGATGTCGGTCGTCGCCGAGCAGGGACGTCTCGACGTGTGCGTCAACAACGCCGGGATCGTGGGCGGTGGCGACATCGGGTCGATCCCGCTCGACCGCTGGCACATGGTGCTCGACGTGAACCTCACCGGGGTGATGCTCGGATGTCAGCACGCCATCGCGGCGATGCGTCAGAACCCCGGCGGTCCGTCGGGATCGATCATCAACGTGTCGTCGACCAGTGCCATCACGGCGATCCCCACCGACGTCGCCTACGTCGCGTCGAAGGGCGCGGTGCGCTCGATGAGTCGCTCGGTCGCCGTGTGGTGTGGACAGCAGGGTCTCGCCATCCGGTGCAACACCGTCATCCCCGGCGCAACCGACACCGGCATCATCGAAACGGCATCCGAGCGAGCTCCCGGCATCCGCGATCACCTCGCGACGATCTCGCCGCTCGGCCGCATGGGCACACCCGACGATCTCGCGAACGGCATCGCGTTCCTGGCGAGCGACCGCTCGTCGTTCGTCACCGGCACCGATCTGATGGTCGACGGCGGCGCCCTCGCCGTCCATCCCGGCTACTGAGCGCGACGTCCCGCCTCCGCTCAGCGGAGCGTGCGGACCGGATCGACGCCGTCCCAGCCCTCCGCGGCGGCGCGGATCATCGCGTAGAAGCCGAGGAGCCCGTCGGACGGCTCGTAGAGCTCGATCATGTGGCCGAGGTCGGCCGTGGCGTCGACGAACGCGAACTCGGTTCCGGTCGTCGTCGTCTGGATCGACGCCAGCTCACGCCCGTGGTCGGCGTGATCGGCGATCGCCGCGTGCAGGTCGGGCACGATCGTGGCGACGTGGTGGATGCCCTCCTCACCCGGGGCGTACATGTCTCGGAACGGCGACGGGCCGGCGGAGTCCTGCTGAACGAACTCGACCATGACGGAACCCCACTGTCCGTACGCCGACGAGTGCACGAAATCGGCCGGTCGACCGCGGTGCACACACGACGACAGTTCGATCCGGTCGATCACGTGGAACGGACCGGCACCCAACGACTCGACCATCGCTGCCGCCGACCGCCGGATGTCGGTGACGAAGTAGGCGATCTGAGCGACGGGTGCGGCGGAGGCGCTCACGGTTCAGCCTCTCCGTCCGACCACCAACGTGGTCATCTCGTCGACGAGCGGCGATGTCGCAGTGGTCGCCCATCCGCGCTCCGCCAGCATCTCCTCGACCTCGAGCACGCGACGAGATCGATGCCCGGGCACGAACACGGCGTGCTGCAGAGACCACGCCGCCGCGTGCGCGCCGCCGTCGACGAGGAAATCGTGAACGGCGACCCACCGAACGCCGTGTTCGGCGAGTGCGTCGAGCAACGGTCCGTGGCGATCACCGGGGATGGAGGAGAAGAGGTAGCTGAGGATCGCGCCGTCGTACGGCTCGTCGCGATCGGTCGGCCACGACGCCGGATCGAGAGCGTCGCCGGCGACGAACCGGACGCGATCGCCGACGGGAGGCGCCGCCGCCACCACGTTCGGCAAGTCGACCACGTCGACGTCGACCTCGTGGTGCGTCGCCACGGCACGGGCCATCGCTCCCCAGCCGCCGCCGACGTCGAGCACGGGACCGGCCACCGCCGGGAGCGACCGAGCGAGGCCCTTCGCCGGCCCGAGCGAGCCGGCGAACTGCGACGCCTGGTACGCGCGAGCCTCCTCGGCGTCAGCGAACCATCCGGCGTATCCGGTGCGGCTCTCGGGCGCGGCGAGGACGTCGGCCAACACGTTCCGACCGGTGGGGCCGAGCGTGAGTCGCGGCGTCATCTGCTGGAGAACCTGACCACCGAGGTAGTCGGCGTACGACGCGTCGCCCGTGAGGAGCCGAGCCATCCCGTCGTCCTGCGACCACGCCCCGGCCGTCTCGACGACCAGTCCGGCGTCGGAGAGGACGTACATCAGCGTCGTGACGAGGTCGGCGTCGGGTGACACCTCACCGAGTTCGTCGGCGCGCGCCGGGAGGCGGTCGAACAGCCGCAGTTCGCACGCCGTCAGCAGCGCCCACGACGAGATGTAGGCGTAACCGGTGGCATTGATGGCGCGGGCGGCCGCAGCGAGGTCCATCGGCCGATCCTCGCGGACATCACGCCTGGGGTCAGACCCAGAACGTGATCGGCGCGACGCTGGCCGGTCAGTGCTCGACGTACGGGTCGAGCAACTGATCGACCCGGAGGTGTTCGGGCACGGCGTCACCCATGATCCGATCGATCTCCTCGTGGAGATGCCAGATGCGACGCTCCTGGTAGTTGAGCGGGATCCCGGTGAGCGCCGGCGACTCCATCGACCGCTGCATCGGCGCCATGTTCATCTCGTCCTCGGCCATGATCTGGTCGTAGGTCGCCTTGCGACGGCGCCAGTGATCGGGGAGAGCGTCGGGGTCGAAGGCATCGGTGCCGTCGTCGGGCAGGCCGTAGTAGACCCAGTCGAGTCGCGTGTGGCGCTCATCGATCGGCCAGAACAGGTTGATCGGGTAGCCGATGCTGCCCAGCGGGATGATCGCGTTGGGGAACAGACTCACGGCGGTCGACGTGCAATCGACCATGCCCGGCACCGTGTCGACCACGGGAAAGGGACCCTGATCGAGGCGCTGCCAGTCATCCCACGACGCGAGGCCGAGTCGCTCGACGTTCTGGTTCGAGTACGGCGTGATCATCCGCGAGTGGCCGAACGGGTACAGCCCCATCGCCGCGCCCCGGTTGTCGAGGACGCTGACGCCGTCGTGGGAGTGGATGTGGCGGAAGTGGTACACCTCGAGGAACGCCTCGGCGGTGACCTTCCAGTTGCAGGGGATGATGCGCGTCTCGCGATACACCTCCCGCAACCGCTCCGACTGGAACGCGTCGAGCACGTCGCGGACCGGTCCGAGCCAGTCGAGCAGTGGCGTCGCCTCGAGGTCGCGGTTGACGAAGACGAACCCCCCGTACGTCTCGCACCGAGCACGCGGGAGGCATCGCTCGGCTCGGTCGAGTCCGACGAAGTCGCGTTCGTCGGGGACGGCGACGAGCGCACCCTCGTCGACCTCGTAGGTCCACGAGTGGTACTGACAGCGGAGTCGGCGCGACGACCCTCG
>JBCDAK010000306.1:0-4335 GCA_039185545.1 Actinomycetota bacterium
CCTGCCCGACGCTCATCTCGTTGCGCTGTTCGCCGTCTTCTCCGAACACACCGAGCGTGCCCGTCACCGTCGTCATCCCGTCCTCGACGTCGACGTCGACCTGGCCGGTGGCGCCGACTTCGTCGCGCTGACCGCTGTCGTCTTCGAGGAACAGGCCGACGTCGAGGCCGTCGGTGTCGACGTTGACGGTGCCTCCGGTCTCGGCCCGGTCTCCCGCGTCGTTCTCGTCGAACAGACCGACGTCGATGCCGGTCTGACCCCCGGTGCCGTCGGCTTGGTGGTCGACGTTGACGGTGACTCCGGCCTCGACGCGACTCCCGTCGTCCGTCTCGCCGAATCCACCCCAGTCGAGGCCGACCTGCCGACCGATCCCGTCGTCGTCGATCTGCTCGTCGAGGTTGAGCGTCACCCCGGCCTCGGCCCGGTCGCCGCTGCTGTGATCGAGGAACACACCGGTGTCGACGCCGAGCTGCCCGCCGCCACCGTCGCTGTCGACCTGGACATCGACGTTCTGCGTGACACCGCTCCTCATTCGTTCACCGTCGGCGCCCTCCGAGTAACTCGCGAGGTCAAGGCCCCACTGAAGACCGTCGCCGTCATCGTCCATCTGCAGGTCCTGGCTGATGGCGATCCCGCCCTCGGAGCGTTCCCCATCGGGGTTCTCCAGGTAGATCCCCACGTCCACCCCGGCCTCGCCGCCGTTGCCGTCCTCGTCCGACTGCCAGTCGCTGTTGACCGTGGGGCCGGCTTCGTGTCGTTCACCGTCGCCGTTCTCGTGGTACACACCGAGGTCGAAGCCGATCTGCCCTTCACCGGCGTGGTCGCCGTCCATCCGTGCATCGAGATTCAACGTGAGCCCCGCATCGGAGCGGTCGCCGTCGGCATCGACGTCGTAGCCACCCACATCGAGGCCGATCTGACTCCCACGACCGCCGTCGTCGTAGTACTGCATGTCGAAGTCGACCGTGGCCCCGTGCTCGACCGAGCTTCCGTCGTCCCCGTGTCGGACGCCGACGCTCACCCCGGCCTGTTCGCCGAGACCGTCTGGGTCGGGCAGCACCTCGGCCCGAGCCGAGAAGACGAACTCCCCGCCGTCACCGTCGTCCGCGTACGACCTCCCGGCCGACGGATCCCGCGGGTCGGCATCGGCGTCTCCCGGGCTCGACCCGGTCGAGCCTCCGTCGTCGGACGGGCTGTCGGAACGAGTGGACGGCGCGCGCTCGCTCCGGGTGAGCGGGCTCGACATGGCGTCCATCGCCGGTTGCTCCGCTCGCTCGACGACGACGTCGTCTGCGTCGTCGTGACCTCGATGGTCGTCTCGACGACCATCGGACCGGTCCGCGATCGTCGGCGCCTCGGCATCACGGCGAACGCTGCTCTCGACCTTGATCTTGCTCATGCGACCACCATCGACGACGCCCACCGACGCCACATCGGTGATCTCCCTGATGTGAGCGACCGATCCCGCACCACCAGGCTGCTTCACGTCAGCACATCCGGCCAGAACCACGAGATGCGCTGACGCGAAGCGCACGACCGCGAACTCACGTCAGCACATCCGGCCAGAAACACGAGAGACGCTGACGCGAAGCGCACGACCGCGAACTCACGTCAGCACATCCGGCCAGAACCACGAGAGGCGCTGACGCGAAGCGCGCGACCGCGAACTCACGTCAGCACATCCGGCCAGAAACACCAGAGGCGCTGACGCGAGGCGGGCGGGGTCGGCGCGCAAGGGCGGCCACTAGCGTCCGCGGCGTGTTCGAGCTGTCACCGCACGGGGTCGACGTTCACGTCGGCACCGGGCCGCAGTACCCGTGGGGCGGGCTCTACGGGGGCCAGATCGTCGCCCAGGCACTGCGCGCAGCGACCTTGTCGGCCGACGAGGGGTTCGAGCCGCACTCGATCCGCGCCTACTTCATCCGCCGCGGCGATGCGTCCGAGCCGGTCCGCTACGAGGTCGATCGCATCCGCAACGGGCGCAGCTTCCAGACCCGACGCGTCGTCGCCCGCCAGGCGATCGGAGCGATCCTCAACGCGGAGGCGTCGTTCCAGCGCCCGGAAGCGTCCGAGGTGATCCAGACCTGTGTGATGCCGGAGGTCCCGGCGCCCGACGAGCTCGAACTCGACTCGTGGTCCGATGCGTTCGAGCGGGCAAGCGTGCCTCCCGAGCGGGTCGACGGACCAGGCCGTGACGGTGCCGGCCGATCGGTGGCCTGGATGCGCGCCAGCGAGTCGATCGGTGACCGCGACGACGCCGACTCCCAGCTCCTCCACCGCTGTTGGCTCGCGTACCTGTCCGACGACCTGCCGACCGACGCCGTCATCCGGGCCCACCCGCTCCGCGACGCCGACGACGACGTCTGGTTCGCTGCGAGCCTCGATCACACGATGTGGTTCCACCGTCCGATCGCCGCCGACGCCTGGCACCTCCACGACGTGTCGTGCCACCACTTCGTCGGCGGCCGAGGACTCGCGATCGGGCACGTCTTCGAACCCGACGGCACCCACGTCGCAACGATCAGCCAGGAGGTCCTGATCCGCGACCGCCGCACGCTCGAGTCCCCGTCGAGCTGACGTCCGGCTCGGCTCATACGGTGGCCCGATGAGCTCGGACGACGTCTTCGACCGCGTGTATCGGAGTTCGTCGGACCCTGCTTCCCAACGGGCCCTCTACGACGACTGGGCCGGGTCCTACGACCGCGACCTCGAGGCGAGCGGATACGCGACCCCGGGACGCCTCGCTCGGGTTCTCGCCGAGCACCTGAGCGACCGCGATGCGCCCATCCTCGACGTCGGATGCGGAACCGGCATGTCGGGCCGAGCGCTCGCCGATGCGGGCTTCACGACCATCGACGGCGCCGACCTGTCGAGCGGCATGCTCGACCAGGCGGAGCGGGCGGCAGTGCATCGGCGGCTCTGGCAACTGACGGCGGGCGAACTCGACGTCGCTCCCGGCACGTATCGAGCCATCGTCGCCTGCGGGGTCATCGGCATCGGTGCAGCCCCGGCGTCGACCCTCCCGCTCATCGCCGCCGCGGTGGGGCCCGACGATCTCCTCGTGTTCTCCTTCAACGACCAGGTCCAGACCGACGACGACTACATGTCGGCGCTCGCCGCGCTGGTCGATTCGGACTTCGACAAGGTGGCTGCCGACGAAGGCGTCCACATCGCCTCGCGGAACTCGACGTCGATCGTCTACGCACTCCGTCGAACGCGGTGACCGCACTCAACTTCGACGGCCGTCAGGCGCGTGCCGCCGAGTACGGCAGCCAGACGCCCTCGTCGAAGTCGTAGAGCTTGCACGTACGCGTGCTGCGCCAGAAGCGGCGGAACGCGTCGTTCGACTCGTGGATCGTGTCGGGGAAGGCCGCGGCGATCGCTCGCGCGGCCCGCGGGAGCTGATGGAACGGAAGGCGCGTGTCGACGTGGTGGGGGACGTGCACCATGATGTTGTGCATCCACAGCCGGTTGACGACCCGGGGGAGATGGAGCACCGTGGTCGACTCCATCTGACCCCGGAACTGGCTCCATTCGCGCTTCGGCCACCAGCGGATGTCGTCGGCCACGTGATGCACGTAGACCGTCCAGCCGATGATGTTCAGGAATACGGCCAGCGGGATCACGAACAGCTTGATCGGCAACCACACGGCGGCGACCCAGCCGCCGGTGAACGCGCCGACGGCGGCCGAGATCGCGACCGCAGCGCCGAGCACCGAGGCGACGACGGCCTTGTCCCGATCGATCGTGCCCTGTCGACGGCCACCTCCGCGGAAGGCCCACATCTTGCCCAGCCAGACGGAGTGCGCGTAGTACGCCCCCGACCCGAGGAACGACCACTCGAGGCGGTGCCTCAGTCGACCGAACCGGCCGAGCGCTCGATAGCCCTCGACCGTGAGCGGGTGCCACACGAAATCGAAGCCCTGGCGAGTCGTGTACCCGTGGTGGACACGGTTGTGACCGAGGTCCCACGCCGCCTCGACGTGCGCGCTCGGCGCCATGCAGAAGCGGGCGATGACCCGGTTCACCCGCCTCGACTCGACGAGTGCACCGTGGGAAGCGTCGTGTCCGAGCACGAACAGGCCGGCGACGCCGAGCCCGGCGAGGAGCCACAGGATCGGGAGCAGCCACCACCTGTCGGTGAACGCGAGGGCCACGACGGGCGCCACGTAGAGCACGGTCGCTTGAACGAGGGCGACGGCGGCCCGCCACGCCGGCCGCTCGTAGCACTCGGCCGGGACGACCGACCTCACCTCGTTCAGCGACGTCGTCGGAGGTCGTTCGGGGGGCGCCGATGCCATCGTCATCCGCGCGACGCAAGCGGACCGGCCGACC
>JBCDAK010000307.1:0-4232 GCA_039185545.1 Actinomycetota bacterium
ACTCGAAGCACTCGACATCCGTTCCACAGTACGGAACGAGTCCGCATCATGGAAGACCCGGGAGACGGCACGTTCGGTGCCGGGTCGGATTCGTGCTGTGTGCGGCACGTTCGGTGCCGGGTCGAATTCGTGCTGTGTGCGGCACGTTTGGTGCCGGGTCGGATTCGTGCTGTTCCGTCGATGGGTGATCGCCCTGAACGGGTGAGCGGTCGGCTCGTACCCTCGATGGCGTGACCACGTCGCGGCCGCCGATCGTGCGCTCGAAGCTGCGTGCGCCCGCGCCCACACCGGACCTCGTGGTCCGGATGCGGCTGATCACGCGACTGCTCGAATCCTCGGCTCCGATCTGGGTCGTCACCGCCCCCGCCGGCTTCGGGAAGACGACACTGATCGTGCGCACCCTCGAGGAGGCCGAGGAGGTGTGGGGCGTTCGCACCGCCTGGGTCAGCGTCGATCGGGCCGACGGCAACCCGGCCCGATTCTGGACCCACGTCGTGGCCGCGCTGGTCGAGGCCGGTGTCGCCGCCGACCCGGCGATCGGTCCGCTGCTCGACGACGACGTCGATCGGGCGCTCGACGAGATCGTGGTCGCCATCGAGGCGGTCCCGACCACGGTCGTCCTCGTGCTCGACGACGTGCATGAGATCGAGGACGAACGGGTGCTGCTGGGCCTCGAACGCCTGGTGGCGAGACCTCCCGAGGGTCTGCTCCTCGCGATGACGACCCGACACGAGCTCGACCTCGGGCTCGCTCGGCGCCGCCTGCACGGCGACGTGGTCGAGCTGTCCGCTGTGGACCTGGCCTTCACCGCCGAGGAGGGTCGACGGGCGCTGGCCGGCGAACTCGGGTCGGGCGTGCTCGACGACGGCGCTGCCGCCGAGCTCGTGTCGCGCCTCGACGGCTGGCCCGCCGGCGTCCGTCTGTCACAGCTCGCTCTCCGCTCGGACGCGCCTGCGTCGCTCGATGCCATCACGGGTTCGTCGCCCGAGGTCGCCACCTACCTCGCGAGTGAGGTCCTCGGCGGTCTGTCGGCCGACGTGCGCGACTTCCTTCTCGACACGTCGATCCTCATGGATCTCACGCCCGGCGTGTGCGATTCCGTCAGCGGCCGGTCCGACAGCCTCGCCGTCCTGCGAACGCTCGCTGCGGATCAGGTGTTCACCTCGCTCGTCGACCCGGCGACGTCGACGTTCCGGCTGCATCGTCTGTTCCGGGAGTTCCTCGTGGGCGAGGCCGCCGAGCGTCCTCCCGAGGAGATGGAGGACCTGCACCGGCGCGCGATGCGGTGGTCGCTGGCGGCCGACGATCTCGACTCGGTCGTGTGGCACGCGGTGTCGGCGGGTGAGCACGAGGTCGCGCTCCAGGCCGTGGGAGAGCGCCTGCTCGACGCCTCGAACCGCGGCCAGATCGACGACATGTGGCGGTGGATCAACTGGATCGGCACCGAGCGCGTGCTCGCCGACTCGGTACTCGCTGCGCTGCCCGCCTGGGTGAGCCTCAACCAGCGTCGCTACGACGAGATCGATCCGTGGCTCGACGCGATCTGGATGGTGGAGGGGGTGTCCGACGATCACCTGCGATTGTTCGCCGTCCACGCCGGGACGATCCGGGCGAGCCGAGATCGTCACCTCGGGGCGATCGCCAGCGCCGTCGAATCGGCACGGCAGGCCGTCGAACTGGCTGACGACGCAGCACCTCACTGGACGATCGTGTCGACGGTGCATGCGACGCTCGCCCAGGTGCTCGCGTTGGCGGGTGACGCCGATGCCGTCGACGCGGCTCGGGTGGCGATCGATCTGGCCGGCGAGGCGGGCCAGGACCCGCCGTTGGTCATGGCGTACGGCGCACTCGGGATGGCGCTCGACGATCCGATCGCCGCGGGAGCTGCCGCCGACTCGGCGCTGTCGTTCGTCACGTCGACCGACCTCGAGCGGTTCCACCGACCGGCGATGCCGTGGCTGGTGAGAGCGCAGGTGGCGTTCGACGAGGGTCGGATGGCTGACGCCGAGCACGCCGTCGAGCGCACGATCGAGATCGCCACGATCGGCGACGAGCCGGCCGTGTTGGCCCTCGCCCACGCGCTGTGCGCTCGGATCCACCACCTGCACGGACGCGAGCCCGAGAAACGTGCAGCGCTCCGGTCGGCCGATGCGGTGGGTGATGAGTTGACCGGCGCCGATTGGATCCTCGAGCAGGTGCGCGCCGCACACACGGCGACGCGTTTCGCACCGGGTCCCGACGATCTGTTGCCGATCGGGGCACGCGAGCTCAGCGAGCGCGAACTCGGGGTGCTGCGGATGCTGCCGTACGACCTGCCTCGGCGGGAGCTCGCGCGTCAGCTCTACGTCTCGGAGAACACGGTGAAGACGCACCTGACGTCGATCCGGCGCAAGCTCGGTCTGCGGGGCCGCGCCGACATCGTCGAGAGGGCTCGCGAGCTGGGTCTCCTCGACGACGCGTGACGGGCGGGTGCTCGGGGGTGAGGAACGGGTGATCGACGGCCGGGGGCGATGTCTCGCCCGCCGCGGTTCGGTTTCGTGGTGACCGTTCGATCGGACGGACCGATCGCAGAAAGGAAACCATGTCACTCGACGTCACCAAGCAGTTCGCGATCGATGCGGATCCCGACGAGCTGTTCGCCAAGCTCACGACCGAGTTCACCGAGGTGTCCACCTGGGCGACCGGGATCACGTACTCGGCTCCGAACCCGAAGTACGGCCCGGTGGCCGACGGCATCGCCGGGGGTCGGGTGTGTCAGATCGACGGCTTCGGGGCCATCGACGAGCAGCTCGTCCAGTACGACCCCGTCGGTCGCCAGTTCACCTACACCGCCGAAGCGGAGAAGATCCCCGGCTTCGTCAAGAACCTGCAGAACCAGTGGACGATCAGCCGTGCTGGCGGCGATCGCTCGATGGTCACGTTGCATCTCACGGCGGACGTGACCGGTCCTCTCGGAGCGATCATGAAGCCGATGATGCGGCGGCGGTTCGACAAGACGCTCGAGGCCGTCGGCGACGACCTCGTCGCTTACGCCGAGCACGGAACGATCTCCGCCGCCAAGGCGAAGGAGCTCGCCTCCGCCCGCTGAGGTCCCCGGCGAAACGGCACATCCGGTGCCGGGTCCAGTACGTGCTGAAGACAGCACGAATCGGACCCGGCACCAAACGTGCTGTTTCAGTCGAGGCGGGAGCGGACGGCGGCGCGGACCTGTTCGTCGAAGGCGCGGACGTGGGCCTCGACGAGGTCGGCGGCCTTGCGGGGGTGGCCCGCTCGGAGCGCGTCGTGGATCGTGGCGTGCTGGTCGACGGCGTCGTGCATGTCGGCGACGTCCGAGAGGTACATGTGCCACAGCCGGTCGGACTGTGCGTACAGCGTGTCGAGCGTGTCGGTGAGGAACCGGTTGTCGGCCGCCCGCCAGATGATCTCGTGGCAGCGCCGGTCGAGTTCGATCAGCTCCTCGGGTGTCTTGCCCGGAACCTCGGTCTCGTCGAGCACCTCGCGCATCTCGTCCCAGTCGGCGTCGGTGCCGCGGCTCGCGGCCACCCGCGCGACGTACGGCTCCATCACGGCGCGGGTCTCGTAGAGCGTCGGCAGTTCCGAGACGTCGATGGCACTCACGAACATCCCGCGGCGGGGGATCACGGTCACGAAGTGATCCCGGGCGAGCCGCTGCAGGGCCTCACGGATGGGGGTGCGGCTCATGCCGAGCGTCGACTCGAGGTCGGCCTCGCGCACCACGTCGCCGGGCGCGAGATCGAGTCGGATGATCATCTTCCGGATCTCGTGGAAGGCGCGCTCGCCGAGCGACGCGCGGGCTCCCGATTCGGCCCCGGACACGGTTGACACGGCACTGATACCGTGTTGATATATCACCACTGTCAAGACATCACGCCTGGGGTCAGACCCAGAACGTGATGTCACACCTGGGGTCTGACCCGGAACGTGATGGGGTGAACCATGAGTGACGAGTTTCCGTCGACCGCGAAGGTCGTGATCATCGGTGCCGGCATCGTCGGCAATTGTCTGGCCGGGCATCTCGCCCGGCTCGGCTGGACCGACATGGTCCTGCTCGACAAGGGCCCGCTGCCCAACCCGGGCGGCTCCACCGGGCACGCGAGCAACTTCATCTTCCCGGTCGACCACAACAAGGAGATGGCGCTGCTCGGCGTGCAGTCGGCCGACCAGTACCGGGTGCAGGACCGCAGCGTCGACTGCGGCGGCATCGAGGTCGC
>JBCDAK010000308.1:0-4156 GCA_039185545.1 Actinomycetota bacterium
ACGACGGAGGCGGCGCAGGCGCCGCTCCTCACGTCGCCGAGACGCGTCCGACGCCCCGCGAGACGCGTCGACGAACTCGCGGTCGAGCGGGCGGAGACGGTCTGGCATCGCACGCGCCAACTCCTCGGCCTGGGCGAGGCGGTCACCGCGGTAGAGGTCGGTGTCCTGTCGGCCCGCCTCGTCCCAGGTCGCCGCCGCCGCCCGGATCCGGTCGACGGAGCGAAGCGTCTCCGCGTCCTCGGTGAGCCAGTCGGTGAGGCGCGGCCACTCTCGGAGCAACGCTTCATGGGCGACCTCGACGGTCGGCTCGCGGGTCGATGCATCTCGATCGAACGTGATCAGTCGTGCGGCCCCGAATCGATCCAACACCCAGGAGACGTGCGGGTCGTCGCAGAGGTCGGCCAGCGCGACTCGCCGGCGGAGATCCGCCGTCTGCGCTCCTGCGTCGGTGAGTTCACCGAAGACGCGGCGGATCGTCTGGCGCTGCGGCTCGGTCGCGTCCACGTGGATCTGCTCGGCGCTGGCGGCGAGTGCGCCTCCGACACCACCGAGGTCGTCGTACGCCGCGGTCGAGATCTGGTCGCCTGTTCGCCGATCGAACAGTTCCCCGAGCGTGAACTGCACCAGTGGCAGGGGCGAGGCCTGACCGACGGTCTCGGCGATCATCCGTGCGACGAGGCCGGCGTCGAAGCCGACTCCGAGCCGAGCGGCCGGCTCGGTGATCGCCCGCTCGAGTTCGTCGGCGGCGAGTCGCGTGACCTGCACGGTGCTGCGTGTCGCGATCGTGCCGAAGAGCGGATGGTCGAGCGGGCGGTCGTAGTAGTCGGCGCGCAGCGTGGCCACGACGATCAGTGGCGACGTCGGCTCCTCGATCGCCGTCGAGAGCGCGTCGAGGAACTCGTCGGCGACGTCGGCGGAGGTGCCGACGAACAGCTCCTCGAACTGATCGATGACGAGGACGAGGTGATCTCCATCGGACGGGAGGCACCGTCGAACGCCTCGGAGAACCCCTCTGGGTCCGCCGCGGAGTTGCTCGATGAGCGAGGGTGGCGGGTTGACGGCCACTCGCAGCAATGCCGCCTCGAGCGAGTCGAACGGATCGGTCCCCGGGGTCATGGTCGTGACGAACCAGTCGTCGGAGCCGTCGATCCCGCCCGCTCGCACCGCCGGCAGCAGGCCGGCTCGAACCACCGACGACTTGCCCGAGCCTGACGGTCCGACGGCGAGCAGACATCGCGAGCCGACACCGCCTGCGGCGAGTCGATCGAGCATGTCGGCGATCAGCCCCTCGCGACCGAAGAATCGGTCGGCGTCGCCGCTGTCGAACGCGCGGAGACCGAGGTAGGGGTTGGCCGCCTCTGAGCCCGACGTGCGGGTCGGTGGCACGCTGGCCTCGCTCGTCGAGTCGTCCAGTGCCGCGAGGAACTCGTCGATCGTGGTGAAGCGCTTGGCCGGGTCCTTCGCCGTGGCGGTGGCGATCGCGCGGGACACGGGGTCGGGAACGTCGGATCGGAGCGATGCGAGCGGTGGATGGTCCTCGTGGAGCTGGAGCTCGACCAGTTCGGCCACGTCGGACACCCGGGGAAACGGCAGCTCACCCGCGAGGCACTCGAAGAGCACGACGCCGAGGCTGAAGATGTCGGCGGCTCCGCTCGGCGATTCGCCGCGGATCTGCTCGGGTGACGCATAGGCCGGCGAGCCGGAGGACAGCGCCGCGTCGGGACCGCCCGTCTCCGCCACGTCGAGAGCGATGCCGAAGTCGGTGAGGAACGCGTGCTGGTGCTCGTCGAAGAGGATGTTCGACGCCTTGACGTCACGATGCACGACGCCGGCCGCGTGCGCAGCGGCGAGCGCGCCCCCGATCTCGCGGGCGAGTTCGAGCGTCTGCTGCACGGTGAGCGATCCGTCGTCGAGGCGGCCCTCGAGTGTTCCGCCAGGGAGCCAGCGCATCACGAGGTACGCCGAGTCGGGGTCGCGCCAGTAGTCGATCAGCGGGACGATGTGGGGGTGCTCGATCCGCGCGATCAGATGGGCCTCGGCCTCGAACCGTCTGATGAAGTCGGGCTGGGCAGCGAGTTCGGCGCGGATCTGCTTGATCGCGACGTTCCGGTCGACCGACGGCTGCGTCGCTCGCCAGACGATCGAGAAGGCGCCGCTCCCAGCCTCGTCGAGGAGTCGGTATCCGCGGAGCGGTCGGCCGGACGTGTCGATGTCGAGTGACGGGTCGCCCGCGAGGATCGCCGCCTCGAGTTCGATGATGCCGGACGAGGGGTCGAGACCGCTCTGATCGACGAGGGCTGCGCGGTGAGCGCCGATCACCCGGAGCGCCTCCGCCGTGCGGCCGCTCCGATGGAGGGCGAGCGCGTACTGACGGGCCGCTCGATCACGCAGCTGGTGTTCGGCGGTGAAGGCCGCGAGTTCGCCGACGATCTGGGTGTGGCGACCCAGATCGAGTGCGGCTTGCCAGCGCTCCTCCTGCATCTCCAGACGATCGATGCGGAGCTGCTCGATCGCAGCACTCGCCCACTCGAGGTCCTCGAGCTCGCGGAATGGACCGCCCCGCCAGAGGGCGAGCGCGTCGTCCAACAGCACGATGGCGGCTTGAGGATCACCGACAGACCTCGCGTTGGTCGCGGCGACTCGCAACTGCGCGAAGCGGCGGTGTTCGAGCGCATCGATCGGCCCGGCCCAGCGGTATCCGGACGACTCGGTGTCGACCCACTCCTGCGCGTCGGACGGGAGCGCCTGGCGCAGGCGGGACATGTACGTGCGGATCGCACGATCGGTGGTCTCCGGCCGGTCGTCGTCGTTCCAGAGATGCTCGGCGAGCCAGTCGTTCGTGGCGATCTCGTCGGGGCGCACCACGAGCAAGGCCAGGAGGCGGCGCTGGCGGGGGCCGCCGATGCTGACCGGGCCGTCCGGGCCATCGACGGAGATGCCGCCGAAGACCCGAACGCTCGATCGTGTCGTCATCTCGTCCACCGCTCGGTCAGTCTCGCGTCGAGGTCGCTTCGATTCACCCGTCGGACGAGATCACGTACACCTGGTGCGCGGTGACGTCCGAGTAGACCCCACCCGGGTCGATGGTCCGGACCGGCGACGAGCCGGTCGGGCCGCACCCGTCCGATGTCTCGGGAAGGGTCGTGACAGGCGCCTGCACCTCCCGCCCACTCCACTCGTCGGACCCGCCGAGACGCACCACGACGAGGTCGAACGGCTCGTCCGCCGATTCGACACGCAGGTCGACCGGCGACTCGACCCCGAAGACGGCGGGCACGGGAACACCGAACCTCATCGCCGACCGCAGGTCGAACCCGTTCGCCGTCATCATGCGCGCCGGTGACTCGACGAGCGACTCGCCGTCCGCTCCGAGCACCTCGAGTGCGACGCCGCTGGACGACGAGCGGGTGAACGCCGAGTACGAGCCCGGCTCGGTGAGGCGGTACGTGGTGGTCGCCGCATCACAGGCGTCGCCGTCGGAGTCGGCGGTTGCTACCGCGCCGAACCAGGCCACTGCGCCCAGGATCGCCGCGACACCCACCCCGAGCAGGGCGCTCGTCCGGCGAGCGCCCGTCCGGCGGTTCGTTCGGCGGTCGTGATCGTGGGTGTGCGTGCGATCGATGAACATGCCGCCATCGTCCGCCCGGGACATCACAACCGCATCACAAGCCCGGAAAGCCCCGCCACGCCGGGCTCTGCCCCGGCGCGGCGGGGAGTCGCTCAGCGGTGCAGTCCCCGGGAGAACGCTCGCGTCGCGAGGGTCACCCAGAGTGCGAGGAGCCCGGCGATCCAGAGCACCGACTGGGTGAGCGGGCCGGCGACGTCACCGCCGTGCATGATCGCCCGGACGGCGTCGACGGTGACCGTGACCGGCTGGTGCTCGGTGAACGGCTGCAGCCACCCGGGCATGTTCTCCACGGGCGCAAACGTGGATGCGGCGAACACGAGCGGGAAGATCGGCAGGTAGCCGGCCGACTGAGCGACCGTCGGATCCTTGAACTTCAGACCGAAGTAGGCGTACGCCCAGTGGAACGTGTGGCCGAAGGCGACGGCGAGCGCAACGCCGGCGGCGACGCCCACGACACCCTCCGACGCCCGGAAGCCGAGCAGGAACCCGACGATCAGGACCACCGTCGCGGTGACCGTCACGCGGACG
>JBCDAK010000309.1:0-4145 GCA_039185545.1 Actinomycetota bacterium
GTACTCGGTCACGTCACCGGTGGCCCCGAAGTCGACCATGATCGGCCCGAGCTGGCCGGGCCTCCCACAGTGGATGTGGGCGAGGGTGATGTCGTCGGGGTCGATGTTGGCGATCTCGAGGTGGACGTACGCCCGACTGAGCTCCCGGTTGAATGCGATCGTTCCGTGTCCCCGTGACTCACGTTCCTCACGGTCGGTCGACGGCTCGGTCGACAGGAACTGCTCGGGTGCTCCCGACGGCGTGTCGTCCTCTTCTTCCGCCTCCTGCTGTGGCGAGAGCCAGGCCTCGTACACGAGATCGATCTCCTCGCCGGCGAGCGGGTCGAGACCGAGGTCGAACACGACCTCCGACTCGCCCTTCGGCTCGAGCACGATCGGCTCGCCCTGGTCGGGACCACCGGTGACCAGGACGAACGCGATCACGATCGCGACGACGCCGACGAGCATGCCGATGACCGTGAAGATCCCTCGAATGGTGGTGAACAGGAAACGCAGAACCTTTTTCATGGGGGCCTTTCTGACAGAAGCCTCATTTTTGAGAGTTGCCTCAGTTTCAGGTAGCATGTTCGCCGTGTCAACCCCTTGGCCCAACACCACACGGTCCGGTGAACCCACGAAACGGGAACGGACTCGCCGGCAGCTGCTCGTCGCGGCCGTCGACGCGATCGCCACCGAAGGCGAGGCGTTCACCGTGCTCGACGTGACGCGCCGCGCCGGCGTGTCGAACGGCACCTTCTACAACCACTTCGTCGATCGAGACGCGTTGATCGACGCCGTCGTCGCCGAGGTGGTGGGGAACTTCACGGCGACGAGCGCCGCGGTGGTGGCGATCGACGACCCGGCCCGACGCTTCGCCACCATCACCGCGATGTTCTTCGAGCGGGCGGCGACTCTCCCGAAGCTGGCACGGGTCGGCCTGCGACTCGAATCGATGCCGCGAACCGAGCTGTGGAGCGACGATCCCCTCGTCCACCTCCGGGTGGATCTCGAGCGGGGCCACGCCGACGGTCGGCTCGATCGGGAACCGACACCGGCCGTGATCGACGTCGTCATCGGAACGATGCTGCGGACCGTGCGGCGGATCGCCACGGGCGACGGAACCGGCGACCGCGGTCACCGCCAGGAGGTGATCACGCTGCTGCTCCGGGCCGTGGGGGTCGAGGCCGATGAGGCCCGGGGACTCGCGATCGAGGCGGTCGAGACGGCACCCGACCTCGATCGAGAGGTCCGGGAGGCGGCGTTCGACATCACCGGCGACCTGGGAGGTCGATCGTGATCAGGCAGCTCCTTCGGCCCTCGTTCGTCACACAGCGGGAGACCCGCACCGAGCGCATCGTCTTCACGACGATCGCCGTGCTCGTCGCTCTCGCCATGTTCGGGGCGGCATCGGGATCGGGATCGGGAGATCCCGTGGGCGAGCAACCGCCGGCCGTCGTCGACGTCGGCGGGAACGTGCTGTCGGTCGTGATCGGGCTCCTCGTGCTGATCCCCCGGACGCGGGTGCTCGGTGCGATCCTCGCCGTCGGCAACATGTTCGTGTCGATGTACTTGAACTACACCGTCGACGGCGTCGACTACTTCGTCGACCTGATCGCCTACAACACCATCACGATCATGCTGGCGTCGGTCCTGATCGGCCACCACGCCGCCGACCTCGCGCATCTTCGCCGCAGGTCGTCGGGACCCTCCGGCGACGTCACGTCGCCGTCGGCCTCCCCCTGATCGCGACACACCGTCGGGAATCGGGGCACCATGGCGTCACCATGCGGTGGCGCACGATGACTCCGGACGAGCGGGAGCGGGCCTACTCACCGAGTTCGGTCCTCCCCGGCCGCGACTACGGACCGTTCGTCGCCGCGTACCGCCGGGAGAGCGACGAGGCCTGGGCCCGCGTTCGGGCGGTGGCCGGCGCGACCACGGTGGTCGTCCCGTACGGCGACCGAGAGAGCCAGACCATCGACGTCGCCGTTCCGGCGCCCGCCGGCACTCCCGTGGGCTCCGCCGACACGGGCGCTCCCCCACTGCTCGCGTTCATCCACGGCGGCTACTGGCAGGAGCTGTCGAAGCTCGACTCGCGGTTCGCCGCCGCGGACTGCGTCGAGCGGGGTTGGGCCTTCGCCGCGGTCGACTACACACTCGCGCCGGACGCGACGGTCGACGAGATCGTCGATGAGTGCCGGCGAGCGGTGCGCACGCTGCACGGGGCTGCCGACGAACTCGGCGTCGACCCCGGCCGGGTCGTCGTGTCGGGAAGTTCGGCGGGTGCTCACCTCGCCGCGATGGCGGCGCTCGACCCCGAGGCGCCCGCCGGTCACGTCGCCGCTGCCGTGTTGCTCTCGGGCGTGTACGAGCTGGAGCCGTTGATCGGCACGTCGATCGACGAGGCGCTCGCGCTCGACGTCGACACCGCCCACCGCATCAGCCCGCTGCGCGCCGACCTCCACCGGTTCCCGCCCACGCTCGTCGCCCACGGCGAGCACGAGACGTCCGAGTTCGTCGCTCAATCTCGTGCGATGGTCGATGCGCTGCGGCTCGTCGACGTGCCGGTCTCGACGCTCGAGATCCCCGACCGCAACCACTTCGACGTCGTGCTCGCCCTCGCCCGTGCCGGCTCGCTGCTCGGCGACTCTGTCGCCGAGTTGATCGAACGCAGCGCGCGTCGACGCTGAAGTTGCCCTCTAGACGATTTATTCTGTGACGGTGAGCACCGAGGCCGACCCTCCGCCACGATCTCGCGCCCAGCAGCGAGCCGCCACTCGGCAGGCGCTGCTCGAAGCGGGTGTGAAGGCCTTCGCCGAGAAGGGCCACGACGGGGTCAACCTCGCCAAGGACATCCTCGATCCGGTCGGGATCTCGGTCGGCAGCTTCTACCACCAGTTCGACAACAAGACCGATCTGCTCCTCGCGATCATCGATCTCGCCACGGCCTTCGCCGAGGCGCGGTTCACCGAGGCGCTCCCGGAGGATCAGTCCGGGATGAGCGCCAGCGACGTGCGCGCCCTCTGGGACGGCTACCTCTCGTTGGTCGATCGTCGAGAAGACGTCGTCACGATCCAACTGCGAGAGACACACAGTCCTCACCCCGAGATCGCCGGTGCGATCAAGCGGCTCGCCGACGCCCGGCGCCAGGGGCTCGCCGTTCGATACCGCAGCGTCGCCCGAGCGGGTGTCTCGGTCGACACGGAGGCGATCTCCGACGTGGTCGAACTGCTCGCCGTGGGCGCGTTGAACGACTACGTGAGCACGCCGGTGGCCGAACGTCCGGAGCGAAAGGCCGAGATGACCGAGCGCCTCACGACGATGACGCTCGCGGCCATCGCTGCGTTCACCGACTGACGCGGGACTCGGGAGCCTCACCCGAACGGGAAGGTGCGTCCGTCGGGCGAGATGAACTCGGGCTCCAAGACGTCCCAGTGTTCGGTGATGAGTCCGTCCTCACCGAATCGGAAGATGTCGACGCCGACGACCGGCACGCCACCCAGGACGGGGTTCGCGTCGTACAGCACCAGAGTGGCGCCGAGATCGCGCTCCGCTGCTGCGGTGCCGAACTGGCTCGGGAAGCCTCCGGTCGCATCGACCAGCCCGACGACGCCGTCCCGACCGTCGGGCACGAGGGGGTTGTGCTGGATGTAGTCGCCCACGAGCTCGTCGACGGCGCTGGCGTCGCCGGCGAGAGCCTCGGTGACCATGCGGATCGTCGCCGCTCGATTGGCATCGGTGTCGGAGTTCGTGGCGCTCTCGCCGACCTGTTCGAACATCCCGTGACCCGACACCGAGGTCTCGGAGACCGCCTGGGTCACCTCGACCGCCCGGACGACGAGCCCGTTCTCGATCGTGAAGACGTGGGCGACCGCCGATCCGAGCCCACCGTCGAGTTCTCGGGCGGGGTTCCATGCGTACTCGGCGTGGACCAACACGGTGTCGCCGTCGGTGATGGCGCGATGGATCTCGACCACGGGCTGCTCGCCGGCGAAGCGGGCGGCGAAGTCGGCCCAGGCGTCGACGCCGTCCCCGATCGCCGGGGAGTAGTGCTCGACGTCGGGATGCACGAGTTCGCGGAGCGTTGTCGAGTCGTCGTCGTTGTAGAGGCTCACGAGCATCGCGGACAGGGACTCGGCGTCGGCCGTCGGCGCGTCCTCGACGAC
>JBCDAK010000310.1:0-4102 GCA_039185545.1 Actinomycetota bacterium
GAACTCAAGCCGCCGCCGTCTCCCGAGATCGACATGGCCGGCTGCTCGGCGCGTCTCCTCGACACGGTCAACGCCGCCTTCGACGCTCTCGAGCCATCCGACGCCGACGCCTGATCTCGTTCTCGTGAGCATCGACGACGTCACACGTCGTCGACGTTCATGAGAACGCGGGAACCGTCTCGGGTCCGGGATCGTCTGATCATCATGCGATCGGCCCGTACCGCCGCGTCCGTCCTCCTGCTCGCGCTCGCGGTGGCTGCGTGCGGGTCGTCCTCGACCTCGTCGGAGCCCGACGGAGGCACGCTTCCGTCGGGAGGCGGATCGGGCGACTCCACGCCGTCGCCGACCGAGCCGAGCGAGGCGACGGTCGCGACGAGCGAGCCGACGTCTGCAGCTGCAACGACCACGGCCAGCCCCTCCACGACCGTTGCGCGGCCGACCGCCGACCGGGTCCCGCTGTGCGCCGACGTCGACCGGTTGGTCTCCGAGGAGGTCGGCACGGGATCGATCGATCTGCCCGACGATGTCGTCCAAGCGATCGTCGACTGGGGTCAGGCGAACCCCGATCGCTTCGGCGGCTTCTGGATCGACCGCGAGGCAGCCGGCGTCCTCGTGGTCGGGACGACGGGCGATGTCGACGCCATTCGCGCGGAGCTCCTGGCGCTCGCGACCGCGGACGGTGCCACGATCGCCGACTCCGGCCTCGCGTTCGACGTGATGCCGACGAAGATCAACGAGGTCGACGTGCAGCGGACCATGGACATCGCCATCGCCGCAGTCGAGACGAGCGGGTACGAGCTCGGCGGCGCCGGTTGGGGCGTGCTGACGCAGCGCGTCGAACTGTTCGTCATCGACCCGACCGAGCAGACTCTCGTCGACCTCCTCGACGTCGCCGACCCGCAACTGACGTGCGTCGAGGGTCCGCTCGTCGACCCCGACCGTCGCATCTGGATGCCGGGCGACGAACTCGACGCGATCCCCGACACCGCCGACGTCACATCGCTCGACGACGACCAGGAGGTCATCTGCAACGGACGCCGGTACCGACTGGGCGATCTCCGCAGTGCCCAGAACCTGGCCGACCTCGGTCGCCCCGACATCGAGGAGGCGCTCGACGCGTTCCTCCCCCAGGTTGGGCAGGCCGGCCTGTGGGACGCCGATGACTGGCTGCTCGTGTCGGAGGACGACGAGCGCCTCACCCTGTTCGGCGTTCGGGACGGTGGCGTGTTCCTGATCGGACTCGAACGGATCCCGACGGGCTGGACCTTCGGCGGCAGCTCGAGCGGCGGCGGATGCGACGTCCTCGAGTGGCCGCTCCCCGAGGGTCTCGGCGGCGTCGAGTGGCAGTTCGAGTCGGATCCCCCGCCTGCGGACGCAACCTCGTTCACCGTCCTGGCCACCGAGATGGCGTGCGCGAGCGGTCGTCAGCTGGGCGATCAACTCCTCGGACCCGACGTCGTCGAGTCCGACGACGCGATCCGCATCACCTTCGCCGCGATTCCACTCTCGGGTGGCGCCGACTGCCCAACCAATCCGCCCACCGCCGTCACGATCGAGCTCGACGAACCCGTCGGCGACCGGTCCATCGTCGACGGGCGCGCACTCGACGCGTCACTCTTCGACGTCCTCCCCGACCGCTGACCGACCGTCAGAGCGTTTCGTAGTCGGGATCGCCGGGCATGACGACGCCGGCGATCGAGCCGTCGTCCGCGAAGCGGATCTTCGGGAGTGTGGTCGGCACGTCGGTCTTCTCGGCACCGGCCGCCACGGCGGCGTCGGCCGAGGCGAAGCCCGTGAGCCAGCGGAGGTTGGCGACCGTGGGTGGCATCATCATGAGGTCACCGGCATCGACCATCTCGAGCGCAGACTCCGGGCGGATCCACGTGCTGTCGACCGTCTCGGCATCGTCGTGACTGCCGACCTGATCGTCGGGTGCGTCGGTCACGAAGAAGCGCGTGTCGAATCGACGCTGCTCGCCGATCGGAGTGATCCAGTGGTCGACGTAGTGGGTGGTCGTGAGATCGAGCACGAGGTCGTGGCGACGACACAGCTCGGCCATCGACAGCTCGCCGTCGTGCACCGCGACCCGCTCTTCGTCCGATACGTCGAGTCCACCACCGTTCCGCGGCTCGGCGAGCAGGACCCCCGCCTCCTCGAAGCACTCGCGGATGGCAGCGACCCAGTACGCGAGTCCGCCTGCGTCGATGCCCAGCTGTCCGGATGCATCGTCGTCGGACAGTCCGCGGCAGAACGTCTCGATCTCGTCGCCGGCGTCGTCGGGGTCGACACGGCCACCGGGGAACACGTACATGCCGGCACCGAAGGCGGCGCTCGCCGTGCGCTTCAACACGAAGACCTCGACACCGGGCTCGCCGTCGGCCGGATCGCGCAGCAACATCACCGTCGCTGCGTCACGGATCGGTACCTGCTCCGGGTCGACGTAACGGATCGAGTTCGGCGCCATGTCGGGCGACGGTAGTCATCCGAGCTGAAACAGCACGTTTCGGACCCGGCACCAGACGTGCTGCGCACAGCACGAATCCGACCCGGCACCGAACGTGCTGAGAACAGCACGAATCCGGCCCGGCACCGGGCGTGCTGTGTCAGGTGAGGGCGGGGTCGGGGCCCGGGGTCTCGGTGTCGCTGGTCTCGGTGTCGCTGGTCTCGGTGTCGCTGGCTGCGGCGACCGGCTCGTCCTCGGCCGGTTCCTCGGCGGCGGCGGTCACCTCGGGCGGTCCGTCGTCGGAGCGGAGGCCGATGATCCCGGCGACCGCCACGGAGGCGGCGATGATCACGACCGCCCTCCAGTCGTTGGCGAAGGCGAGCCCGAGAGCCAGACCGACCACCAACGTCCCGACGAGCACTGCTGCTCGTCGGATGAAGACGTACATGAGCGTGGCGCCGACCACCGAGAAGAGGGTGACGGCGACGCCCCACTGGTGGTTGTTGAGGAACGTCGACACCTCGGCCTGCTGCGCCTGGACCCAGTCGGTGATCGGGTCGCCTTCCTCACGGAGATCGAACCAGTAGAAGAACCACAGCAGGTACAGGCCCGCCACGATCACGAACGCCGCCGTGATCTTGTCCATGTACTGCATGACCCGGCGGAGGAACTTGAGCAGGCCGGTGCGAGCGAACGCCAGGGCCACGGTGAGACCACCGACGATCACGAGCATCCCGATCGAGTAGGCGAGTCCGTTCTGCACGCCGGTCCAGACGCCGCGCGCCCGCCCCTGCGAGAACACCGCTCCGAGGAACAGCGGAAGGGTGCAGGACAGCGAGGCGACGGCGTAGGCGACGCCGTAGATGAACATCGATCGGAACGTTCGATCCTTCTGGCCAGTGGAGATCTGCGGCGTGACGAAGGTGAACTTCTTCCCGAAGAGCATCGCCACGCCGAGACCGATCAGCGCGAGGCCGAACACGGCGGTGGCCCACTTGGCGTTCTCGAGGATGAAGTCGGTGAAGAAGTTCGTCACCGACGCCACGGCGATGAACACCACCATGAAGCCGATACCGAGAGCGCCTGCGACGCCCAGCGCTCGACGCAACGCCATCCGCTGGGAGACGTTCTCGTCCTGGTCGACGCCGAGGTAGTACATCAGATACGTCGGCAGCAGGATGAACCCGCACGGGTTGACGGCGGCGAGCACGCCGGCGATGAAGAACTGGCTCACGTGTCGAGCTCCTTGTCGTGGGCGAGCAGTTCGGCCACCTCGTCGCGGAGGCCGTCGGCATCGAGAACGCCGGTCTGGTTGACGATCATCCCGTTCGAGTCGACGAACACGGTGACCGGGTGGAACGTGATGTCGAGCGCCGTCTCGAGCTCGAGGAGATCGTCCTTGAAGAGGTCGTACGTCACGCCTCGCTCCTCGGCGAACCGCACCATCGCGGGAATCGGGTCGGTCGGACTCGGATTCACGCCCACGAACCGGACGCCCTCGGTCTCGTCGTCGACCTCGGCGAAATCGGCGAGCTCCTTCGCACAGGGCGGGCACGTCGTGAACCAGAAGTTCATCACGAGCGGTTCACCGATCAGCGACTGCGCGTCGACCTCGTTGCCGTCGACGTCGGTGAGCCGGGCGCTCGGCAGGATCTCGCC
>JBCDAK010000311.1:0-4091 GCA_039185545.1 Actinomycetota bacterium
ATCGCCGCGATCACGAACCACTCCCCGAGCGGCTTGACGCGGCGGTCGACGCCTCGTCGCCGAGATCCTCACCGACGCCTTTCGGCCACCGGCGCGTGAGCAGGACCGTGCCGGCCACCGCCACGATGAGCAGCACCGAGGTGAGCTCGAACGCGAAGACATGGTCGGTGTACAGGTTCCGGGCCAGCGACTCGATGTTGGCGTCGTGGTTGCCCGTCTCGGCCGCGGTCTCGAGACCGATCGGTTCGCGCGTGACGGGATCGATCGGCTGCAACGCGATCGACCCGATGGCGTCGCCACTGCGGACGATGGCGGCCAGCACGAGTCCGAACAGCCCGACCGCCATGACCCCGGCCAGTGGCCGCTGGATCGGGATCGGTTCGATCGAGAGGTCCTGCGCCTTGTCGACGCCGAGCAGCATGATGACGAACAGGAACAGCACCACGATGGCGCCGGCGTACACGATGACCTGGACGGCGGCGAGGAAGTGCGCCTCCTGGGCGACGAAATGCACCGCGACGCCGAAGAGCGTGAGCACGAGTCCGAGCGCCGAGTGCACCGGGTTGCGGAACGCGATGACGCCGACCGCACCGCCGAGCACCATCACGCTGGCCGCGAAGAAGACGACGTACTCGATGAACGTTGCGTCACCGTTCATCGAGGAACCCGCTGCATCATCGTTCGACCGTCTTCACGCCGGACCCCGAGGGGCGCGTCTGGGCATCGCGGGTCTGCTGGTCGCCTTCGGGTGCGCGCGTGCCGTAGCCCAGCTCGTTCGACCAGCCGACCTCGTCCTCGAAGGTGGCGTCACCCGACGGCGACGTGGCGCGCATCCACCCCGACGTGTGCTGGTCGTCGCCGTCGCGCCAGTCCTCCCACGGCAGCTGCTGGGGCTTGCCCTCGTCGTCGACGACGAGTTCGGTCTTGGTGTAGATCGCGTCCTGGCGGTTGGTGAAGCTGAACTCGAACAGCTTCGACTCGGTGATGGCCTCGGTGGGGCACGCCTCGACGCAGAGGTCGCAGTGGATGCAGCGCAGATAGTTGATCTCGTAGATCCACCCGAACCGCTCACCCGGTGACGTGGGGTTGACCGGGTCGTTGTCGGCGCCGCGCACGTGGATGCAGTTGGCCGGGCAGACGCCCGCACACAACTCGCAGCCGATGCACTTCTCCATGCCGTCCTCGTACCGGTTGAGCACGTGACGGCCGTGCAGCCGCTCGGGCCGCATCAGCTTCTCGTCACCACTGACCGCGCGGTCGTCGGTGAGCTTCTTCTTCGCCTTGCGACCGCCCGAGTACTCGGTGGTCACCTGCTTTCCGCCGAACAGGCGGTGCTGACGCATCGTGACGAGGAATCCTCCGAAGTACCCCATCAGACCGGTGCTCCCGTCTCGTCGGTGACCGCTCCCGCCGACTGCTCGGCCGTCTTCTTGCCGACACCGAGTGCGGTGACGAACAGCCCGACGGCGGCCATGCCGATCACCACCGAGATGATGACCACCGGGATGGCGTCGGCGAAGTCTCCGTCGGAGTTGAACTCACGCAGCGCGGCGAGCAGGAGGAACCACCCGAGCGAGATCGGGATGAGGACCTTCCAGCCGAGATCCATGAGCTGGTCGTACCGGAGTCGGGGAAGTGTCGCGCGGAACCAGACGTACATGTAGAGGAACAAGAAGAGCTTGAGGACGAACCACAGCGTGCCACCCACGGCGCCCGCCCAGCCAAAGAGGTTGAGGTCGCCGAGCATGATCGGCTGCGGTCCGCCGAGGAACAGGGTGACGATGATGCCCGACATCGTGATGACGTTCATGAACTCCGCGAGGAAGAACAGTGCGAAGCCGATGCCGCCGTACTCGGTGTTGAAGCCCGACACGAGTTCCTGCTCGGCCTCGACGAGGTCGAACGGCGGCCGGTTGAGTTCGGCCGTGACCGCGATGATGAAGATGAAGAACGGCACGAAGCCGGTGGCGATGAGGTTCCAGTCGGCGAGCGAGTCCTGACCGGCCACGATGCCCGACGTCGACAGCGTGCCGCTCATGAGCAGCACCGTCGCCAAGCTGAGGCCGAGCGCCGCCTCGTACGAGATCATCTGCGCCGAACCGCGAACCGCACCGAGGAGCGGATACTTCGAGCCCGACGCCCAACCGGCGAGCAGGATGCCGTAGACGGCGATGGAGCTCATGGCGAGCACGAGCAGGATCCCGACCGGTGGATCGGCGAGCTGCACCCGGGTCGTCTCACCGAAGATCGTGATCGTGCCGTCCTTGCCGTCGGAGAAGTCGCCGCCGAGCGGGAGCACCGACCAGATCAGGAACGCCGGCACGAACATGAGGTACGGGGCGAGCTTGTACAGGAACGGATCGGACCGCGTGGGCCGGAACGTCTCCTTGAAGAACGCCTTGATGCCGTCGGCGAGTGTCTGGAGCAGCCCGAACGGTCCGGCCTTGTTGGGCCCGATGCGGTTCTGCATGCCCGAGACGACCTTGCGCTCGAACCAGACCATGAACATCGTGCCGAGCAGACCGACGACGAAGATGACGAGCACCTTCACCAGCACGATGATGAGTGGTGTCCAGAGGAGCTCGCCCTCGAGGATCGGATCGATCGCCAGCACGCCCGACATCAGAGCACTTCGATCTTGACGTCGGTGACGGCCCCACGTGCGTCGATGATCGACTCGACACGGCCGCCGCCCTGCTCGCTGGACGCGTTGAACGGCACCCAGACGTTTCCTCGTTCGATGCGCGGATCGAGCACCACGGGCAGCACGACCGACGAGCGATCGGTCACGAGCCGCACGTCTCCGCCCTCACCCGCTCCGAGTTGGTCGGCGTCGAGCGGATGCACGTGTGCCGCAGCCGAGACCGAGAGCTTCGAGATCCCCCGGGACATGGCCGTGCCGATGGCCCGATCGAACATCTTGTGACTGACCACGAGCCGGTAGGAGTAGCTGTTCCGGACGCTCGCCTCGTCACCTCGGTCGGCGAGGTCACGCGTCTGCGATTCGATGACGACCCCGTCGACCTCGCGCTCGACGGCCTCGGACGTTGCGGCCGAGAAGCCGGGAACCGACGCTGCGAGCAGGTCGGTGATCTCCTCGACCGACGTCGCCATGGCGATCGGCAGATCTCCCACGACATCGTCGAGATCGAGCGCCAGCTCGGCGGCGATCATCCAGTCGGGCCGGGACGTGCCCTTCGTGGTGACGCGGTGAGCGACGTCGTTCACCCGCCCCTCGATGTTGGTCGTGCTGCCCGCCTTCTCGGTGAACGCGGCGGCCGGGAGCACGACATCGGCCTGACGGGTGGACTCGGTGGGGAACGTGTCGATCGAGACGATCGAGCGAGCGCCGGCGAGCGCCCGCCGAGCGAGATCGTGGTCGGGCACATCGCACAGCGGATCGGCGCCGAGCAGGATCAGCAGCTCGATCTTCCCGCCGGCCGCCGCTTCGAGCGTGGCGATGGCGTCGTGGTCGGCGTCGGCGGGGGCGAGCCCGACCGACAGGGCGCCGATGACGTTGCCGCGTCGGAGTGCGGGCAGCACCGTGGCCGTGGGGACGGCCTCGACGACCTCGGACAACGCCGCCACGGTGGCGGCCGGTGACTCGGCGAGGTTGCTCCGGCCCGCCACGACGACCACGTCGCCCGACGCGATCTGCTCGGCGATCTCCGGGTCGGCGAGCAACTCGCGCACGGCCGATGCCTGACGCCCGGGCTGCGGACGAACCGACTTCCACGCCATGCTCGTGAGACCGGTGTCGTTGGGGGCGATCTCGATGATCTTGGTCGTACCGTCTCGCGCGGCTCCACGCAGCCGGAGGTACAGCGCGCCGAGCTCTTCCTTGACGTCGGGGCCGAGCAGGATCACCGTGCCCGCCGAGCACGCCTCGTCGATGGTCGCCCGCGGCAGACCGAGGATCTCGGCGGGGAGTCCATCGCCCAATTGGGGGTCACGGAACTCGACGCCGAGACCGTCGGCGAGCTGCGCCCACGCGAACGCGTCCTCGTTCGTGCCCCGAGCCCCTCCGATGAGGGCGATCGACGAGGGTCCGCCGGATTCGAGGGCCTGGCGGACGAGACCGGTGGTGGCGG
>JBCDAK010000312.1:0-4079 GCA_039185545.1 Actinomycetota bacterium
CTCGCGTCGACCCCTCGGCGATCCCGATGAACTCGACACGTTCGATCGACGGAGCACCACCCCAGTAGTCGGGATTCCGCACGACACTGCCACCGACGCCTTGCTCGAATTGCTCGAGGATGAACGGGCCGGAGCCGATGTTGTTGCCCCAGTCGGTGAATCCCTCGGGAACGATCATCGAGAGCTGGCTGAGCACCGACGCGACCAGGTCGGCCCGAGGTGTGACCATCGGAACGATCACCGTCCGGTCGTCGGGCGCGGAGATGTTGGCGAAGTCGATCAGCGCGAAGAACTGCCCGAAGTTCGGCGACGCCGCGTACAGGCCGAGGCTGTAGATCACGTCGGCGGACGTGACGGGTGTGCCGTCGTGGAACGTCGGACCCTCGCGCAGCACGATCGTGTACTCCGTCGCGTCCGCGTTCGGCTCGATCGACTCGGCGAGCTGCAACTCGAACTGGTCGCCCTTCAGCAGCACCAACGAGTCCGTGATCGAGAACAGCATCGAGTACTCCATCCAGCCGGCCGTGTTGGCCGGGTTGAGGACGTCGGCGGGCGACGGCAGAAGGCCGACGCGGACCGTGCCGCCCGCCGCTGGGGCGGCCTCGGTGGTCTCGGGAGTCGTCTCCTCGGCGGCCTCTGTGTCAGCGGTCGTCTCGGCCGTCGTGTCGGCGGTGGTGTCATCCGGCTCGGGTGCGGCGGTGTCGCCGGTCGCCTCCTCGTCGTCGCTTCCGCATGCGGCGAGCGTGCCCGTGGCGAGTGCGGCGGCGACGGCGGAGCCGGCCTGGAGGAATTGACGTCGGTGCATGGTGAGTCTGTCTGTCTTTCTCTCGGTGTCGCTGGAGGTACCGGGGGGAGATCGTGAAATCGAGAACCGTTCTTGTTCAGCGGGGCGATGGTAGTCGTCGTGGACGGGCGGTTCGGAAGGTCGTCGGTCGGTGTCCACCGACGCTCAGACGGTGTCAGTCGCAGTCATCTCGGGGGTGTCGAGTCGGGCGGCTCCCGTTAGGGCCCCCTCACTCTTGCACATGCGAGCAGGTCGCAGTGCACGCCCGCCACCCGGTCACCCACCGCCGCGTCGACGAGGTCGACGGCTCAAGTCCCGTCGCCGGGTGCCGATCTCATCGACGTGCGCAGGTGGTTCGTCGTCGCCGTGATCGGGACGTTGTCCTCGGCCGTCGTGTCCGTGACGCTGCTCGACGATCTGCGCTGGGAGGCCGCCACGTTGCTCTTCTGGCTGATCGTCATCGCCGCCGCGTTGTGCGTCGTCACCGCCGTTGCACTCGCTCGGCTCTCCTTCCGCCTCGACCAAGTCGAGCTCGCAGCGGTCGCCACGTTCTTCTTCGGCGCCTCGGTGTTCCCACTCGTCCACGGCCTCACGATCCCCGGCGTGCTCTACGGACCGAACGAGGCGACGATGAGCTCGATCTTCCTCGCCGTCCCCGCTGGCGCAGTCGGTGCGGTCGGCGTGCTCCTCGCGGCGCGATCTGGTGACGCCTCTCGTAGCTGGCGGCGCGCGGTCCTCGGGTCCTGCGCCGTGATGACCGTGGTGTCCTCGAGCCTCCTCTGGTGGCCGCAGGTCCGACTCCACCCGATCCCGGGCTCGGGACTTGCGATCGTCGCGTGTCTCTCGATGTTCGCCGTGACGGTCGCGTTGGGATGGCGCCACGTCCGACTCGCCGAGATCGCCGAGCGGCCGGGCCCGATGGTCGTCTCGGTCGGGTACTTCCTGGTCGGCGGATCGGTGCTCGTGTTCCTCGGCGCGTCGCCGTGGTCGACGTACTTCTGGCTCGCCCACGCGATCGACGTGATCGGGGTGTTCCTCGCCACGATCGGCGCTGTGGTCGTGTACTGGCGCCACGACACGGTCTTCTCGATGCTGGCACCGGTCACCGTGCTCGAACCGCGCCGCGCCTTCGAGTACGGGCTGAGCCCGGTGGTCCATCGGTTCGTCGCCGACCTCGACGCCAAGGACACGTCGACGCGCGACCATGTCGTGCGGACGTCGGCGTTGGCCATCGACGTCGCCCGAGAGCTCGGCCTCCCGGCCGATGACGTGCGCTGCAGCGGTCTCGTCGGCCTCCTCCACGACGTCGGCAAACTCGAGATCCCCGACGACGTGCTCACGAAACCGGGCAAGCTCACCGACGACGAGTTCGCCGTCATCAAGTCGCACGCCGCGATCGGCGCCTCACTCCTGGCCGACACGGAGGCGCTCGCCGAGTTGGCCCCGGCCGTGAGGGCACATCACGAGCGCATCGACGGATCCGGCTATCCCGACCGACTCGCCGGCGACGACATTCCGCTCGTCTCGCGGATCGTCGCCGCATGCGACGCCTTCGACGCGATGTCGTTCACACGTCACTACCGCGCCGGCCTGCCGGCCGCCGATGTACGAACCACACTGCAGCAGCACGCCGGCACGCAGTGGGACGAGCGCGTCGTCGACGCCGTGCTCGTCGTGGTCGACAACCGACCCGACGACGCGGTCTGGGCCCTCGACGGCGTCGGCCGCACCGGTGAACTCGACGGTGGGCGCGCCAATCCGCTCGGCTGCGACTGCGTTCCGCGCCTGCCGGCGTCGGCCTGATCTCCCGGGACCGACCTCGGCGGGCGATCTCAGATTTCTGCGAACCGTTCCTGCGCGGCGTCCGTACAGCGAGGCGTACCGAACACGAGCCACACCGGCTCGGTCGGTCGAAGAACAGCCCGCTGGCACTCCGCCCGTCACGAAGGAACGACACATGACCACCACACCCCCCACCCGGACCGCCGACCCCTCGCAGAACGGCCGGCACCGTCGCCCCGCTCGGGCCCGCGTCGCCCTCGGACTCACCGCGGCAGCGCTCGTGTTCGCCGCATGCGGTGGAAGCGACGACTCCGCGACGCCCGCTCCCGTCGCCGATGCGGCGGGTGCCGCAGAAGCGCCGGTGACCACCGCCGCCCCGGCACCGGCATCACCGGCCACGCCATCAGCGACCGGCACCGACTCGGAGCTCGGCGAGATCCTCGCCGGCGAGAACGGCCTGACGCTCTACGGATTCACCAACGACATCGACGCCGTCTCGACGTGCTACGGCACCTGCGCCGAGGCGTGGCCGCCCGTCATCGTCGACCCGGGCTGGCAGGTCGCCCCCGGCCTCGACGAGGGCATCTTCGCCACGACCACTCGCGACGACGGCCAGCTCCAGCTCGTCGCCGGCAAGTGGCCGCTCTACTACTTCGCCGGAGACGCCACCGCCGGCGACCTCAACGGCCAGGGTTCGGGCGACGTCTGGTTCGTCGTCGGGACCGACGGCATCCTGATCACCGGCGAGGAGGTCCAGTCGGTCGACGCCGAGACCGCTGCTCCCGAGGAGGCGGCTCCATCCGCCGTCGTGGGCATCGACTCGACCGACGCCGGCGACGTCCTCGTCGACGCGAACGGTCTCAGCCTCTACGGCTTCACTCCCGACGAGGCCGGCGCACCGACCTGCGGTGGCGCATGTGCCGAGGCGTGGCCGCCGCTGCTCGTCCCGTCGGCCGACCTCCCCGACGGCCTCGATCCCGAGGTGTTCTCCGTCGTCGAGGGCCTCGAGGGCGGGTTCCAGCTGAAGGCCGGCATCTGGCCGCTCTACACCTTCGCCGGCGACGCCGCTCCCGGCGACATCAACGGCCAGGGCTCCGGCGGCAACTGGTTCCTCGCCGCCCCCGACGGCACACTCATCACCGGCGACGAGCCGGCCGCAGCCGAGGCATCGTCGATCGTCGACACCGGCTCGAGCGACGCTGGCGAGGTGCTGGTCGATGCGAACGGTCTCAGCCTCTACGGCTTCACTCCCGACGAGGCCGGCGCACCGACCTGCGGTGGCGCCTGCGCCGAGGCGTGGCCGCCGGTGATGGTCGACTCCGCCGAACTGCCGGCCGGTCTCGATCCGGAGGTGTTCTCCGTCGTCGAGGGCCTCGAGGGCGGATGGCAGCTGAAGGCCGGCATCTGGCCGCTCTACACCTTCGCCGGCGACGCCGCTCCCGGCGACATCAACGGCCAGGGCTCGGGCGGCAACTGGTTCCTCGCCGCCCCCGACGGCACACTCATCACCGGC
>JBCDAK010000313.1:0-4074 GCA_039185545.1 Actinomycetota bacterium
GTGGCGAGGGTCGATCTCGGGTTGGCCCGACGCCCCCCCCCCCCGGAGGCCGACCGCCGAGCGGGGTTGTTCCCGCCGGACCGCGTCGCCAGCCGGCCGCCGACGCGGCACGCCGGGGTCCGAGGAGAACAGCGGGACCTGATCACCAGCCCCTCCGGACGGCAGGCCGATGAGAGAGCGCGCCGACGCGGTCGACCGGTCGCGCCTCTCGTCGGTCTCGTCGGTCATCTGGCCTCGCTCGGTGGTCGGCACTCCGATGCGAGGACCGGTGACCTCGCGCTCGGCCCCAGCAGATCATCTCGGCACCACCTCTGTCCAAGATCCCGAGCGCGCCGTCAGACCTCGGCGTCCGACAGGAGCGGGAGCGGGTCGAGACCGAGCAGCGACCGGTACGTCGAGTGGTAGTGGTGAAGCGCCGGTTCGTTGCGTCCGAACACCGAGTGCTCGATCAGGCCCGACTCGGCGGTGCGCTGCTGGCTCGCCGACATCCAGTAGTCCTCGTCGCGGATGACGTCGGCGAACCCGGCGGCGACGAGTCGCTGCAACTCGAGCTCCTCGTCGCCGAGACCAGCTCGAACCCGCGTGCCGCCGTCGTCGAGATAGTCCTCGGCAGTGACACCCGGACGCACGTAGAAGGTGATCCGCGACACGTGGCGACCGGGATTCTCCGGATCAGGGAACGCTCGCACGAGGTACGCGCCGCGGTCGTTCGGCATCAGCTGAGCGTTCGGGAACAACCAGTACACGGGCAGTCCCGCTGTGGTGATTCTCCACTCGGCCTCGGGCAGGTGACGCATCCCGTCGATCGCTCGCCGCGTGAGGATCATCCGATGATGGATCCCGAACGTGTCGTAGCACTGCACGTTCGCGTGGAAGGAGTGGAACAGCGTGTCCTTGTGCAGCGCGGCGAAGTGGTACGTCTCGCCGAACGTGTCCATCGCCAGCTTCCAGTTGCATGCGACGTCGTAGCTGTCTCGATCGAGATAGGTGAGCTCGCCGTTGTTCCACTCGGCGAGCTCGGCGGCGAGATCGTCGGGGAACATCGCGGTCGGATCGATCACACCGTCGGGCTGCGGATGCACGTACAGCAGGCCGTTCCATTCGAGAGCGGGCAGCTCGACCAGGCTGAGACACTCGATGTCGACCTCGCCGAAGTGGTCCTTCTTCGGGAGACCGACCAGGGCGCCGTCGGTGTCGTACGTCCAGGCGTGGAACGGGCACACGAAACGTCGGCTTCTCCCCCGCTCCTCCTCCACGAGGACCGCTCCTCGATGTCGGCACGAGTTGAGGTACGCGCGGAACGTTCCGTCCGACGAACGCGTCGCGATCACCGGCACGCCCATGTCGCCGGTCGTGAGGAACGACCCCGGCTCGGGCAGATCGCCGGACAGACCGACGAGCTGGGGGCGTGTGGCGAAGAACTCGGTCCACTCCCGGGCTGCGAGATCGGGGTCGGTGTACACCTCGACCGGATTCCTGCGCAGACCTCCGGCGTCGACGTTGGTCCCCGAATCGAGCCGAGCGAGGAGTTCCTTGATCAGTCGCACTTGCTCGTCGTGGCGCATTTCTGTAGTCGACTCCAAATTTGGAGACTTGTCAACGAAACACCGAGCGGTCAGACTGCCGCCGTGACCGGACTGCGGGAGCGGAACAAGGCGATGCGCGTCGCGGCGATCCTCGACGCGGCGGTCGATCTGCTCGACGGCACGCCGCTCGATGACGTCACCACCGAACAGATCGCCGAACGCGCCGGCGTGTCGCCGGCCACCGTGTACAACCTGGTCGGGACGCGCGACGAACTCCTGCGGTCACTCGTCGATCGAGTGGTCGAGGACCTCGTCGATGCGGTCGCTCGGGCCACCGCCAGCAACGACGACCCGATCGCGGTCGCCCACCTCGTCGTCGACCAGTCGGTCGCGGCGTTCACGCGACACTCGCACGCGTTCCGCCAGATCGTCGCCGCCGACCGGTCGGCCGATCGGAACGACGACCAGCGGGTCGATGCGTCACAACTGCAGGTCGCCGCTCTGCGACGCGCCCAGGAGTTGGACATCGTGCGCAAGGACGCCGACACCGGCGCCCTCGGCCGGCAGGTCTACCTCTCGTGGATCGGCGCGATGGAGCACTGGGCGAACCGCCGGCTCGACGACAGCGGCTTCGCGGTGGCCGCTCGCCACGGTCTCCTCACCGTCCTCGCCGCGTCGGCGAGCGACCCACACCGCGACCGATTCCTCGACGAACTCGGAGAGGTCGGCCCGGAGCTCGACCGGAGCTGGCGATGCCGCTGACGCTCGGAGACCGCCGATGACCGACTGATACTCTCAGTCTCATGGCCGACTCCGACATCAAGGCGATGACCGAGAACCTCCCGGGCGACGAGTTCGAGACCACGGCGTTCACCACGCCCCCTCCGCTCTCCGAGGCGACCGTCGCGATCGTGACCACGGCATCCCTCCATCACCCCGACCAGGACGACTTCGAGGTGATGGACACCGGGTATCGGATCCTCGACGGCGACCGTCGCGACTACGTCACCGGCCACTGGAGCCCGAACTTCGACGGTGCCGGCTTCGCCTACGACATGAACACGGTGTTCCCGATCGATCGGCTCGACGAACTCGCCGAGCGGGGCGTGATCGGCCGGGTCGCCGATCAACACCTCGCCTATGCCGGCAACCAGTTCGACCTCTCGACGATCCGCATGGACACCGGCCCGGCGGGCGCTGCGTGGATGCGCGACCAGGGCGTCGACGTCGTCCTCCTCACACCCGTTTGACCCCTCTGCACGCGTACCGTGAGTACGCTCGCCCACGTCTTCGAGGCCGCCGGCATCGCCACCGTGGCGCTCGGATCCATTCGCAAGCAGATCGAGAGCGCCGCGCCGCCGCGGGGCCTCTGGTGCGACTTCCCGCTGGGGAGACCACTCGGAAAGCCGGGCGATCCCGAGTTCCAGCACCGGGTGATCGAGGCCGCGTTCGCACTCCTCGACTCGCCCGAACCGGTGCTCACGGAGTTCCCCGAGTCGATCGTCGACGACGCCGACGAGGTGCTCGCCTGCCCGGTGCCTCCACGACACGACCCCGACGCCCATCCGGCCCTCGACGAGGCCCGGGGCCTTCGAGCCGCCTACGAGCGAGGCGTCGAGATGAGTGGTGGGCGCTTCGGTGCCGGCCGGGTCGTCGCCGCCGACGACATCCCGGCGGCGATCGAGTCGTTCGTCCGGATCGCCGACGGTACGTCGTGGAAAGAGGCCGGGATCCCGGGTCTGCCGATGCGCGTCAGCCACGACATCCGCAGCTACTACGAGACGGCCGCACTGGCGATGGTCGACCACGCCCCTGCAGCCTGGGCCGGCACCCGCTGGTTCCTCGATCACACCGAGACGGGCAAGGTGCTCATGGCGGCCAAGGCGGCCATGCAGGAACAGGACGCTCCCCAGCCGATGTGGTTCTACCTGACACCGGGCGACCGGTAGCTCGGCCCGAACCCCCGGCGGGGCGATGTCGTCACCGTCGCACGGTTCGCCGGGAATACCGTTCCTACCGTGGGCGAACTTCCCGAACACGTGGCGGTCAATCGCGAGCACTGGGACTCGATCGCAGACGACTGGGTCGAGATGGGCGAACGCGCCTGGTCGTCGACCCGCACGAGCTGGGGCAACTGGGGCGTCACCGACTTCGATCTCCTGCCGTCCGACATGAGCGGCCTCGACGCGATCGAACTCGGATGCGGCACCGCCTACGTGTCGGCGTGGATGGCGAGGCGAGGTGCGCGGGTCGTCGCGATCGACAACTCGGAGAGACAGCTCGCCACCGCCCGCCGACTCGCGGACGAACACGGCCTCGAGATCGAACTGCTCCACGGCAACGCCGAGACAGTGCCTCATCCCGACGATTCATTCGACTTCGCGGTGTCCGAGTACGGCGCCGCCCTCTGGGCCGAACCGCGAGTCTGGCTCACCGAGGCCGCCCGGCTCCTGCGACCCGGTGGTCGACTGACGTTCCTCACGAGTCACCCGTGGCTGCAGGTGTGCAGTCCCCTGGACGGTTCTCTTCCCGTGACCGAAACGCTGGA
>JBCDAK010000314.1:0-3984 GCA_039185545.1 Actinomycetota bacterium
CGAGCGGGAACCCGAACGCCGCGCTCCAATGACGTTGCGCTCGATCGAGGTACGAGACCGCATCCCTCTCGAACTCGATCACCGCCTCCGGCCCCGTGAGGCCGCGCCGTTCGTCGACTCCAGCCTGATTGCGCCCGTCGAACTCGTGCGGCTGAAACGGAGGTGACGACTCGCCGGCCAGGGCACGGTCGAGCCAGGAGTGGTACCAGGCGATCACCGCACAGAGGTGGCGAACCGTGTCAGCACGATCCCATCCGCCGCACGCGAGCCGACCCCACTCCGCCGCATCCCAGGGACCGGCCGAATCGACCACGGCGGCAACGCCCGACTCGTAGACCTCGACGACCTCCCGACGCAAAAGGCCGCTCATACCGTCATGGTCTCACTCCGCGTGACAGTGACCACCTCGAGGCCGGCGGACGTCGGAACCGTCGTGACTGAAGCAGCTGGCGATCGGGGCGAGCGCCCGGAGTCGTTCGGGTGAGGCCAGGTCGTCGGCGAACTCATCGACGGCGTGCGAATGGCTCAGGAGGACGTCGCCGACTCGGCGTTGACCGTCGACACCAGGTCGAGCAGTCGAGCGAGGTGGTCGAGGCGTTCGCCGTGGCCGTCGCCGCTGACGCCGACGCGCAGCGTGTCGACACCCGCAGCGGCGTACCGCCGGAGTCTCTCCGACACCGCTCCATCATCTCCGACGAGATTCGTGTGCAGGCCGATCTCGATCGGTACCCGGCGACCGGCGGCCTCGCGATCGCCCGCCTGCCACAGCGCATGCACCGCCTCGACGTCGTCGCCGAAGCCCTGTCGCGTGAACGCCTGGTTGTAGAAGTTCGTGGTCGGTGAACCCATCGCCCCGATCGTGAACGCGTAGCCCGCGGCGTGACGACGGCCCGCACGCTCGATGTCGTCGGTGAACTCGAGGCCGGCGGCCACCGTGAGCTCGACGTCGTCGAGCGTGCGCCCCGCTGACTCGGCGCCCTCGCGAATGGGGTCGAGGAACACGTCCGCCGACTCGGGCAGGAAGGCCGTCCCGATCCAGCCGTCGGCGAGTTCGCCCGTGAGATGGAGGTTCTTCGGGCCCATCGACGCGATGTGGATCGGGATCTCGGCTCCAGCGACCGGCGACCGCATCGGCCGGCCCTGACCATCGGGCAGCGGGATCGTGTACACCTCGCCGTCGTGGTCGAGGCGATCGCCCGATGCGATGGCGCGGACGATCTCGATGGTCTCGCGGGTTCGGACGACCGGCCGGTCGAACCGCACGCCGTGCCACGCCTCCATCACCTGTGGACCGCTGGTCCCGACTCCGAGGATGAAGCGACCGTTCGACATCTCCTGCATCGAGAGCGCGGTCATGGCGAGCATCGCCGGGGTGCGGGCACCGAGCTGCACGATGCCGGTCGCGAGCCGGATGCGCTCGGTGATCGCAGCGACGTAGCCGAGCGGTGTGACGGCGTCGTACATCCACGCCTCGGGCACCCACACCGAGTCGACACCGAGTCGTTCCGCGTCGCGGACGAACTCGAGCGACGCCCGATCGGCGCCGGTCGGGCTGATGCCGATCCGAAGGGTCACGACGCCGGCTCTCGACCCTCGGCCAGCGCCGCGATCCCGTCGACCGTGAGCTGCATGTTCGCGTTCCAGTCGGCCAGACGGTTCGCAACGATGTCGTCCTCGCGCTCGGGCATCCGGGCGATCATCGGGGTGAGACCGGACGGTCCAGGGCCCATCTCGGCCGAGAACCGGAGCGCCGAACGATCGGCGCCGAGCGGTGCCAGGTCGAAACGCCAACGGGCGGTCTTGTTGGCCGGGTCGCCCACGGTCCATTCGAATGCCGACCCTGACGTGAATCCGGTGACCGTGCAGAGCACGTCCCACTCGCCCACCCGGGGGTGCTGGTTGTACCCGCGAAACGTGGCGCCTTCAGCGGGACCGTCGTCGATCCACTCGGCGGTCCGCAGCTCGGGCGAGAACCGGGCGGGCAACTCGATGTCGACCAGGAGCGGCCAGACGTCGGAGGTGGGAGCGTCGATCTCGATCTCGACGTCGGTGCGAGGACCATCGGCGTACTTCACCATCGGCCCTTCGTACTCCGCGGAGACACGCCGATCCGCAGTCGGCTGCTCGACGGTGCGAGCATCGAGCCGTGGGAACCGATGCGTCATCCGAACTCGCAGCCTCGTGGGACGGCTTCGTCGATGCGCTCCGTACGTTGGGGCACGAGGCGATCGACTCCGCGCCGAACGACGCCGAGCGATCGGACGGGCTGCGGTTCCTGCTCCGCCAGCTGGCGTATCGAGAGGAGCAGTTCCTCGAGTGCCCGAGCGGGCATCCGGCCGAGTTCTTCGACGCCGAGTCGCCCACCCGCAAGGTCTTTGCCGACTGCCCCGACACGATCTACCGCCAGTTCAGCGTCGTGCCGGGTGGCGAGTACCGGATCACCGGAACCCGCGGTGAGTCGCCATACATCTCGTTCACCGCCTACCGAGCCGCCGCGACCGACCGCGTCGTCGCCGACCTGCACGATGGCGAACTCGACATCGCGGACGACGGAACGTTCACGCTGCACGTCGGCGGACCGCCGGGACCGAGGAACCGCCTCGACCTCGGAGACGACGCCGCCTTCGTCATCGTGCGCGAGTACACCCACGACCGCTGGAACGGTGTGACGGCGACGTTCGAACTCGATCAGATCGCACCCGAGCCGGCACCGCGGCCCGACCTCGACGCGGCACGGATCTCATCGGCCCTCGGCATCATCGGCCTCGGTCTCGGGTTCGTGAACGGCGCGACCGTGCGCTTGTCCGCCGAGCTGCGCCGGCGCCCGAACGTGATGAACGAGGCCGCCGCCGAGCTGGTGTCGGAAATGGCCGGCACGCCGCACAACCACTACCAACTCTGTTACGTGTCCCTCGCCCCCGGCCAGGCGCTGGAGCTCGAGCTCGACCCGCCCGCGTGCCGCTACTGGAGTGTGCACCTCAACAACTGGTGGCTCGAGTCGCCCGAGTACCGCGACGGCCAGAGCGTCTGCATCAACGACGCCCAGGCCGAGCGAGAGGCCGACGGCACCGTCCGGATCCTCGTCGGACCCGACGACCCGGGCGGTGGCAACCACCTCTACACGTCCGGTCGGGCCGAGACGATCCTGCTGGCGAGGTACCTGCTCCCCGAGAGCGAACTCCCCCCGATCACCACCCGACTGATCGACATCTGACTCACCCGCGCACGGGACCGACGGGAGGCCGGCATGGCACGACTGAAGGCGAGCGACGCCTCGCTCCTCGACACGAAGTGGATGCGGGTCGATGTCGATCGAACCATCGATGCGCCCCCCGAACGGGTCTGGGCGCTCGTGGGCACCGAGTCGCGGTGGCTCGAGTGGTACCGACCGGTCTCACGCTTCCTGCCCATCGGCGAGCCGACCACCGGGGTCGGTGCACGTTTCGAGGAGCACGAGTCGTGGTGGAAGACGACCACCGAGATCGTCGAGAAGGAGGAGGGTCGCCACATCGGTCTCGCGACACGCTCGATCAACCTGCGCGGCCTCCTCCGTCGCTACTACCGACGGATCGAGCTCGAGCCGACTGACGACGGCCGCTCGACCCGCGTCACCATCGTCGGCGCGTTCCGCTTCGGACTCCTCGGCTGGCTGTTGATCCCGTTCACGTACCCACAGATGCAGGCATCACTGTGGTTCGAGTACCGCTCGGCGCTGAAGGGCCTGAAGGCGGCGCTTCGCTGATCAGTCGTCGATCGCCTGATACGCGAGTGCGCGGAACACCTTGTCGGGGTTCTCCATCCCAGTCATGTACTGCGACATGAACAGACCGACGACGTCCTCGATGGGATCGACCCAGAAGTACGTCTTCGCCGCACCCGCCCAGCCGAACTCGCCGACCGAACCGGGCATCTGACTCTCGGCGACGTCGAGCAGCACCCGCGATCCCAGGCCGAACCCGTAGCCGGGGTTGCTCAGACCCATGA
>JBCDAK010000315.1:0-3913 GCA_039185545.1 Actinomycetota bacterium
ATCGCCAGCGTCAGGGCGATCGTGCGGCGCCGGATCGAGCCATCTCGCCGCCGCATCGAGATCACGCTCCGAACGTACCGATGCCCGTCTCGCCACCGTCCGCGGCAGACCGATTCGCAACCAAACCGTCCGATGGTCTGACCATCAGACCTTTGCTAACGTCCGTCACATGTCGTATCCGAACACGTTGATCTTCGTCGACTTCCCCTCGTCCGAGCCGGAGGCCAGCGCCGAGTTCTACGCCGCGGTCTTCGGCTGGGAGGTCGAACCGCGACCCGCCGGGGTCTTCCACCGGATCGTTCCGGGACAGAACTTCCAGCTCGACGACGGCACACAGGGCCCCACGGGCAACCTCCACATGGGCATCCACAACGTGGCCAACGCTCGCCCGCACCCCGACCCGGACGGCGCCGATCCGCGCGAACTCGCCGGCGGTGGGCGGGCAGCACGGGTGTGGATCCTCGTCAGCGACGACGACTCGATCGACCGCATCCTCGGTGAGGCCGAGACGCGCGGCGCGGAGATCCTCTGGCGCCAGCACTATTGGGCCGAGTTCAACGGCTTCAACGCGTCGTTCCGCGACCCGTGGGGCAACCAGTTCATGCTGTGGGTCAAGGGCGGCGACGACCCCGTGATCCCCGAGGGGTGGACCAGTGAGTGACATCGTCGCCCCCGACAGCTCGACGGCCGCGAGCACGGCGCCGCTCCATTCACTGCGGCCGACCGCCCCGCGGTGGACGCACGTGGCGCTGCGCGTCACCGACATCGACGCGACCATCGCGTGGTACCAGGAGTTCACGAATCTCGAACTGCTCGTCAAACGCGAGGACGACGATGGCTACGGAGCCTGGCTCGGTCACCCCGACGCAGGCGAGTTCCCGTTCGTGTTGGTGCTCGCGCAGTTCTTCCCCGAAACGAACCCGTTCGGAGACGCGCCCATCGCGACGCTCAGCCCCTTCGCCCACATCGGGATCGAGCTGCCCACGAAGGAGGCGGTCGACGAGATCGCCGCCAAGGGCGAGGCCGCCGGCTGCCTCGGCATGCCGGCGCGTCAGATGCCCGACCCGATCGGGTACATCTGCATGCTCCGCGATCCCGACGGCAACAACCTCGAGTTCTCGTACGACCAGGGTGTGTACGAGAAGGTGCGGGAGGTCTGGGGTTGACCGCCGAGGTCGACGGTCGGATCAGCACCGTCCGACACACCGCGCTCGCGTATCTCGCCGCGCTCAGCGGCGACGACCCCGACGCGGTCGCCGACCTCGTCACCGACGACTTCGTCAACGAACACCAGGTCACCATCGCGGCCGGGTGCGCAGGCCGCGCCGCCTATCGCGAACGTCTGCCAGGGTTCTTCACCGACTTCGCCGGCCGGAACTACGAGGTGGTCGGGCTCGTCGTCGACGGTGAGCGAGACCTCTGGTCCGACGGCGCACCGATCAGCGGCACCGCGTGCGCCCGGTACCGGTTCACCGCGGAGGTCGACGCGCCCGACCGTCCGGGTGGGCGGGCGACGATCGACGTGCCGGGAGTGATGTGGATCGACGTCGAGGACGGGCTCGTCCGTCGGCGGATCGACACCTGGGACGCGCTCCACTACTTCCACCAGACCGGCATCGCGCCACCCGCACGGCCCGCCGCCGACTGATCGCACGGATCGTGCGAGACTGACCGGCACGGCCCGACGCGAGGGCGCCCGGTTGCCGATGGACGAGGAGGGTTCGTCATGACGATCACAGAGCCGAACGCTGCGGCCGAGACGGCGGAGCAGGACACGCCCGACGGTGCCGGTCTCACGATCCGGCCGCAGTCGCCGACGATCGGTGCAGAGGTCTCGGGGGTCGATCTGTCGCAGCCACTCGACGAGCACCAGGTCGCCGCGGTCCGACAGGCGCTGCTCGACTGGAAGGTGCTGTTCTTCCGTGACCAGGACGTGACCACCGAACAGCACCTCGCGTTCTCCCGGTGCTTCGGCGAGCTCGAGGAGCATCCCTTCGCGCCGCACAAGGACGGGTATCCCGAGGTGCTCGCGATCACGCACGACGAAGCGACGCCGGGGCTCGAGAACGGCTGGCACTCCGACGTGACGTGGCGGCTCGAACCGTCGCTCGGGTCGGTACTCCGGATGATCGAGGGTCCCGAGGTCGGCGGCGACACGCTCTTCGCCGACATGGCCGAGGCGTACGAGGGTCTTCCGGACGACGTGAAGGAGGCGGTCGCCGGACGCACCGCACGTCATGACTTCACCCGGTTCAAGCTCGGGATGCGCAAGCGGGGAGCGACCGACGACGAGGTCGCCGAGATGGAGGCGCGGTACCCGAACCCGCACCACCCGGTGATCCGAACGCACCCCGAGACCGGCCGGTCCTCGATCTACGTGAACGCCGCCTTCACCAAGGAGATCGACGACATGGACGTGGCCGAGTCGTCCGAGTTGCTGGAGCTGCTCTACCGGCAGGCGACCTACCCCGAGTACCAGGTCCGGCTCCGGTGGGAGCCGAACACCATCGCGTTCTGGGACAACCGCGCCGTCCAGCACTATGCGGCCTCCGACTACTGGCCGCAGGTGCGCCGCGTCGAGCGTGTCACCATCATCGGTGACGCGCCGTACTCCGACCCATCGCAGGCACCTGCCGAGCTTCCGCCCCGCCCGTTCAAGGGCCAGCTCGAACTCGACCGCCGCCGCGTCGAGTGGCGCCGCGACCGCTGATCGTTCCGTCGAGCCCGGGGCTCGACGGAACAGTTGAACGGCGAGTGCACGTCGGCTCGTCAGGCGTGGGTCGGTCTGCGTGACGTCGCCACGGTGATCGCGGCGTCGAGTCCGGCGGCGTCATCGGTCCCGATGTACGTCCGCGTGACTCGACCGCGGTGGGTGCGATGACGCACCTCGAGGGCGCTGCGTCCCGAGCTCGACCAGAGCCAGGCGCGCCGCGGCGTCAGCCACTCGAGGCCTCCGTAACCGGCGTACCACGGCAGGCGCACGACCTCGTGCGACGTGATCGCGTCGAGCTGGATGACCTTGGTGGGCCCGAGCGGCCGGAAGCGAAGGCGCAACTCTCCTCCGGAGACCTCGGTCTCCAGTGTGATGAACGTCGCGCGGATGAGGCCGACCACGAGAAGGACCACGAACGGAACGACAGCGCCTGCGGACAGGTCACCGGTCGCGGTCAGGGTGAGCGTGACGACGAGACCGATGACGGACGGGACCACGAGGATCAGGTTCGGCCACAGCGATGCCTGTCGATGGGAGTACGCGGAGCTGGAGGTGTGAACTCGAGCCATATCGGTATGATATCACTTCGATACACCACTTCTTCCGAGCACGAGGAGATCACGATGACCACGATGGACGAACCAGCCGTCACCGCCGCCGACACGACCCCCGACACCGCACTCATCGAGACATCCGCCCGATCGCGGAACGGCATCTCGATGCTGATGCTCGCTGTCCTGCTCCTCGTCGCTGCGGTCGCCTCGTTCATCACCGGCGGGATCGTCGGCAGCTTCCCGGTGATCCTGCTGGGCATCGTGCTCGTGGTCGCGTTCGTCGTCGTCACGATCGGCTTCTACATCGTGCAACCGAATCAGTCGGCGGTGCTGACGCTGTTCGGGGACTACCGGGGGAGTGACTCGGCCGCCGGGCTGCGGTGGGTCAACCCGCTCTACACCTCGCGGAACGTGTCGCTGCGCGTCCGGAACTTCACCACGCTCACGTCGAAGGTCAACGACGCCCGGGGCAATCCGATCGAGATCGCCGCGGTCGTCGTGTGGCGCGTCGTCGACACCGCGCGGGCCTCGTTCGGCGTCGACAGCTTCACCGACTACGTCGAGATCCAGGCCGAGTCCGCCGTCCGGCATCTCGCCCGCTCGTACCCCTACGACGCGTTCGACGCCGACGACGTCACGACGCTGA
>JBCDAK010000316.1:0-3901 GCA_039185545.1 Actinomycetota bacterium
CCGACAACCCTCGGCCATCAGGCGGGCTGCGATCGCATGGCCGATTCCCTGCGCAGCCCCGGTGACGACCGCAACTCTCCCCTCGAGCTCGCCCACGCCCCCGAGTGTACGAACGGCCCGCATCACGCCTGGGGTCAGACCCGGAACGTGACCGCATCACGCCTGGGGTCAGACCCGGAACGTGACCGGGACGATGTGCCGTGTCAGGCGTCGGCGAGAATCTCGCCGATCCGACGGATCTCGTCGAGATCGTCGTTCACGGTCTGCCACGGCATCTCGAGGCGGTCCTTCGCCAGATCGTCCCGGAACCTCGGGATGACGTGGAGATGAACGTGGAAGACCGTCTGCCACGCTGCCTCACCGCTGCAGTTCATGAGGTTGACGCCGTCCGCCCCGAGGCGATCGGTCGCGCGCAGCGCCACCTGCTGGGCGAGGTCGGCGCACGCGGCGAGATCGTCGGTCGGAGTGTCGAACAGATCGGTCGAGTGCGACCGAGGGATCACGAGAGCGTGACCCGACGTGACCGGGTTGATGTCCATGAACGCGATCGCCCGCTCGCTCTCGGCGATCGTGACCGACGGACTCTCGCCGGCGACGATCTCGCAGAAGATGCAGTCGGCTTCCACGCGCATCGACGGACCGTATCCCGTCGTCTCACTCGGACGAGCCGGGGGTTTTCTCCCGCGGGAGTCCTTCGACCGATGACGTGAGGAAGGCGGCAGCGTCGCCGCCGGGGATGTCGCGTGGTGTGAATCGGCGGCCTGCGAATTCGACCGCGTCGAGTCGATCGAGTCGGAACGTGCGCCAGTCCGAGCGACGGAGATCCCATGCCACGAGGTACCACAGATGGCCTGCCGAGAGCAGCTGGTGGGGTTCGACGAGGCGGTGCGCGTTCTCTCCATCTCGTGTTCGGTAGAGGAACCGCACCTCTTCGCGGCTCCGACAGGCGGATGCGAGCGAGCTGAGAGTCGCCGGCGCGACCACTCGATCGGCCCGGTGCGCCGGCTGCAGTGACACGACGCTCTCGTCGAGTGCGGACACGCGCCGTCGAAGTCGGTCGGGCAGTGCCTGCTCGACCTTCGCGAGCGTCTGGACCGCAGTGTCCTCGATGCCCTCGATCGACGCGCTCGCCGCAGCGCGCAGCCCGACGACGACCGCCACGGCCTCGTCGTCGTCGAACACCAGCGGCGGCAGATGTGACCCGACGGCGAGCCGGTATCCACCGTCGGGGCCCGTCGTGGCGTCGACCCGGTACCCGAGCTGGCGGAGTCGCTCGACGTCTCGCCGGATCGTCCGCTCGGTCACGTCGAACCGCTCGGCCAGCTCGGCGGCCCGCCACAGCCGATGCGTCTGCAGGAGGGAGAGCAGGTGGAGGGCCCGCCCGGTCGGGTGTGACGACATCGGCCCATCGTCCCAGATTGCGGACATGATCTGTCCGCAACCGTCTCTACGTTCGACCTCGTCCCCCGGGTGAACAGTCACCCGGAGTCCGATTCAGAAGGAGACACGCCATGTTCGATCCCGCCGACTTCCCGACCCCCACGATGATCCCGGTCAACGGGATCGGACTCGAAGTGTTCGAGGCCGGCCGCGAGAACCGCGGGCGCCCGATCGTGCTCTGCCACGGGTGGCCCGAGCACGCCTTCTCGTGGCGCCACCAGGTCTCCGCCCTCGTCGAGGCCGGATACCACGTCATCGTCCCCAACCAGCGCGGGTACGGCAACTCGTCGCGTCCGAGCGACGTGACCGAGTACGACATCGAGCACCTCTCCGGCGACCTCGTCGCACTGCTCGATCACTACGGGTACGACGACGCCACGTTCGTCGGCCACGACTGGGGAGCGATGGTCGTGTGGTGGACGACGCTGCTGCATCCGACCCGCGTCGACCGGGTGATCGCGCTGAGCATGTCGTACATGGACCGAGGCGATCGTCCGTGGGTGGAGGCGATGGAGGAGATGCTGGGCGACGACTTCTACTTCGTCGACTTCACCCGCCGGCCGGGTGTCGCCGATGAGGTGTTGGAGCAGAACACCGGTCGGTTCCTCGGCAACCTCTTCCGGAAGAACGTGCCGCTGACCGCGCCCGAGCCGGGCAACGCGATGATGAATCTCGCGGTCGCCGACGCGGCCCTCGGTGACCCGACGATGAGCGACGTCGAGCTCGCCGTGTTCGTCGAGGCGTTCGAGACGTCGGGCTTCGCCGGCTCCATCGACTGGTACCGGAACGTCGATCGCAACTGGCATCTCCTGGCCGACGTCGACCCGATCATCCGCCAACCGGCGCTGATGATCTACGGCTCCCGCGACCTGGTGGCCCGGAACGAACGACTCTCCGACGTGGTCCCGAACGTGTCCGAGGTCGAACTCGACTGCGGCCACTGGATCATGGACGAACTGCCCGACGAGACGAGCCGAGTGATCCTGGCCTGGCTCGATCAGCAGGACGCGCTCGTGCTCTGACCGATCCCGGTCATCGATCCCGATCAGCGATCGGCGACGAGTCGGAGCTCGTTCTCCGGTTGACCGCCGGTCGTGAGTTCGGCGACGAACTCGGTGAGGTGGCCGGGGAACCAGTGTTCCGACATGAGGAGGGCGACGTCCTCGCGGTCGAAGGTGGTGCGTCGCACCAGGAGTGCCGGGCTCCCCTCCGGGACGGCCAGCAGCTCGGCCTCGACGCCGGGCATGGCGTGGGCGCCGATGGTCTGCACCGCCCGCTGCGGCCGCTGTCCGAGGAGGTCGAGGAAGCTCGTGTTGGTCACCTGCGACCGGGACAGGTCGGTGGCGAGGTCCTCGCGACACCACACCACGATGCGGGCGAAGGGCAGTTCGTCGACCAGGTTCAGGCGTCCGACCTGGAGGACGGTCGGCCCGAGCACAGCGGCCTGGGCCGGAGTGTCGATGAACCCGAAGTCGGTGACCTCCCGTCGCGACGGGCGACCCAGCTGGCCCAGCTGCCGTTCGATCGACACGAGCGAGTCGAGCGACTGGGTGAGCGGCTCGCCGGCGACCAGCCAACCGAAGCCCTGCCGGGAGGCCACCAACCCTTCGTCCCGCAGGAGTTCGAGAGCCTTGCGGACGGTGACGCGACTGGCTCCGTGGGTCGTGCAGAGCGCGGCTTCGCTCGGCAGCAGTTCGCCTGCCGTGTAGTCGCCTGATTCGATGCCCTCTCGAAGAGAAGAGGCGATCTCGCGGTAGATGACTCGTCTCACTTGTATTAGAATTGTATCAGACAACCTGACACCAGACGACCGGGACGAGAGCAGATGAGTCGCTACGCCGAGTACCTCGAAGAGATCGAACAGCGCCGGGAGCAACAGCTCCATCCGAAGCCCGTCGACGACGCCGACCTGCTCGCCGAGATCATCGAGCACATCCAGGACACCTCCAGCGTGCACCGCGACGACTGCCTCGGATTCTTCGTCTCCAACGTGCTTCCTGGCACCACCAGCGCGGCCGGCCTGAAGGCGGCGTTCCTCAAGGACATCGTCCTCGGCGCGGTCACCGTCGACGAGATCTCCGTCGAGTCGGCGTTCGAGCAGCTCTCGCACATGAAGGGCGGCCCCTCGATCGAGGTGCTGCTCGACCTCACGCTCGGCGACGACGCGACGATCGCGCGACACGCTGCCGACGTCCTGAAGACCCAGGTCTTCCTCTACGAGGCCGACATGGAACGGCTCGCCGACGCCCACGCCGCCGGGCACGAGCTCGCCGATGAGGTCCTCCGCAGCTACGCCGCTGCCGAGTTCTTCACCGACCTCCCCGACATCGACGAGGAGATCGAGGTCGTCAGGTTCGTGGCCGGCGTCGGTGTCATCTCCACCGACCTCGTCTCAGCGGGCGCCGTCGCTCACTCCCGCGCCGTCCGCGTACTGCTCGGCACGAGCATGTTCGAGCACGAC
>JBCDAK010000317.1:0-3856 GCA_039185545.1 Actinomycetota bacterium
CGCCACCGCAGCGGTGCCCAACCAGCTGCTGATGCCGCACCAGCGGGAGGCCGTCGAACGAGCGGTCGCCGGCCCGCTCGCGGGCCTCCTCGCTCGGGCTTGAGGAGTCGCCCACCAGATCAGAATGAGCGGATGACCCGAATCGAACGGCTCGGACCATGGGACAGGTTCCTCCTCTCCGTCGTGGTCCTCGTCGCGATCTACGCAGCTGCGCTGGTCGTGTTCGGGCTCGCGATCGGAGACACGATCTTCGATCCGCTCGGCTTCGGGCCGGACGACGGTGAGATCGAGACCGCCACATCGCGGACCTACGTCCAGCTGATCTTCGCAGTTCTCGGTGCCGTCATCGTCGGGTGGATGGCGACCATCGCTGGTCTCGTGGTCGGTCCCCTCGCACGTCGAGAGCCGTGGGCATGGAACACGATCGCCGGCGCGGCGACGGCGTGGTTCGTGCTGGACACCGGTGCCTCGCTGCTCCTCGGTTTCGTGGGTCACGCCGCGTTCAACGTGGGGTTCGCCGTCGCACTCGCCGCCCCGCTCGTCATGATCCGCCGCGAGCTGCAGACGGCCCGACGCAACCCGTCCTGACCACAACTCGATTTTGGATCATTGATCCGAAACATGGCAGAGTGGAACGGTGGGCAGGCCGAGAATTCGCACACCGGAGCTGCGTCGCTCCGTGTTGGACGCGGCTCTCGCACTGCTGCGCGACGGAGGGCCCGACGAGATCACCATGCGCGCCGTCGCGTCCGCCGCCGGAACCTCGCAGGCAGCCGTCGACGAGTTGTTCGCAGGCAAGGAGGGCCTCGTCGAGGCGATGCACCTCGCCGGATTCGCGCTGCTCCGCGACGAGTTGGCGGCGTTGCCGGTCACCGATCGTCCGGCCGACGACGTGCTCGCACTGTGCGACGGATACCGATCGTTCGCTGCCGGGCACCCCCACCTGTTCGACGTGATGTTCTCGCGCCCGTTCGCGACGTTCCATCCCACGACGGACGACGACCGGGTGGCGGCGGATCTGTACGAGACGTTCACGGCGCGGGTCGGCGCACTGATGCGACGCGACGAGATCGACGACGCGGTCGTCGACGTGGCCACCGGTCTCGTCGCGCTGCTCTTCGGGTTGGCTTCGCAACAGCGCAGCGGGCTCCTCGGTTCCACCGCCGAATCGCAGGCCCGTCGCTGGCGCACGGCGGTGCGCACCTACATCGACGGCTGCGTTGCCGACACGTCGTCGACATCGTCGTCGACCCCGACCGCGGGGGCGGCACGGCGATGACGGTCGACGCCCACGCAGTCGACGCCGCTCACCGACGCGTCGCACCGCATCTCGAATCGACCCCGCTCCTCGTGTCGGGGCCACTCTCCGACCGGTCGGGTGCCACGATCGCTATCCAGTCGGAGCACCTGCAGCGCACCGGGAGCTTCAAGTTCCGCGGTGCGTTGAATCGGGTCCTCACGCTCGACGATGACCGACGTGCCGCGGGGATCGTCACCGCGTCGAGTGGCAACCACGGGATCGCCACGGCGACGGCCGCGCAGATCGCCGGGACGACGTGCACGGTGTTCCTCCCCGACGGTGCGTCGGCCGCGAAGGTCGCCGTGATCGAACGTTGCGGGGCGACCATCGAGACGATCTCGAGCGTCGACTCCGGCGCAGCGGAGCTCGCCGCACGGCGAGCGGCGGAACGGTCGGGGGCGACCTACGTGTCGCCGTACAACGACCCCGAGGTCGTCGCCGGACAGGGCACCATCGCGATCGACCTCGCCGACAACGTCGCGCACTCCGGGTTGGCATCCGTCGATGTCGTGGTCGCCTCGGTGGGCGGGGGAGGACTGATCTCCGGGATCGCCACGTGGCTCGCCGAGCGCTTCCCCGACATCACGATCGTCGGAGCGTCACCACTCAACGACCGGGCCATGGCGGCGTCCATCGAAGCCGGCACGGTGGTCGCTCCCGAGTCGCAGCCGACGTTCTCCGACGGGACCGCCGGCTCGATCGAGCCGGACACCATCACGTTCGACCTGTGTCGAGACCTCGTCGACACCTGGATCGACGTCACCGAGACCGAGATCGCCCACGCCGTGACCGACATGATCGAACACCACCACCAGGTCGTCGAAGGTGCCGCCGGCGTGGCCATCGCCGCAGCCCGCCGCATCGCTCGCCGACAACCGGGCTCGACCATCGTCGCCGTGAGCTGCGGGGCGAATGTGACCGCCTCGACACTGCGCCGAATGATCGAGACCACCGAATCCGAGGAGACCCCATGACACTCCGCATCCTCCCGACCGACTTCGACGACCCTCGGCTCCGTGAACTCCTGATGGAGTACGGCGCCGAGGTCGCCGATCGACATCCCGACGCGGACACGACCACCGAGGTCGGGACGAACGATCCTGCGGAGTACACCGGATCGAGAGGACGGATCCTCCTCGCACTGCTCGACGGTGTACCGGCCGCGTGCGGCGGCGTCCGACTCGATGCGACCACGGCCGAGGTCAAGCGGATGCACGTCACCCCCGCTGCGCGCGGACGTGGTGTCGGCAAGCGACTGCTGACCGAGCTCGAGCGAATCGCCCGACACCTCGGAGCCGACACCGCCCGACTCGACACGTCGGATCGGATGAACGAGGCGGTCGGCCTCTACCAAGCCACCGGCTACGACCCGGTGGACCGGTACAACACCAACCCGCACGCGACTCGCTGGTTCGAGAAGACCCTCGTGCCGTACAACGACGCGATCATCGATCTGCTGGAACGCATGGAGTCGTTCGACCACCTCGGGGCCGACGTCATCCACGCCGGGCCGGGCACGGTCGAACTCCGACTCCCGATCACCGACGGGCACTGCTTCGCGCCGGGGCAGGTGCAGGCCGGACCGATCATCACCCTCGCGGACTACGCCGCCGGAGCGGCGTGCTTCACGGAGTTGCCGGTCGGTCACGTCAACAGCACGGTCAACGTGAACGCCGGCATCCTCCGTCCCGCGTCGGGGAGCCATCTCTCGGCCATCGGGACGGTCGTCAAGTCGGGTCGGCAGCTCTCGACGGGGATCGCCGACGTCTACGCCCACGACGGTCCGACCCGGCGTCACGTCGCCGCCGTCACGGTCACGATGGCGAACACGGCACTCGAGTCGCCACGCGTGACGGAGCGCGTCTGACCGGAGGCGACGCACCGCCACCACCGAAGCGGTTCAGGTGCCGGTGAGGGCGCGCAGTAGATCGATCCAGCCGTGGTCGTGGACGGCCGCCAGGTCGGGTTGGAGACGACGATCCGAGTGCTGACATCGGGCGCCGTATGCCACGAGAGCGGTCGTCGCGGCATCGACACGTCGGGCCTCGTCCTCGGTGAACCCGCGACCGCGGGCACGCTGGTAGTCGTCGACGAACCGCCGGATCTCCTCCGGCGACGGAACGGGATGGCCGAGTCGCCAGTTCGCAGAGAACTGCGCGGCTGCCGACCCCACCACCACCGCCTCGTCGGCGGACGCGACAGAGTCCCAGTCGTAGATCGCCGAGACCTCGTGCCCGGCGAAACCGAGGTTCTCGGTCCGCCAGTCGAAGTGTCCGACCACACGATCCTCCGCGTCGACGGTGTGCAGAGTCGTCCGAGCCTCCTGCGCTACGGCATCGATCCACTCGGCTCCTTCCGACGTCGCGTCGAAGTCGAAACGGACGTCGTGGGGCTCGGGCCAGAGCGGCTCGTCCGGCGCGGTGATGACGGCCGGTGACCCGACGCCGTCCTCCACTCCACGTCGTGGCGGTGGACCGAGGGACGCGTCGTCCTCACCTACGTGTGCTGCCCCGATCCATTGCCCGGCCTCGCTCACGCCGTGATCACGCCGGCACA
>JBCDAK010000318.1:0-3804 GCA_039185545.1 Actinomycetota bacterium
CGGCCTCGCCCGGATCCGAGCGCGGTGGATCGCGTCGGCGACGGCGATCCCGGGGCTCGGGACCGCCGTCGGCCTCCTGGTGGACGCCAGGAGACCCATCCATCCCGTGAAGGCGACGAGCTGTCCGACGCTCACGTCGCCGTCGATCGCTCGCCTGCCGCCCACCAGGAGGCCGACGGCGGTCCCGAGCCCCGGGATCGCCGTCGCCGACGCGATCCACCGTGCGCGGATCCGGGCGAGGCCGACCGCGTCGGATCGCACCCGGGCCGCTCGGTCCGCCGCTCGCTCGACGACGACGCTCTCCGCACCGAGGCCCTTCACCGTGTCGACGCCGCTGATCGACGCCTCGATCCACGCCGACGTCTGTCCCGCCGACGACACCGACCGGAGCGCAGCGTCGATGTTCGCCGCCGACTGGGTGACGGCGAGGACCGCCGAGAGCGGCACGATCGCGATCGCCACGAGCGCGAGGACCGGGTCGAGCGCTGCGATCAGGCCGACCACCACGACGACCGTGAGGAGCCCGATGACGGTGGTGACCGATCCCGAGATCCACGTGCGGAGCCGGATGCAGTCGTCGACGATCCGGCTGATCACCTCCCCCGGCGAGTACACGCTGGCCCGATCGGGATCGGCGTCGATCAGCGCCGCGAGCGCACGGCGGCGCGTGTCGACCAGGGCGCGGTAGGCGCCACGCTCGACGTAGAGGTGGCGAACTGCATCGCCGATCCACGATGCAGCTCCGAGCAGCACCAGCACACCGGCCCAGGCCCACAACGCGGTCCGATCGTCGGCGACGACGCCGTCGTCGATCGCTCGTTGCAGCACCCACGGTGTGGCGATCGCTGCACCCCGCCACACGAGACCGGCGACCAGCCCGACGAGCTGGAGTCGGCGAGCGATCCGAAAGCAACGTCGCAGCAGGGCGCGCGCGTCGGGATCGACGGGCGCCCGCGCGCCGGGTGTCCTCACGGTCTGCCGACGCGACGTTTCACAGCGAGTTCAGGATCCGGACGACGTCGGCGACGATGAACTCGACGGCGAGCACGTTCCCGGTGAACCACGGCGTGGCGTCGACCTCGACGACACGACCGGCCTGCACGGCCTCGAGGGTGTTCCACAGCGGGTTGTCGCGGAGCTGGGCGAGCTCCGCCTCGGCATCGGTTCCGAACAGGACGATCACGTCGCCGCCGAGGAGGTCGTACTGCTCGGGGCTGACGTTGACGAACGCCCGACCCTCGGGGTCGGACGCCTGGATGGCCGGTCGCGCCACCCCGACCTCGTCGAGCACCTGCCCGGAGAACGACGTGCCACCCGGCAGGTAGCGGCACTGACCGTTGAAGCACCGGACGACCGAGATCTCGAGCGCCTTCTGGTCGTCGGACAGCGACGTGGCGGCATCGTCGATCGCAGCGTCGGCCGCTGCGATCCGGGCATCCGCACGGTCGGGAACACCGCCCGCCTCGGCGATGAGCCGGAGCGACTGGCGCCACGGGGTCGCTGTCGTGACGTCGACGTCGGCGACCTCCGCGATCTGCTCGAGTGCATCGTCGGCGCCGAGCGCCTCGAGCGACTTCGTGTTGAACAGCAGCAGGTCGGGCCCGAAGGCCGCCAGCTGTTCGAGATTCTGCTCGGTTCGATCGCCGAGCACCTCGACGTCGACGGCGAACTCGGCCAGGTACGCCGGGATGGTCTCACGGTCGGTGAAGCCGGGAATCCCGGCCACCGGGAGATCGAGTGCGAGCGCTCCGTCGAGCAGCGCCTGGTCGCTGACGACGATCCGCCGGTACGGCGAGACGTCGTCGGAAGACGCCGACCCGGACTCGGCATCGGGCGGTTCCGCGTCGCCCGACGTGGTGGCGACCGGTTCGGCGGCGGCATCGGCGGGCTCGGTGCCCTCGGTCTCGGCGGGTGCTCGCTCGGGGACATGCGTGCTGTCCGGCGCCTGCTCGTCGCTGTCGCCTGTGGTCTCGTCGAGATCGGAGTCGTCCGCCGGCGACGCCCCGGTGTCGGCGGGTTCCGACTCGGACACCGCGGTGTCGTCGCCGGAGTCTCCGCACGCGGCTCCGAGGCAGGCGATGACGAGGGCGAGTCGAGCGGTTCGGGTGGTGATCATGCGCGCGGTGCAACCATGTTCACGCTGGTTGCGGTCGATCGGTCGGCCAACCTACCGTGCGCCGGTGCTCCGGCTCAGATCCCTCTCGGTCGTCTTCGTCTGCCTCGCGATCGTCGCGACAGCCTGCGGCGGCTCCGACTCTGACGATGCCGCCGACGGCACGGGGACCGACTCTGAGGACACCGAGGTCGCCGACACGACCGATGCGGTGGAGTCGAGCTCGACCGAGGCGGCGCCGACCGACACGACGGCGGCTACGGAGGCGCCGGGCACCACCGCCGGAGCGCCCGACTCGACCGTCGCCGGCACCGAGCCGCCGGGGACCGACCCGGAACCTGCGGACACCGGCGCCGACACCGACGCCGAGGACGGCGTGCGGACGATCGTCGACGGGTTCGGTGACGAGATCGAGGTCCCCGCCGATCCCCAGCGGATCGTCGTACTGAACCCGGGGACCATCCTTCCGACGTATCTCGAACTCGGCGCACCGGTGGTGGCGTCGAACATCCCGACCGACGACTTCGCGACGGCGGTCCTGCCGGCGGAGGATCTCGCCTCGATCGAGTCGGTCGGGTTCCCGACCCCATCGCTCGAACTGGTCGCCGCTCAGGACCCCGACATCATCGTGTTCTTCGCTCCGGGAGACGCCGATCTGATCGACGAACTCCGTGAGATCGCACCCACGGTCGCTGCCGAATTCGACCTCAACGACTGGCGCGTCTCCGGACGGTCCGCCGCGGACGCGATCGGCAGAGTCGCCGAGTTCGACGCGCTGGTCGCCGAGTACGACGAGCGGGAGGCGGCTCTCGCCGACGCCCTCGGCGACCGGCTCGACGACGAGGTCTCGATCGTGAGGGCCCTCGGCGACGCGGTGCGGATGCACACCCGATTCCACTTCGCGGGACAGGTGATCGACTCGATCGGGATGGCTCGGACGCCGGAGCAGCAGACCGACGATCCCGCCGTGCGCAACATCCAGATCTCGCTCGAGGAGATCGACCAGGTCGACGGCGACATCCTCTTCATGTTCGGTGCCGGCCTCGACGACGCGGCGATCCAGTCGTCGCTCGACGAGGTCCAGCAGAGTCCGCTCTGGAACACGCTCGAGGTCGTCCAGAACGATCGCGTGTTCATCGTCGACACGCTCGCGTGGCAGCAGGGCGGGCTTCGAGCCGCCGAGCTGATCCTCGCCGACGTCGCCGCCGCCTACGGCGTCGACGGCTGACGTCACGATCACACGTGGTCGCGTCGCCTCCGAGGTCCGGCTCGCACTCGGTCCGGCGCGATCGGTGTTCGTCACATCCCTTTTCAAGTGATGTTCAGTGAGCTATACAATGGGGCGTCGTCGTCGAGGACGCGACGACTCCATCGGCTGTGTTCGCGGTTTGACTCCCCAAGGGTCGCCCCCATCCGCTCGCACACGACCGACGATCGATCTCCTCCGCCCCTCTCAGTCACTCGGGGCGGGGGCGATCGATCGACGTGGATCTCGTCCGCATCGACCTCGGCGCCTCGGCCGCCGCAGGACGATTCCGATCTGGAGGAGTCGTGACACATCGACCAACACGACGGCGCGCCGTTCTCACCGGCGTCCTCGCCTGCGGCCTCGTCGCCGCAGCCTGCGGGAGCGATGGCTCCGACGAGTCGAGCACGCCCCAGACGGCGTCGGCGACGGACGCAAGCGTCGA
>JBCDAK010000319.1:0-3769 GCA_039185545.1 Actinomycetota bacterium
GCGGGGTCGGTCGCGGACGCCATCGGGGAGACCGGTGAGGCGTCGGTCGAGTGGAAGCTCGACGGGGCGCGTGTCCAGGCTCATCGCCGCGGCGACGACGTCCGGTTGTTCACCCGGAACCTGAACGACGTGACCGATCGGCTCCCGGGAGTCGTCGACGTGGTCCGGTCGATGCCGGGTGGCGATCTCGTGCTCGATGGCGAGGTGCTCGGGCTGCTCGACGATGGAGCACCACGGCGATTCCAAGACACGATGGGCGACTTCTCGGCCGACGCCGAGCCGAGCGAGATGGCGTTGGCGCGAGGTGGTTCGCTCCGTGCCTTCTTCTTCGACGCGCTCCTGGTCGACGGCGCGCCGATCCACGACGAACCGCTCGCCACCCGTCGCGACCTGCTCATCGCCACAGCTCCTGAGTCGGCTCGGCTGCCCTCGATCGTCACGGCCGACGCGGTCATCGCGCAATCGTTCATGGACGATGCCGTCGCAGCCGGTCACGAGGGAGTCATGGTGAAGTCGGTCGGCGTGCCGTACGAGGCCGGCCGGCGGGGAAAGGGGTGGCGCAAGGTCAAGCCGGTCCACACGCTCGACCTCGTCGTGCTCGGCGTCGAGTGGGGGAGCGGTCGTCGCCGAGGATGGTTGTCGAACATCCATCTCGGGGCTCGCGCCTCGGGCGGGACCGACACCGAGTTCGTGATGGTCGGCAAGACCTTCAAGGGGATGACCGACGAGATGCTGCGCTGGCAGACCGAGCGGTTCACCGACCTGAAGATCGGCGAGGGAACCGGACGCAACCGTCATGTCGTCCACGTCGAACCCGTGCAGGTGGTCGAGATCGCCGTCGACGGGGTGCAGCGATCGACCACGTACGACGGAGGCGTCGCACTCCGCTTCGCCCGCGTCAAGCGATACCGACACGACAAGACCGCCGCGGACGCCGACACGATCGACGACGTCCGCGGGCTGCTGTAGAAGGTCAGACGGGGAGAGGTTCGCTCTCGGCGTCGGTGTCACCACCGGTCCCGGTGGAGGGATCGGAGTCGTCGGCGGCGTCATCGGGTCGTGTGTCGAGGAGCCGGCCGGCGGCCTCCTCACGCTTGAACAGCGCCGCCGCGATGGCCGTGAGCACGACGAGCACGATCAGCGATCGCGGCCACTGGACCACGCGGTCGATCGCGCCGTTGTACCCGAGGTCTCGTTCGAACAGTCGCTCGAACATCCATCCGATCGACACGACGGCCATGCCGATCGAGGCGGTGATGAACAGCGGGCGGTAGTAGACGGTTCGGCGCAAGAGGAACAGCAGTGGGAACGTGATGAGCACCACGATCACCTGGCCGATCTCGATCCCGACGTTGCGCCCGACGAGCGAGACCAACTCGGTCGTGCGGTCGAGCGGCAGGTCGGCGACGAGCGACGCAAAGCCCATTCCGTGGAACAGGCCGAACGCTCCGGCGATCAGCCACTCCTTGTTCGGGAGAACCGGCCGCACGTTGTTGAGCGCGGCCGCCGCGATGGAGAGGGCGATGATCGTCTCGACGATCTTCGAGTCAGGGAGCGGCAACACGCCGAGGCCCGCCAGCGTGAACGTGATCGAGTGGGCGACGGTGAACATCGTGACGAGCTTCAGCACTCGCCAGAGCGAGGAGGTGAATCCCTCCACCGGCCACCACCTGCTGGCCGACCACACCAGCACCGACGGCAGGAGCAGCACGAACACGAAGAAGATGTGGTCGGGGCCGGTCCGGATGTGGTCGATTCCGAAACCGATGCTCGACGTGAAGTTCGTCCACTGGCTCGAGTCGCCGAGGTCGACCTCCTGGATCTCGCTGCCCGGCTCGAACGCCCGCAGCTCGCTCGCCTCGTTCTCGATCACACCTCGGCCGTAGTCGTTGGCGATCAGCAGCAACGCATCGCGGTTCGGGATCTCCTCGAAGAACGGATCGAAGCGGACCTCGATCACCTGGGGGACCTCGTCGTATCGCTCGGGGATCTCGACGTCGAACGGGAAGATCACGTAGTCGATGTCGACGTCGAAGTTGTCCGTGAGGAAGAGGTAGTCGCCGAACTCCGGCGCCCAGAGCTCGCCGTCGGCGCCGATGTCGAAGTGTTCGTCGACGTGGGCGAGCAACTCGGGGAGCACCGACTCGACGGCTGCTGCGTTGGCGTCTCGGTCGTCGCCGAGATCGATCCCCCAGATCTCCTCGACGTCACCGAACGGATACTCGACCTGCCCACCGAGCTGGTCGACCGACACGTTGAGGTAGACGTATGCCTGGTCGCCGGCGTGGGCGTCGGCACTCGCCGGAAACAGGCCGAGGACGAGAGCCCCGGCGATGAGCGCGATCACCGCGCGGACAGCGGACTTCATGAGTGTGGATTCCTCCCCGGTCGAGCGTGTGACATCACGCAGCCTGTGTAGATACGGCCGTCGCTGCCAGGATGGTTGCGTGATCATGGTCACGTCACTCTCTGCGGCAGCACGCTCTCCCCTCGCAACGAGATGGCGCGGCTGACCGTCATCACGGGCGAGGTCCACAGCGTCCGGGCATCGGCCGTCGAGATGGCCCGGCGACTCGGCGACGACGGCCACGACGTCGACGTCGTCGCTCCCCACGGCGTTCCGGGCGACCTCCGCTCGGTCGGTGTCCCGATCCACGAACGAGCCGCTCCGAGTCCACCTCCACCCCCCGGCGGACTCGGGCTGCGCGGAGTGCGCGATCGCCGTCGAGAGGCGGTCGAGGTCCTCGTCGACAGCGACCTCGTGGCGCTGCTCGATGACCGCGATCCTGATCTCGTCCTGATCGACGCCGAGCTGTCGGCGACGGTGCTGAACGTCCTGGCCGCCGATCGCCGGGTCGCACTCTTCACCACGTTCCAGGGACTCCACCGCGACCTGACGGTGCCCCCGGCGCACACCGGGCTGGTGCCCGATCCGAGCGACCGGTCGGTGCGCCGGAGCGTCCTCGGGCGCTGGGCGAGGTTCTTCCTCGGCGGCGAGTTGCGGTGGGTCCGCACGTGGCTCGGTGGTCGCGGCGACAGTCAGCGTTCGAGACTGCGTCGCCTCACCCGGCGCCTCGGCCTCCCGGCCGACACGCTCGGACGATTCCAGTGGCTCCGTCCGGTGGGGTTCCCGGCACTTCCCGTCGTCGAGTTCAACCTCGCCGAGTTCGATCTCCCGCGGCGAGATCATCCGGTGCAACACCTCGTCGGATCGATGGTCTCGACGCCGCACACCCGGGACGACGTCCGGCTCGACGACCGGACGGCCGAGCTCGTCTCCCGCGTGGAGGAGGCCCGCGACGCCGGTCGCTCGATCGTGTACTCCTCGTTCGGCAGCTTCGCGACCAGCTACCGAACCGATCTCCTGCAGCGCGTCGTCGACGCCACGATCACCGAACGCTCGTGGCAGCTCGTACTGGGCCTCGGCGGGATCGACGAGATCCCCGACGGGCTGACGATCCCCGACGACGTCATCACGTTCGAGTGGGCGCCGCAGAACCGTCTCCTCGAACTCGCCGATGTCGCGGTGATCCACGGCGGTCACGCCACCGTCTACGAGTGCATCGAACACGGCGTGCCGATGGTGGTGCTCCCGATGACGCTCGATCAGCCCGGGTACGCGGCACGGGTCGAGTACCACCGACTCGGCCTCGCCGGCGACGGCACGACGACGTCCGGCGACACGGCCGCGAACGTACGGGCACTGATCTCGCGGGTGCTCGACGAGCCGGGCTTCGGGGATGCCGCCGCCGACATGGCGGCTGCGGCA
>JBCDAK010000320.1:0-3732 GCA_039185545.1 Actinomycetota bacterium
CCACGGCCGTACTCGATCGCCAACGCGCCGCGCAGCGACGGAGAGGTCACCCTGCTGATCTCCCGGGTCCCCGATGGTGCCACCAGCACGTGGATCCACGATCAGCTCAAGGTCGGCGACCGCATCACCGCCGCCGGCCCCTACGGCACCTTCATCGGCGACCCGGGCACCGACGGCCCCGTCCTCTGCCTCGCGGCCGGATCCGGCCTCGCGCCGATCCTCGCTCTCACCGACGCCGCCCTCCGACGGGGCTTCCCGCACCCGGTCACGATCGTGTACTCGGCCCGGACCGAATCCGACGTCTTCGACCAGGGCCTGATCGCGTGGTGGACCGCGAAGCACCGCCGATTCGACTTCCGCGTCACCTACACCGGCGACGACCCACCCGATGGTGCGAAGTTCACCGGTCGGATCCCCGACGTCCTCGACGAGGTCACGAAGGGTCCGGGCGGGGAGCTGCCGACACGGTCGGTGTACGTCGCCGGGAGCCCCGAGTTCGTCGATGACTGCGTCGCCGCGGTCCGGGACCGAGGAGTTCCCGACGGGCAGGTGTTCGTCGAGCGGTACCACCTCCAGCACGAGCCCGTCGCCAGCTGACCGTCGGGCTCCGACCCGGCTTCCGGGGCCGTCGGTAGCCTGACGGGATGACGACGCCCCAGTTGTCCCAGGCCGCGTACGACAAGCTCCAGGCCGAGTACGACGACCTCACGACCCGCGGTCGGATCGACGTCGCCAACAAGATCGAACGCGCCCGCGAGGAAGGCGACCTCAAGGAGAACGCCGGCTACCACGCGGCCAAGGACGAGCAGGGCCACATGGAGGGCCGGATCCGCCAGCTCGAACACCTGCTCGAGAACGCCGAGATCGTCGAGGCCTCGTCGATCTACACGATCGTCTACGACGGCGACTCCGACGACATGGCCGAGCGATATCTCATCGGCAACATGGAGGAGGAGGCCGAGGGAGCCGATGTGATCAGCCCCACCTCGCCGCTCGGAGCCGCTCTCGACGGGGCCTCCGCGGGCGACACGATCACGTACGACGCCCCCAACGGTGCGCTCACCGTGAAGGTGATCGCCGTCGACCCGGCGTGACCCACGCCGACTCGCCCACATCGGACGCCCCACCGGCGGAGCCCGACGGTTCCGGCGAGCCGACCATCGTCGACACCCCCGACTTCCCCGCCGGCCGCTTCCTCGAACTCCCCGACCTCGGCACGATCGTCGTGCGCGACTTCGGCCCGAGAGACGGCCGACCGCTGATCCTGCTGCACGGCTGGACCGCCACCGCGGACATCAACTGGTTCCGTTGTTACTCCGCGCTCGGAGAGCGGTACCGGGTGGTCGCATACGACCATCGAGGACATGGCTCGGGACTGCGCGGCAAGAAGCGGTTCCGACTCGAGGACTGCGCCGACGACGCGATCGCCGTGGCGGACGCGCTCGGCATCCCTTCGTTCACCCCGGTCGGCTACTCGATGGGCGGGCCGATCGCGCAGCTCGTGTGGCGACGCCACCCCGAACGCGTCGAGGCACTGGTCCTCTGCGCCACCGCGCCGATGTTCCAGGGCGACCAGCGGGCGGAACGCTGGTCGTTCCTCGGACTCTCCGGCCTCGCGTCGCTCGCTCGGGTGGCGCCCGATCAGGCACGCGTCTGGCTCACCGAGCAGCTCTACCTCCAGCGCAAGTCGCGCGAGTGGGCGCCGTGGGCGATCCAGGAGGTGTCGAGCCACGACTGGCGGATGCTCCTCGAAGCCGGTGCCGCACTCGGGTCGTTCTCGTCGGTGGGCTGGATCGGGAAGATCGACGTCCCGGTCTCGCTCCTCGTCACGACGCGCGATCAGGTCGTGCCTCGTCATCGTCAGGCCATGCTCTTCGACCTGATCGAGCACGCGCGAGCCTTCCGCATCGCCGGCGACCACAACTCGTGCGTCGACCGGGCCGACCGGTTCGTCCCCGCCCTCGTCCGCGCCATCGAGTCGGCCACACCGGGACGGCTCGCCGCATGAACCGCCGAACAGCACATCCGGTGCCGGGTCCGAAACGTGCTGTTTCGCTGCTGGTCGGCGCGTCTGCGCTCGGGGCCGGGGCGGTCGCCGGGTCTCGCCTCGCCCGCCGTGATCCCTCGTCCGGTGCATCGCACCGCCTCCTCGACGGTTCGTGGCTCGGGCGCACCGGGCGCCTCGCCCGCCTCGGCGTGAAGATCGGCGGCGACGTCGCGGCCACCGGCGCACGCAAGACGTTCGCATCGGCCGAACGACGCGAACAGCTCGACCGCGAACGCGAGTACCGCAACTCGCAGCAGATCGCCGACGAACTCGGCGAGATGAAGGGCGCTCTCATGAAGCTCGGCCAGATGGCGAGCTACCTCGACGACGGCCTCCCCGAGCCGCTCCGCATCGCACTGGGCCAGCTCCAGGCCGACACGCGACCGATGTCGATCGATCTGGCCCGCACCACCATCGAACAGGAGTTGAACTCGTCGCTCGACGACCTGTTCGTCGAGTTCGACCCCGACCCGATCGCAGCGGCGTCGATCGGCCAGGTCCACCGCGCCATCGCCGTGCTGCCGCCCTTCGGTGATCCCGCCGGCCGCCCCGTCGAGCAGGCGGTCGCCGTGAAGGTCCAGTACCCGGGCGTCGGCGACGCCATCGCCTCCGACCTCCGCAACGCCGACATGCTCGGCCTCCTGCTCAAGCAGGCGTTCGGCGGACTCGACCCGACCGAGATGGTCGACGAGATCAAGCTTCGTCTCGCCGAGGAGACCGACTATCTCCTCGAAGCCGACAACCAGGCCCGGTTCGCCGAGTTCTACGACGGTCACCCGTTCATCCGCATCCCCCGCGTCGTCGACTCGATGTCGACCCGGAGGGTCCTGACCACCGAACTCGTCGACGGGGCCCGGTGGGACGAGATGATGACGTGGGGCCAGGACGCCCGCGATCGCGTCGCCGAGACCATCTTCCGATTCGTGTTCCGGTCGCTGTATCGATTCGGTGCCTTCAACGGCGATCCGCATCCGGGCAACTACCTCTTCCATCCGGACGGCGGGGTGACGTTCCTCGACTTCGGCCTCGTCAAGCACTTCACGACCGACGAGATGTCGACCTTCGCGTCCATGGTGAAGGCCGCCGCCCACGACAAGGACCCCGACGAGTTCCGCCGCATCGTCGAGCGCGTCGGCATGCTCCACCCCGACGCTCCCGTCGACACCGGCGACGTCGGCGAGTACTTCTCGCTCTTCTACGCGACGGTCGCCGAGGACCGCGAGATGCAGTGGACCCGCGAGTACGCGAACCAGATCGTGCGGCACACGTTCGACCGGACCAGCCCGATCAGCCAGTACGCCACGGTGCCCCGCTCGTTCGTGTTCATCCAACGGATCAACCTCGGCCTCTACGCGCTGCTGGGCGAACTCGGCGCGCGCGGGAACTACCGACGGATCGCGTCGGAGCTCTGGCCGTTCGTCGATGCCGGCCCGTCGACCGAGCTGGGTCTCCGCGAGGCCGACTGGTTGGCCGGACGATCGGCCGACCAGCGTCGACTCACCGGTGTGACACCCGCCCCCGCGAGCCGCTGACGTCGCTCCGGGCGAACGCGCCACTACCGTCGCCCGTCATGCGGATTCGCCTCATCGGCTCGTTGCTCGCCGGAACACTGCTGCTGGCGGCGTGCGGCTCGGACGATGCCGACACCACGGGTGATCCCGAGGACGCGGCGACGGCACCGGAGA
>JBCDAK010000321.1:0-3710 GCA_039185545.1 Actinomycetota bacterium
CCGGCACCAAACGAGCTGAAACAGCACGAATCCGACCCGGAACCAAACGTGCTGGTCACACGCGGGTGCGGAGGGCGCGGAGCTCGGGGTCGAGGCGGAGGCGGGCGAACTCGGGGGCGCGGTCGATCGCCGACGCCACGGCCTGGTCGGCGGTCCCGGTGTCGATGGCGGCTCGCAGCCACGCGAGGGCGGTCGCGTCGTCGTTCATCGCTCCCGCCGCTCGGGCGACGACGATCGCCGACAGGGCGTTGGGTCGCCGCTCATAGCACTCGGCCGCGTACTGGCCGGCCGCTTCGTGGCGCCGCAGACCGAGCAGCATCTCGGCGAGGATCAGTTCGTTGGCCGGATCGCCGTACGGCAGCGGATCGTCGAGGAGGTCGACCAGCGCGGCCGCCTGTGCCGCGTCGAGCCGCACCGGTGCCGTGGTCGCGACCGGCTGCGGGTGGCGGAGTGCGGCGTCGAGCATCCGGCGGGCCTTGCCCTCACGGCCTCGTTCGAGTTCCGCAGCGGCCCGATCCCACACCGACCGCGCAATCGGCCGCGGCTTGCCCTCCTGCAGCATGCGCATCTGGCTGAAGACCAGGAACGCGACGAAGATCGACAGGCCCGGACGGCCGCTCGTGAACATCCACACAGCACCCCCGATCGTGGCGATGATCGAGAACCAGAGGACGATCGTCCGTCCCCGTGATGGCGTGATCGACTCGACACCCGACGAGAGGATGTGTCCGCCGTCGAGAGGGAGGACGGGGATCAGGTTGAGCAGCCCGATGGCGGGCCCGGCCCACCACAGTGCGAACGAGGCCGCCGTGTCCTCGAACGACTCACGCTGGAGCGGGTTGACGCCCATCGCCAGCAACACGGAGCAGCTCACAGCGAGGTGGGCGAAGGGACCGGCGAACGAGATCCATGCCGACCGAGCGTTCGAGATCGGTCGTGTGGGCGTGTACGACGCGTAGCCCGCGAGGAACCCGAGCGAGATCGAGGCCTCGGCGCCCGCCTGTCGTGCCGCGAGCGCGTGGCCGAGCTCGTGGACGATCGTGAACACGGCGATCCCCCCGGCGAGCCAGACGCCGAACTCGTCAGGGTTGATGCTCACGATGAGCAACATGAAGATGATGAAGCCGCTCTCCACGCGCACGTCGAATCCGAGGAGGCGGAACACGTCGGTCAGGCTACGAGCCGCTGGTGAGAGAGGGGTGTGAGACGCCACTCGGAGCCCGAGGTCCGCGCACTTGGTCGGGACGCCCGACCAAACGCACTCCGAGTGTTCTGAAGGCGACTCGACGTCGACCCCTACACTGTCGGGCCGTATGGCTTCCACTCAGCTCGTCTACGCCTTCGACCACAAGCACAAGAACCCCCCGATGGAGTACAAGGATCTCCTCGGCGGCAAGGGGGCGAACCTCGCCGAGATGACCAGCGTCCTGAAGCTGCCGGTCCCGCCGGGCTTCACCATCTCCACCGACGCGTGCCGCGAGTACATGACGGGCGGATGGCCCGACGGTCTCGACGACGAGATCTCCCAGCAGGTGTTCGAGCTCGAGAAGAAGATGGGTCGCAAGCTCGGCGATCCGTTCGACCCGCTGCTCGTGTCGGTCCGCTCGGGGGCGAAGTTCTCGATGCCGGGGATGATGGACACCGTCCTCAACCTCGGTCTCAACGACGAGAGCGTGGAGGGTCTCGCGCAGAGCACCAACAACGAGCACTTCGCCTACGACTCGTACCGCCGGTTCCTCGCGATGTACGGCCGCATCGTGCTCGACATCGAGGGCGACCTGTTCGAGGAGCCGCTCGAGAAGGCGAAGGCCGAGGCGGGGACCGCCAACGACGCCGACCTGTCGACCGCCGCGCTGAAGGACCTGTGCGACACCTACAAGAAGGTCGTGAAGAAGGCGACCGGCGCCCCGTTCCCCCAGCGACCGCGCGAGCAGATGCGCGGCGCGATCGAGGCGGTGTTCAAGTCGTGGAACGGCGCCCGCGCCATCGCGTACCGCGTGCGCGAGAAGATCAGCCACGATCTCGGAACCGCCGTCAACGTGCAGGCGATGGTCTTCGGCAACCGCGACGACAGCTCGGCGACGGGCGTGGGCTTCACCCGCAACGCAGCCACCGGTGAGAACAAGCCGTACGGCGACTTCCTCATCAACGCCCAGGGCGAAGACGTCGTGGCCGGGATCCGCAACACCGAGACGCTCGATGACATGAAGCGGGCGTTCCCGGAGATCTACAAGGAGCTGCTCGACATCTTCGTCCGGCTCGAGACGCACTACCAGGACATGTGCGACACCGAGTTCACCATCGAGCAGGGCAAGCTCTGGATGCTCCAGACGCGCGTCGGAAAGCGCACCGGCGCAGCGGCGCTCAAGATGGCGGTCGACATGACGAAGGGCACCCGCGACGGCCACGGCGGTCGCTGGAAGATCACTCGCGACGAAGCTCTCCTGCGGGTCACCGAGGAGCACCTCGACTCGGTGCTGCACCCGCAGTTCGCCAGCGCCGGCAAGGCGCTCGCCACGGGACTCGGGGCATCGCCCGGCGCTGCGGTCGGCCACGTGTACTTCACCGCCGACGACGCCGTCGATGCCGACGAGCGGGGCGAGGACGTGATCCTCGTCCGCAACGAGACGAGCCCCGAGGACGTGCACGGCATGATGGTGAGCCAGGGCATCCTCACCGCCCGCGGCGGACTGGTCAGCCACGCTGCGGTCGTCGCCCGCGGGTGGGGTACTCCCGCCGTCGTGGGTGCCGAGGAGGTCAAGATCGGCGCAGGACAGTTCATGGTCGGCGACACCGTCGTGAAGGAAGGCGACGAGATCTCGATCGACGACACCAGCGGGGCCGTCATGCTGGGCGCCCAGGCGATGCAGAGCGCCGAGCCCCCCGCCGAGTTCACCACGATCCTCAAGTGGGCCGACACGGTCCGGAAGGGCAAGCTCGCCGTCCGCACCAACGCCGACACGGGCGAGGACGCCGGCCACGCCCGCGAGCTCGGTGCCGAGGGCATCGGCTTGTGTCGGACCGAGCACATGTTCCTCGCCCCCGACCGGCTTCCGATCGTGCGCGAGATGATCCTCGCCTCCACGCCGAAGGCCGAGGAGGCGGCGCTCGAGAAGCTCCGTGCGGCCCAGGAGGCCGACTTCGAGGAGATCCTCGATGCGATGGACGGTCTTCCGGTCACGGTCCGGCTGCTCGACCCGCCGCTCCACGAGTTCCTCCCCTCGGTCGAAGAGCTCAAGGTGAAGGAGGCGAAGAAGGGCAAGCTCTCGAAGAAGGATCGGCAGATGCTCGAGGCCGCCGAGAGCTGGGCCGAGCACAACCCGATGATCGGCACGCGCGGCGTGCGCCTCGGTGTCATCAAGCCCGGTCTGTACGCGATGCAGGTCCGGGCGCTGCTGGCCGCCGCCAGCAAGCTCCGTGCGGCCGGCAAGAAGCCGATCGTCGAGATCATGATCCCGCTCACCGTCACTCGGGAGGAGCTCGCACTCGCCCGGAGCTGGGTGCAGGAGGAGATCGACGAGGCGCTGAAGGACATGAAGCGCAAGCCGAACATCACCATCGGCACCATGGTCGAGACGCCGCGTGCCGCGGTGCGCGCCGACGAGATCGCCGAGGTGTCCGACTTCTTCTCGTTCGGGACGAACGACCTCACGCAGCTCACGTTCGGCTTCAGCCGCGACGACGTCGAGAGCCGGATGATGCCGGCGTAC
>JBCDAK010000322.1:0-3647 GCA_039185545.1 Actinomycetota bacterium
CGGCGTCGCGACCCGGCGCCGCTGCCCCCCCCCCCCCCCCACGCTCGCCGGCCCCCGCCGCCGATCGCGGCTGCGACCCGGCCTTTTTCGACCGGCCGGGGTCGCCGCTCCCGCTCGGTCCGGGCTCAATCACCGAGACCGGCATCCCGGTCGAGTACCGCCTGCCACCCGACTGCTCGCTCGACGTGGTCGGACCGCTCAACGCAACGCTGTGGGTCCCGGCATCGGGATCGCTCGACGCCGACCCGCCGGCGTCCTGGGCGGAGACGATCGACGCTGCTCGGACCGACGACGAATCGTTCGTGGTGAGCGTCGAGGTCCGGATCGACCCGCCGACGCTGCTCGTCGAGATGATCGGCCACTCAGAGACGTACACGCCGGCACCATCCGGGATCGACCCCACGTGCTGATCGAGACGGTCAGCCCACTTCACCGCGAACAGCACGAATCCGACCCGGCACCGAACGTGCCGTTTCTCAGATGTTGGCGCCCATCTCGCGGAGGTGCTCTCGCACGGCGACGGCGACGTCGATGGCGAGGATCTCGGCGCCGGTGACGTTGAGATGGAAACCGTCGGAGGCTCGGACGTCCTTGCCCTCGCCGTCGCGGGGATCGACCACGAACTCGGCCCACCCGCCGTCGCGTCCGGAGAAGCGGGACCACGTGTCGACGAAGATCACCTCGGGATAGTCCGCGAGCGCCTCGCGAACCGCCTGGTCCTGCAGCGCGAGGCGAGCGGTGACGTCCTCGTTGTCATCGTTCGGAATGCCGACCCACACGACGCGCCGATCGTTCTCGAGCAGGATGTCGACGATCTCGGAGACACGGCGGGCATACTCGGCCGTCCACTCCTCCTCGTTCTGGAGGGGGTCACCGACGAGGAACTCGAGGTCGTCCTGGGGCAACGAGAGTCCCTGCGAGTCGTTGCCGCCGAACGTGACCACGACGATGTCGGGGCCGACCTCGGGCAGCTTCGTCCGCAACTCTGCCGGCCAGTCGAAGAAGTCGGGCCGGGCGAGCCCGGACGAGACCTTGTAGTTGAGATCGGTGTCGACGATCGCCGTGGCGTCGAGCAACTCCTGGAGATAGGGACCGAAGGTCCCGGCGTCGGAGTCGCCGACGATGTACACCGATGCGGGATTCGCTGTGGAGGGCGGACCGGTCCGCTCGGGTTCGGTGGGCGGCGTGGTGGTCTCGGGCGCGGTGGTGGTGTCGACCTCGGTCTCGGCGACAGTGCTGGTCGCGGCGGCGGCCAACTCCTGCGCCTCCCCCACGACCTCGCCGGCGCCGGCGTCCGCGTCCGCACCCGGGTCATCCGCGGCGCCATCGTCGGAGTCGGTGCCGAACGTGACCCGATCGTCGCTCCCCCCGTCGTCGGACACGATCGCAACGACCGCCTGACCGAGGCTGTACCCGATGAGACCGAGCAGAGCGAGGACACCGATCCGACGCATCCAGTAGCGCTGACGGCTGACGCGACGAGGCGCTCGGCGCTGTCGAGCCGGATCGGTCACCAGCCAGACGATACGGTCATCTCACCGCAGATTCGTGACAGCTCCGGGCCTCGTTCGGAGGCCGATCGACGCCCCGAGACGACCCCACCACGACCAGGAGATCGCGACCGCGTGGACCAGCCCGACCTCGACGCACGCCTCTGGATCCCGATCGGGCTCCCCGGCTTCAGCGGTGACGACAAACGGCGTCGCCACGACCTCCTCGACGACCGCTTCGGCGACGACGGCTGGCGCTGGCGATGGGTCGTCCGCGGCCATCTCGTCGACCTCGACACGGCGATCGCCGAGTACGAGGAGTCGTACCGGGTCCACCTGCACCGTCACCCCGAGATCGTCGACTGGCTCACCACACGCTGCGGCAACGTCTACGACCACTCGGTCGAGAACGTGTTCGACGACGCGTACGTGCAGCCCGGTCCGGCGGCGAACCACTACCAGGACATCTCGGTCCGACGGGTGATCGCCGAGATGACGGAGGACGACACCGGCGGATGGGGCGAGACGGTCGACCTCGTCGACCTCGGGACGGGCGAGACACACCGAGTCCCGCGCGCTCGCGGTTTCCGCGGCAACGGGCTCGCACAGATCCGTGACGCCCACACCCCGGCGTACTTCCTGAATCCCGCACTCGTTCCGGTGCACGATCCGACCCTGATCTCGACCGTTCCGTCCCGGCACGAGTGGTACCACCAGGAGGGCGTCGGACACCTGTCGGTCGAAGCGTTCTGGCAGATGTCGAAGGTGATCGAGGTCCGCTTCGACCGCTTCCGTGCACTCGGCCCGCTCCGCGACTCTCCACTCGACCTCGCGTGACCGACTCGGTCGATCACGTCGACGCATTCCTCGTCGGGCCACTGAGCGGAGATCGCTACCTCGACGAGGGGGTCACCCGGCCGGGCGGCGGTGCGCTCAACATGGCGGTCCACCAGACCCGGCGCGGTCTTCGGGTCGAGCTCGTCAGCAGGGTCGCCGAGTCCCAGCGAGATCTCGTCGACGTCTTCCTCCGACGAAACGGAGTCCCGGCGACGTCGTCGCTCTACGTCCCGGGCGAGCCCTGCACGATCGACGTGCGGTTCGCCGACGACCGCCAGCCGATGATGGACCACTTCGTCGAGGGCATCCTGGCCGATTTCCGACTGAGCGACCAGGAGATCAGCCGGCTCGCGACGGGAACGCCGACGCACCTCGTGCTCGTCGATGTGGTCGACCGCGAACTGCACCGGCTGGCGTCGGAGGGAGCGGTGGACGGGATGCACCTGACCGGCGACTTCCTCAGCTTCCGCCACTTCACGGTCGAACGGTTCGTCGCCACGATGGCGCATCTCGACATCGGGTTCGTCGGCTGGCCCGGTGGCCCGGACGACGCGATCGTCGAGGAGCTCGGCGCCGCCACGGTGCGCCTCGGTCGGATGCTCGTCGTGACGTTCGGTTCGTCCGGACTCCGGGTGGTCGACGCACGCGACCCCGACGCGCCGATCGACCGGTGGTTCGACGTCCACGCCCGTCCCGTCGCCGGGACGACCGTCGGGTGCGGCGACGCATTCATCGCCGCCTTCCTCGCGTCGTGGCACAGCGAGGCGCACCACCACGATCTCGATCGGGCGGTCGACGACGGCCGAGCACTCGGCGCCGAGGCAACCGCCTGGCGCCTCGCCCTCCCCGACGACGCCTTCGAGTGATCGAGCGCCGCCCGCTCACGCCAGCACGTGAGCGCAAACCTGCAGGATGCGCTGACACGAAGCCGCGACGACGCCGCTCACGTCAGCACATGAGGACAAATCCGCAGGATGCGCTGACACAAGGCCGCAACGCTGCCGCTCACGTCAGCACATGAGGACGAACCCGCAGGATGCGCTGACACAAGGCCGCAACGCTGCCGCTCACGTCAGCACGTGAGAGCGAACCCGCAGGATGCGCTGACACGAGGCCGCGACGACGCCGCTTACGTCAACACGTGAGAGCGAACCCGCAGGATGCGCTGACACGAGGCCGTGGCGACGATGTGCGCCTGGCCCACGCTGTCGCTACGCGACGTGGCGGGCGATCAGGTCGCGGCGGACGTCGAGCGGGGCGAAGCCGGCCGCGATGCCGTTGCGGACCAACGTGCGCACCTCGTCGTCGGACAGTCCGAAC
>JBCDAK010000323.1:0-3629 GCA_039185545.1 Actinomycetota bacterium
GCCGCTCCACGCGAGTCACGGTTCGGCCCCGAGGGAGCAGCAGCGCCTTGGCGATCGCGGCGTTGGCGCGTTCGGAGCGAATGCTGTCGAGCGCGTAGGACGGCTCGTGGCCGGCCTCTCGAACGAGCTGGCCCCAACTCGGGGTGGCGCCGGCCCGCAGCGGGTACGGGAGCCGGAGGGCGACTCGGGTGCCGGACCCGCGCGTGCGGCGGACGAGCATGCGGCGTTCGAGTTCCTGGAGGGCGGCTCGCGCCGTGATGCGGCTGACGGCGTACCGCTCGACGAGTTCGTTCTCGGAGGGCAGGCGGTCGCCGGGAGCGAGGGCTTCGATCTCGTCAGCGAGTTCGTCGGCGAGTTCGTGATAGGTGATGTCGGGCACGGTCCTCATGGTGTGCCTGCGGCTTCCTCGAGATAGTGGACCATCAGCTGGCGAAACACCGCGAGGTCGGGGGCGGCGGCCCCTTCGACCTTGGCGTCGTCGTCCCAGCGTCGAACGTCGACCGCGGCGCGGTGGTGGTCGCGGGCTTCGAAGTCGGCGACCTCGGCCGGCGGCATGGGCCCGCCCTGGACCTCGAGGCTTCGAACCGAGGCGGCGGAGAGTCGGGCGGCGTAGGCGGACTCGGTTGCGCACAGATAGCGCTTGGCCGGCACGTGGAGCTCGATCGGGACGGTGACGTCGGCGCCGAACCAGTTGGCGAGGAAGCGCGCCCCCACGTTCTCGTGGTGCAAGTCGGTGTCGAGGAAGTCGCCGTTCTCGTCATGCTCGTTGAGCAGCAGATGGCCGATGTCGTGCAAGAACGAGGCGAGCACGACGGCGTCATCGGCGCCGGCATCGAGCGCGTGGCCTCCGCACTGCACGGCGTGCTCGAGCTGGGTGACCGCCTCGTCGTAGCGGCTCTGACCGCGGTCTCGGATCAGCCCGATGACGGCGTCGGCGATCTCGGTCGGTTCGTCGAGGTGTCGCCACACGATGGTGTCGGTCACGATGCCGGAGCCTTTCCCTGGAAGTGGCCGATGGTGGAGATCCGCTGGGCGTCGGAACCCGCGTGCTCAGCGAGGTGGCGGATCTTGTCGGCGTAGTACGCCTCGCGGTGATCGCCGACGCTGTGGCGGTTGAAGGTCATGAACAGCGCGCGCCGCGGCCGGTCGCTCTCGTTCGACGCGCTGCGGTGCGGTGTGCGCGACGAAAAAGCGAGCATCTCGCCCGGCTGGAGCTCGATCGGCTGCCACGGGAGGTCGTCCACGGGGGCGGGATGAATGCAGCCGTCACCGTCGGTGGGGAAGAGCGCATGGTGCTCCCCGGCCACCATCTCGAGGCAGCCGTTGGCGACCGATGCGTCTTCGATCGCCAGCATGACCGTGATGTGATCGTCGGCGAACTTGTAGGCGGTGGCGTCCTGGTGGGGCGCGAATCCGGCGCCGCCGGGTTGCTTGAAGTTGACCTTCGCCTTGTAGAGCACCGCATCTTCGGCGAACAGTGCGCCGACCATGTCGACGAGTGCGCTGTCACTGGTGAGCCGGCGGAACCCTCCGTGGTTGGGTACGAGGTTCTCAGCTCGGGCGATCGCCACCCCGCGAGCGGTCTGCTCGTGGTGCACCAGCACCGGGTTGTGCCCGCTGAGGCGAGGGTCGTCCTCCGCGATCGCGTCGGCCAGCGCGCGGAGGTCGTCCAGTGCGTCGGCGTCGAGTACGTCGGCGAGGCGGACGAATCCGTCTCGTTCCCAGGCCTCGAGCAGTGCGGCGTCGATCTCCACACCGCGATCATTCACCACCCAAGTTGTCATGACAACTCATTTCACCGGGCTTCACTCGGATTTCGGGTCCGGTTCACCGACCGGCCGTACGATCGTCTCCCTATGACTGCTCTCCGAGGACAGGTGCTGGCCGACGGAGCTGAGGACGTCGCTCCTGGGCTCGTCGAATGGGATGACGATGGGCTGATCACGCGGGTCGCCATGGGCGACGACGTGGGCGCGCCCGACCTGATCGACGTCGGCCATCGCCTCGTGCTTCCTGGCATGATCGACGTCCATGGCGATGCCTTCGAGCGCGCGGTGATGCCGCGTGGCGGGGTCTCGATCGACTACGACCTCGCCCTGTCGGCCAACGACGTGCAGCTGCTCGGTGCGGGGATCACGACGGCCTACCTCTCAGCGACCGACAGCTGGGAACCCGGGCTTCGCAGCCGTGCGGCCCTGGTGGAGCTGATCGATGCCTGCGCACGGCGGGCGACCGCCGCACCGCGTATCGAGGTGCACGTGCGCCACGAGCGGGGCAACACCGAGTCGATCGAGCAGCTCGAGGAGTGGATCGCCGACGGTGTCGTGACCCTGCTCTCCTACAACGATCACACGGCCTTCCCGGTCTCCGCCGGCCAGGTCGATCGCTCTGGCCTACCGCGCGACGAGTTCGATGAGCTGCATGCCCGAGCGATCGCCAACCTGCCACAGGGCGCGACGCAGGAGCGTCGTCTGGCCGACGTCGCTCGGGCCGCCTCGTGTGCAACCGCCAGCCATGACGCCGACACCCTCGATGATCTGCAGCGCGATCTCGATCTGGGCATCGCCATGGCGGAGTTCCCCACGACCATCGACCTGGCGCGCCGCTACCGCGGCGAGGGGATCGCCGTGCTGCTCGGTGCCCCCAACCTCGTGCGGGGCACCTCACACATCGGCAACCTCTCGGTGCGGGAAGCGTGGGCCGCCGGCGCCGGCGACCTCCTGTGCTCCGACTATCACTACCCGTCTCTGCTGGCAGCGCCGTTCTGTCTCGTCGCCAACGGACTGGCATCGATGGGGGAGGCCTGGCGGGCGGTGTCGACGGTGCCGGCCACCGTGGCCGGACTCGACGATCGGGGTCGTGTGGCCGTGGGTCAGCTGGCCGACCTGGTGGTGGTCGAGGCGCCCGAGAGCGGCGCGCCCCGTGTGCGGCAGGCCATCGTCGGTGGCGAAACCGCCTTCGTCGGGCCATGACTGAGCGGGAGCTCATCCTCTATGCGTGCCCGACCGGCCCGCTTGCAGACGACCTCGACACCTACTTCTCCGAGGTCACGTCTCGCTTCGGGCCGACCACGGCACAGACGTATCCGGTGCACTGCACGCTCACCGGCTTTTTCCGTCGTCGAGGCGACCGCGCCGATGAGGTGCTCGCCCACCTCACCGAGGTCGTCACCGACCTCGGTGCTCCTCCTCTCGGCGCGGTGACCATCGAACGACTCGGGATCCACGACGGTTGGGTCGGGCTGGAGCTCACCTCACCGTGGCTGCACGAGCTGATCGACACCGTCGTCGCCGCCGACGATCCGCGTGGTGACGAGGACGCCCTGCGGCCCAAGGACTGGCTGCATGCGAGCCTCGCCTACGGCGTCGACGACCTTGTCCCCTATGTCGATTTCGCCCGGACGACGCTCGACCTGACCCGCCCAGTCGGATGGGAAGTACGTCTGTGGGAACGGAACATGAACGGCGCGTGGACACAACACTGACGTCCACAGGCGACGTCGATGTGTTGCGAATCCTGTCCACAAGTTGTCATAACAAGCCGTTCTGAGCCGTTCGCTTTCCTTCATCGGCGAGTCGAGTTCAGTTCACCTTCACGTCCCTTTCGGCGAATAGACCACGGCTCGTTCA
>JBCDAK010000324.1:0-3628 GCA_039185545.1 Actinomycetota bacterium
TCAGGGTTCGAGCCCCTGGGGGGGCACAACGGATCACCGGAATTCGCCGTGGACGTTTTCATCCATCGGTTCAGGGTTCGAGCCCCTGGGGGGCACAACGGATCACCGGAACTCGCCATGGACGTTTTCATCCATCAGTTCAGGGTTCGAGCCCCTGGGGGGGCACCATGACCGGACAACGGTGTCAGACACCGATGGTCCGACTCAGGAGTTGGCGGCTCGTGCAGCGTTGCTGTCGAACACGTCGTGGTCGAGGGTGAACTTCCCGTCGCGGACGGTGTACATCGACCATCCGGGCACCGAGCCGCCGGGAAGACGACACCACCACTGACTCCATCCGACGTTCTCGTCGCCGGCGGCATCGACGAGCTCGAACGTGGCGCCCATCGCCGGCATGTCGGTGACCATTTTGTCGAGGAACCCACGGACGGCCTCGATGCCCTCGAACGTCCCGTCGATCGGATCGACGAACACGGCGTCGTCGGCGAAGAGATCGCCGAGCGCGGCGTAGTCGCCTGCGTCCTGGATCGACCAGAACCGTCGGATGGCGTCGAGTGCGGTCCCGCCCGGATGATCGGGCGACGCCGACATCCCGAGGGGGGTCACGTGGTCGGGCACCTTGGCGTCGGCTCCGCGCAGGCGCCGGTACGCACCGCAGTCGACGTGGTCGGCCACGAACGACACCTTGCCGTCTCGGAGCCGGTAGAGGCTCTGGCCCGGCACCGGCACCTCGTCGCCGTCGGCGTTCGGTGCGACCATCACCCACTGCGCCCACCCGCAGTCGACGTCGCCCTCGCTGTGCCACTCGTCGAAGCGAGCACCCGACCCCGGCACCACCTCCTCCATGTGCTCCATGAAGGTCCGGATGGCGTCCTTGCCCCGCTGCGGACCGAAGAACGGGTCGTAGTACACGGCGTCGTCGGTGAAGAGCTCGACGAGTCGGGTGTACTTCTGGTCGTCCTCGACCGACCCGAATCGCTGGATGGTGTCGACGGCGGGACCAGGCATCACCCGAGCGTACGATCGCAGAGATGGCCAGCTCCGACCGGGGACTCGAGGCGCTCGACGAGGTACGGCGGATCTGCCTCGCGCTGCCCGAGACGAACGAGCGACTCAGCCACGGCGCGCCGTGCTTCTTCATCCGCGACAAGAAGGCGTTCGTCTACTTCCACGAGGACTTCCACGGCGACGACATGGTCTCGATCTGGTGCCCGGCGCCGCCCGGCGTCCAGGAGCAGATGGTCGAGGCCGAGCCCGACCGGTTCTTCCGTCCGCCCTACCTCGGCGTGAAGGGCTGGCTCGGCGTGCGGCTCGACGTGGAACCCGACTGGGACGAGGTCGCCGAGATCGTCGAAGACGGCTTCCGCAAGGTCGCGCCGACGACCGTCGTTCGACAGCTCGGCGACGCGACCTGACCCGCGGACCGACTCAGCTCGGCTTGACCTGCTCCCAGGCCGCGAGGATGGCGTCGGCCATCTCGCGATGCTCGGTGGCGAGGCGCTTCGCCTCCTCACCCTCGGCACGCATCTGGATCGCGAGCGCGCCGAACCGGTTGCCCTTGAAGTACGGCACGAGGATCCGGGGCGTGAACGCACCCTTCTGATCGAGATCGACCGACTCGTCGACCGGTCCGCCTGCCACCGGCTCGATGGCATCGAGGCCGAGACCCTCGAGGGCGGCGAACGCCTCCTCGTCGTCTCGTCGATCGGCGAAGTCGTGCCCGCGATACTCGTAGACGAGCTTGCCGTCGGGGTCGAGGACGAAGAGCCCGGGCAACGCGATGCCACCGCGCTCCTTCGGATCGAACATGCCCATCGCCTGGAGGTACGTCTCGCCGCCCGGGTCGGACACGTAGGTGGTGGAGGACGTCGGCCACCGCTGGAACATCGCCGCCTGGCGCTCCTCGGGGTCGACACTGATCGCGATCACTTCGCCGCCGGCGGCGTGGATCCGGTCACTCTGCGATGCCAGCCGCACGAGCTGGCCACAGCAGTACGGTCACCAGTCTCCGCGATAGATCATGAGGACCACCGCCTTGCCGCCCTTGCGGAGCGAGAGGATCGACTCGTACACGTCGTTGCCGGCGCTCATGGTGTTCACTCTGTCACGCCCGGGCCGCACCCGCCGACATCGCAGTCACCTGCCGGTACCGTCCCCGGCCGTGTCCGAGTTCTTCCGGTACGACGTCGACCGACGATGGAGCGGGCTCTTCCTCACGCTGCGCCTGCGGGGCTCCGACGGGGTGACGATCACCGACGACGGTCGCCTTCGTGCGACCTACGGATGGGCGTCGGTCGACACGCCGCTCGACAACGTGAAGCACGCGATCGTCGACGGACCACACCGCTGGTACACCGCCGTGGGGCTGCGCCTCAGCTTCGCCGACGATGGCATCACGTTCGGAACCAACCACCGGCGCGGCGTGTGCATCGAGTTCCACGATCGGGTGAAGCGGGTGATCGGGGTGCGGCCGCACTCGGCGCTCTGGGTGAGCGTCGCCGACCCCGAGGGTCTCGCCGAGGCGCTGAACGCCTGACCCCTCGAGCGAAACAGCACGAATCGGACCCGGCACCGAACGTGCCGTCGTCAGCACGAATCGGACCCGGCACCGAACGTGCTGTTTCTGGGAGAGTGAGCTGCGTGGATGAGGACGCGCAGCGGGCGGTGGTCGCGTTGCTCGATCCGGTGCGACTCGCCGTGGCGGGAGCGCTGGCGGTTCGGCCGCACACCATCGACCAGCTCTGCGACGTGATCACCGCTGAGCGCAGGAAGGTCCTCGAGGCCCTCGCCGAACTCCGCTCCGTCGCGCTGTGTCGGCCGCGCGTCGACGATCCGGCGGTCTTCGAACTCGTTCCCACTCGACTCGCCGAGATCGCCGCAGCTGCGTCGCCGGCGCCTCCGGCGATGGACCGGTCAATCGGCTACGGCATGACCGAGGAGGAGCGCGACGTGCTCGGTCGATACTTCTCGGGGCGCACACTGCGCGAGGTCCCGGTCAATCGGGCGAGCCGCCGCGTGGTCCTCGAACGACTCGCCCTCGAGTTCGAGATCGGAGAGTCGTACACCGAACGCCAGGTCGTCGACCTGCTGCGGAGCTTCCACCCCGACCACGCCGCCCTCCGGCGGTACCTCGTCGACGGTGAGTTCCTCGATCGCAGCGACGGCCGATACTGGCGAGCAGGCGGCCGCGTCGATCTCGATCGGGGCGCCGACGACGTGGACGGCGACGGCGACGGCGACGGCGACGGCGACGGCGACGGGAGCCCGTGATGGCCACGTGGACGTGCCCGAATTGCGACCGGACCTTCGGTCAGAAGGGACGGGGACACATCTGCAAGCCCGGCATCACCGTCGACGAGTACCTGTCCGAGGCGCTCCCGATCACCGGCCCGATCCACGAGCGGATCCTCGACCACGTCACGACACTCGACGGCGACCTCATCGTCGATCCCCTCGACGCAGGGATCATGTACAAGCACGACGCGATGTTCGCCATGATCACCTCGAAGACGAAGTGGGTGGCGCTCACGCTGCAGCTCCCCCGCAGGCTCGAGTCGGGACGCGTCTCACGCAAGGTCGTCGACTACGGGAACCTGTTCTCGCACGTCTTCAACCTCACCGATCCCGA
>JBCDAK010000325.1:0-3616 GCA_039185545.1 Actinomycetota bacterium
ACCAGCTCGCTCGGCTCGTCGGCTGAAGGATCCTCGGCGTCGCGGACGGAGTTGTCCTCCGTCTCGTCGGCGGAACCGACGGACGGCTCGGCGCGGGCGTCGGGATCGGTGGTGTCGGGATCGGTGGTGTCGGGCGCAACCGTCGCGGCGGCCGAGTCGGCGTCGGCGTCCGGTTCGGCGTCGCCTCCGTCGACGTCAGCAGGGCCGGACTCGGTCGTCGCCTGGCTCGCATCATCGGCGTCGTCGCCGGTTCCACAAGCACCGACGAACGCTGCCAGCGCCGCCAACGCGATCGCTGCCCGTCCTCGTCGCATCGAGCGAACCTATCCGGCGGACCCGACGTCACCTGTTCGTCGACCCGAACATCGAGGTTGCTCACGACGAATGGGTCCTGGGGCGCCGACGATGCACGTCCCCGATCGTCGGTCATCATGTGTGCGTGGAGGCGGACCAGCGAAGCGGGTCGAGTGCCGGCCCCGCTGCCGCGGGCGCTCCCAGCTGGCGACGTCGGATCCTGCTGGTGACGGCACTCACCGTCGTCGTCGTGGTGGTCGGGGCCGTCGTGGTGGTCCGGCTGATCTCGCCCGATGCGGAGACGTCGCTGCCGGCGACCGTCGAGGTGCACGGCGACCTCGTCGCGGTGTTCGTCGACGAACTCGACGAGGAACCGGCGACCGTCGAGGTCGGGTTCAGCGACTCCGATCGCTGCGAGGGGTTGTTCAGCTGGCTCTTCGGTGCGACGGTGAGCCAGCGGGCGTTGTGGCTCGAAACGAGGTGGACCGCCGACCAGGACCTGTCGAGCCTCGACGCCGCGATCTCGGCGGCTCGCGAGTATCTGGTGGGTCGCGACGGCGAGGCCGAGGGCCTCCGGTCCGACGTCGACGGAGCGACGTTCTTCGCGAGCGCCGACGTGGGCGGGGTCTCGCTCGGCGACGACGAAGCATCCGGAGGCGGATCGGCCGATGGCGCGTACGTCCGAACCATCAGCACGGCGTGCGTCGACCCCGAGTCGACCGATCTCTCGGAGTGGGAAGCCCTGCTCGAGTCCTCGATGTCGTCGACCTGAGTCGACGGTGGACGTCGCCGGCGATCTGCGCCAAGGTGTGGCAGGCGGGGTGTCCATTGATGGTGAGGGAAGGTGAACGCCGATGAAGATCGGCCACGTGTTGTACAAGGTGTCCGACTTGGACGCAGCCGTGACGCAGTACCGGCGGAACGGGTTCGACGTCGAGTACGGGCGGGCGAAGAACCCGTACAACGCGCTCGCCTACTTCGCCGACGGCTCCTATCTCGAGTTGTTGGCCAGGACCGGGATGCCGTCGTGGGGCAAGCGCATTCTCAGCGTCGTCGGGAAGCGGGCATTCGCCGCTCGGCTCACGACGTGGGACGAGGCCGACGAAGGGTGGATCGGTCTCGCTCTCGAGTGCGACCCGGGTGAGCTCGACGCCGCGAAGCGACTGCTGAAGGACTCGGGTCAGGGATACTTCGGCGGCAGGTCGCGGCGCACCGACACGCGAGGACGCGTCCTGCGGTTCGACGGCGCGATGCCCGACGAGATGAAGATCCCGTTCTTCGGCACCTGCGACACCTTCCTGGGGCGGGAGGGGCTCGTCCACCCGAACGGAATCGTCGGGTTCAAGAGCGTCTCGTTCGGCACCACCGAGGAGCTGATCCCGCTGATCGAGCGGCTGTGCACCGACGATCGGGTGGAGCTCTTCGTCGGCGACGGCGTGAAGGACGTCGAGTTCGAGCACGCCAGGCTCTGACGCGTCGCAGGTCCAGTGTCGGGTCGAAGGCGCTTCGGCGTCCTCGTTGTGCCAGCATCCGCCGATGGCTGTCGACGACCACGTGAACCTCGAGCAGTTCATCGCAGGAGTCGAGCGCCGAAATCCCGGTCAGACCGAGTTCGTCCAGGCCGTGCGCGAGGTGTCGGAGGACGTCTTCGAGTACATCGCCGACAAGGAGGAGTACCACCAGGAGCAGATCCTGCGACGGATCGCCGAACCCGATCGAGTCGTGAGCTTCCGCGTCTGCTGGGAGGACGACCACGGCAACATCCGGGTCCAGCGGGGATGGCGTGTCCAGAACAACAACGCCATCGGCCCGTACAAGGGTGGGCTGCGGTTCCACCCGTCGGTGAACGAGAGCGTGCTCAAGTTCCTGGCCTTCGAGCAGACCTTCAAGAACAGCCTCACGGGCCTCCCGATGGGCGGTGCCAAGGGAGGCGCCAACTTCAATCCGAAGGGCAAGTCCGACCACGAGGTCATGCGGTTCTGCCAGTCGTTCATGACCGAGCTGTACCGCCACGTCGGCGCCGACGTCGACGTCCCCGCCGGCGACATCGGGGTGGGCAGCCGCGAGATCGGCTACATGTTCGGCCAGTACAAGCGGATCACGAACCAGTTCACCGGCGTCCTCACCGGGAAGGGGTTGGAGTTCGGCGGGAGTCTCATCCGTACCGAGGCCACGGGGTACGGCGCTGTCTATTTCCTCCGGTCGATGCTGGAGCGCATCGGCGACTCGGTCGAGGGCAAGCGGTGCGTCGTGTCCGGATCCGGCAACGTCGCCACCCATGCGGCCGAGAAGATCCTGCATCTCGGCGGCACGGTGCTCACGCTGTCCGACTCGGGCGGGTTCGTCCACGACCCGGACGGCATCGACGAGGAGAAGCTCGCCTGGGTCAAGGATCTGAAGGAGGTTCGCCGGGGGCGGATCGCCGAGTACGTCGAGCGTTTTCCAGCGGCGACGTTCCACGAGGGGGAGCGTCCGTGGTCGGTTCCGTGCGACGTCGCGATCCCGTGTGCGACCCAGAACGAGCTCGACGGCGACGACGCTCGCGCCCTCGTCGACAACGGGTGCATCGCCGTCGCCGAGGGGGCCAACATGCCGACCGACCTCGACGGCGTGCACGTGTTCAAGGAGGCGAGGACGCTGTTCGGTCCGGGCAAGGCGGCCAACGCCGGAGGCGTCGCTGTCTCGGGGCTCGAGATGAGCCAGAACTCGGCACGGATCTCGTGGAGCGAGGACGAGGTGCAGCGGCTGCTCGTCGACGTCATGGCAGGCATCCACGAGCGGTGCGTCGAGTACGGCCGCGTGGATGACGACGATCGATACGTCGACTACGTGCGGGGCGCCAACATCGCCGGCTTCGTCAAGGTCGCCGACGCGATGCTCGCCTTCGGCGTGGTCTGAGCAGCGTCTGGATCGGCCGGAGCGTCCGTCGCCCGCGCCTCGGCCGCCGAGGTGAGCCCGTCGATCAGACCGGGGAAGATGAAGACGTGGAATGGTGCGACCCCGTACCAGTACGCACGCCCCCACAGTCCCCTCGGCACGAAGGTGGCGGTCTGCGTGAGCCGGCTGCGCGAGCCGTCGGAGCCGGGCACCGGATCGATCCGCCATTCGAGACTGGCGACGCCGGGCAGTCGCATCTCGGCGCGCAGCCGCAGCAGGGCACCCGACTCGACCGACTCGACCCTCCAGAAGTCGACGGCGTCGCCGACCCGGACTCGGTCGGGGTCACGCCGACCACGACGCATTCCCGGCCCACCGACGAGTTGATCGATCAGTCCGCGAATCGACCAGAGCAGCTCGCCCGAGTACCAGCCGCGTCCGCCGC
>JBCDAK010000326.1:0-3604 GCA_039185545.1 Actinomycetota bacterium
CAGCGCATCCCGCCGATCCGTCGACCTGAGCTGACGTGAACCCGACCGACATCCGGTCGCGTCAGCGCATCCCACCGATTCCGGAGGTTGCGCTGCTGTGACGTCGGATCAGCCGGGCTGAGAGCCGACGATCGACACGAAGCTCACACACGAACCCGGCGAACCACCGAGGTTGTGGGTGAGCGCCTTGGTCTTCTCACCCTTGGTGATCGCATCGATCTGACGGTCGCCGGCCTCGCCACGGAGTTGCAGCCACGCCTCGAACAGCATGCGGAGGCCGGACGCACCGATCGGATGACCGAACGACTTCAATCCGCCGTCGGGGTTGACCGGCAGCTCGCCGTCGAGGTCGAAGGTGCCGGCAAGCACTTCCTTCCAGCCCATGCCGCGCTCGGCGAAGCCGAGGTCCTCCATGAGGACGAGCTCGGTCGGCGTGAAGCAGTCGTGCACCTCGGCCATGGCGATCTCGTCACGGGGGTGCTCGATACCGGCCTGCGAGTACGCCTCGTCGGCCGAGCGGACCACCTCGGTGAACGTCGTGTAGTCGTACTCGGGATCGACGGTGCCCGTCGACGGGCCGGCGACGAACGAGAGGGCCTTCACGAAGATCGGGTGATCGGTGTACTCGTAGGCGTCCTCGGCGCGCACGATGATCGCCGCTGCCGAGCCGTCACTCACGCCCGAGCAGTCGAAGATCCCGAGCGGGCCGGCCACGAGCGGCGCGCAGGCGATCTTCTCCTTCGGAACCTCTCGTTGGAACTGGGCGCGCGGGTTGAGGGCACCGTTGCGATGGTTCTTCCACGCGATGCGGGTGAGGACATCCTTCATCTCGGCCTCGTCGACGCCGTACTTCTCGGCGTACGCGGGCGCGAGGAAGGAGAACGAGGCCGGCGCCGTGATCTGCGCCGCCGAGCCGTCGTGGGCGACCGACTGCACGACGAGACCTGAGTAGCCGGAGTCCTTCAGCTTCTCGACGCCGATGGCCATGACCCGGTCATACGCACCGGACGCCACCGCGTAGCAGGCGTTGCGGAACGCCTCGGACCCCGTGGCGCAGTAGTTCTCGACATGCGTGACCGGCTTGTGGTCGATGCGCAGCGGGCGGCTCAGGGTCAGGCCGGAGAGGCCCGAGCCCATCGTGCCGAGCCAGAACGCGTCGACGTCGTCGAGCGCGACCCCGGCCGACTCGGTGGCGGCCGACGACGACTCGATGAGCATGTCGTCGACACTCCGGTCCCAGTGCTCGCCGAACGGCGTGCACCCCATCCCCACGATCGCCACCCGGTCACAGATCCCGTTGGACGCCATCTCGTTCTCCTCTCTCGGGGTCGTCACGCCTGGGGTCCGACCCCAGATGTGACGTGTCACGTTCTGGGTCTGACCCCAGGCGTGACGTCAGCCCGCCGGGCGGGCCTTCCAGAAGTAGTTGTGGATGCCGTCCACCGTATACAGCCGACGGAAGGTCATCTCGACCCGGTCGCCGATCCGCACCGCATCGGGGTCGACGTCGGTCAGCTCGATCTGCATGCGTCCGCTCGTCGCGCCGGCCGGATCGTCGGGGTCCTCGAAGTCGACGATCGCTGCGACCACCGGCGGGGCGAGGCTGTAGGCCAACCGATCGACCGTGAACGTGGCGATCCGAGCGGTGCGATCGGCCATCGGCACCGGTTCCATCTCGTCGATCGCACCCGACCCGACCGCGACACGACCGGGTGGGAGGTGGACGAACCCACCGTCGTCCTTCGCGCCGACGAAGCCGTACTTCCACGAGGTTCCCCGCAGACTCGGGGGCGACGCGGGACGGTCGGGCTCGGGGCGACGGGGCGGCTCGCGCTCGAGGAAGCCGCGCCATGTCAGGAACGCGCCATAGTCGACCGAACCGACGCCGGCCGCGATCTGTTCGTCGACAGTCGACGCGCGTCGCTCGGCGAACGTCGCGAGTTGCTCGGTGGTCTCGAGCAGCCACGAGTCGCATCCGTCCGCGAGGTGCACCACGAGGATCCGCTCACCCGGCTGGGCCCGGTCGAGTGCGTCGCACAGCATCAGCGCCCAGTGGGCAGCTCCGGTGTTCCCCACCACCACCGACCGGTCGTCGACGAACCTCTCCGGAGCGATGCCGAGGGATCCGGCCACGGCCCGCACCGACCGCGCGTGCAGGCCGGTCACCACCACGTGCTCGACCTCGCCCGGTTCGATGTCGACGGACGAGAACGTCCGCTCGATCGCCTGCTTCGCCGCCGGCACGTAGGCGTGCTCCCCGAACCGCTCCTCCCACTGGCGCGAGTAGGACTCGCCCGGGACCCGCCACCGGTCGATGAACTCGGCCGAGACCGACGCGGAGGCGAGCGGCACGGCGATCGGCGAGCGGTCGTCCCACGAGCCCCCGAAGTCGAGGGCGACGGCAGCGTCTCCCCCCGACCCCTCGTCGGCCGATCCCGGCCGACCGGTCCGAACATCGGCCAGGACCGCCATTCCGCCGGCGGCCTGTGCGGTCCACGCCGCGCCGATCGACGAGCGGGCGGCCCCGATCGCATCGAATGCCGGCACCGCGTCGTCGAGCCGCAGGGCGGCGTGCACCGCGGTGGCGTTCGTCTTGTCGAGGTAGCCCGGAGCCGTGGTCGAGAAGACGAGGAGACCCGGCCGAGCCGCGTCCTCCGGCAGCGCCGCGAGTGATCGCCGGGCGGCTTCGACGCCCATCGACGTCGTGTCCTCGTCGTAGCCGGCGACGCTGCGCGTTCCCCGCCCTCCCCCGCTGCCGAGCACACCCGTGATCGACGAGCGGTCGAGACGCCAGTACGGGACGTAGGTGCCGTAGGAGACGAGTCCGTTCATGCAGGCAGCGTCGCAGAGCCACCACTCGACACACGACTCCCACCGGCAGACTGTCCGCATGGACCACTCAGAGAGCCGCACGACCTTCCAGGTCGTCGACCGAGCCGACCGGTCTCAGTTCGAGATCCACGTCGACGGCGAGCAGGTCGGGCTCGCCAGCTACTCACTGAACGGCGACGTGGTGACGATCCCTCATGTGGAGACGTTCCCTGAGCACCGTGGCAACGGTTACGCCGAGCGGCTGATGGACGGCGTCATCGCCGACCTGCGCATCACCGGACGCTCGCTGCGACCCCTCTGCCCCTTCGCCCGGTCATACGTCGACGAACGGCCCGACACCCGCGACGTCGTCACGGGCTGAAACGGAGTCGCGACATGTGCCGCAACATCACGACCCTCCGGGGACTCGAACCGGCGGCCACCGCCGAGGAGATCGAGGCAGGAGCGCGTCAGTACGTCCGCAAGGTCAGTGGCGTCCAGAAGACATCAGCCGCAACCGAGGAACCGTTCGAACGGGCGGTGGCCGAGATCACAGCGATCACCACGCGGTTCCTCGCCGAGCTTCCGCCGCGGAAGGTCCCTCCGAAGACCGAGCCGCCGCTGCGTCGCATCGCTCGCCGCTGAGCGACACGACGCGGACGACGACGCGTCGTCGCATGCGACTCAGCCGTCTGATGTGAACCACCCGGTCATGTCGACGGCGACGTCGGCGCCAGCGGAACTGAACACGTCGATCGAGCCGCGGCCGGCGATCTCGCCGATCGCCACGACC
>JBCDAK010000327.1:0-3578 GCA_039185545.1 Actinomycetota bacterium
ACGAGGGCGTTCGTCTGGTCTCCGAACGAGCGGCCGCGATGCACGACGCCGGCAACGAGCGACCGGGCACGATGGCCGCAGTGCTGGGACTCGACGACGACCAGGTGCAGGTCGCATGCGATCTCGCCGACACCGACGTCTGGGTCGCCAACTACAACGCGCCCGGTCAGGTCGTCATCGCCGGGTCGATCGGCGGTGTCGACGCCGCGTCCGCCAAGTCGAAGGATCTCGGCGCGAAACGCGTCATGCCCCTCCAGGTCTCCGGCGCGTTCCACACGCCCTTCATGACCGCCGCCCGCGACCGGCTCCGCCACGCCATCGCGCACGCCGAGCCGCGCGACACCGACGTCCCCGTCGTGTCCAACGTCGACGCGCTCGCACACGCCCGAGGTGACGAGTGGTCGAGCCTCCTCTCGGCCCAGCTGTCGAGTCCGGTGCGGTGGCGTCAGAGCCTGCTGACGCTCTCCGATTCGGGCGTCACCGACTTCGCGGAACTCGGACCCGGCGGCGTGCTGACCGGGATGACCAAACGCACGGTCGACGGCTCACGCACGATCTCGGTCGCCACACCCGACGACCTCGACAAGCTCCTCGACTGGGTCGATGCCGGAACACCGTCGCCGTCCCGCTCGGCGCAGCTCGAGGGAGAGCACCTGTTCGCGGTCGAGCGACTCGTCGTGTCGCCTGCGGCCGGTGTGTTCGCACCGTCGGGATCGCTCGCCGACGGCGACCGGATCGAGGTCGGTTCCGTCCTCGGCCACGTCGGCGACCACGAGGTCCGGTCCCCGTTCGCCGGTGTCTTCCAGGCCTACATCGCTGCGCCGACCGAACGAGTCACCCTTCGCCAACCCATCGCCTGGCTCCGTACCGGGGAGGAACGCTGATGCCCGCCATACCCACCGGCGTCCGAGGCGCCGTCATCACCGGCTGGGGCACTGCGCTCCCGCCGAAGGTCGTGACCAACGTCGACCTCGAAGCGTCCATGGAAACGAACGACGAGTGGATCCGCGAGCGGACCGGGATCGCCGAACGTCGCGTCGGCGGATCCACCGCCGAACTGTCGATCGAGTCGGGTCGCGCGGCCATGGAGATGGCCGGTGTCGAGCCGGGCGACATCGACGGACTCGTGCTCGCCACCACCACACCCGACCGAACCGTGCCCGCGACGGCGCCGAGCGTGCAGCTCGGCCTCGGATTGTCGTGTGGTGCCTACGACCTCAACGCCGCGTGCTCCGGATGGGTGTACGGCCTCGTGCAGGCGCACGGCATGATCGCCATGGGCGCCCAGAAGATCCTCGTGATCGGGACCGACACGCTGTCGCGCATCACCGACTGGACCGACCGCGGTACGGCGATCCTGTTCGCCGACGGCTCGGGTGCGTGTGTCGTCGAAGCGGTCGAGGGACAGGGCCAGCTGCTCGGCTGGGACCTCGACTCCGACGGCAACGGCGAAGAGGCGCTCTACGCCGAGATCGGCGAGAAGCTCCAGATGGAGGGCAAGGAGGTCTTCCGTCGGGCGGTCCGGATCATGGTCGATTCCGGAACCAAGTCGATGGAGCACGCCGGTATCACCGCCGACGACGTCAAGTTGGTCGTGCCGCACCAGGCCAACATCCGGATCATCAACTCGGCGCTCGACAAGCTCGGGATCGAACACGAGCGGGCCTCGGTCGTGCTCCACCGCACGGGCAACACGTCCGCAGCCTCCATCCCGCTCGCGCTCGCCGATGCACTCGATCAGGGCCGCATCTCGCACGGGGACCTGATCCTCCTCGTCGGCTTCGGTGCGGGGATGACCGCGGCGAGCGCCGTCATCCGCTGGGGCGGCGAATGAGCGACGGGGCGAACGGCGGACGGGTCGTCCTCGTCACCGGCGGCTCTCGCGGCATCGGTCTCGCCTGCGCCCGGCGTTTCGCGGCCCACGGCGACCGGGTGGCGGTGACCTACAACTCGTCACCACCCCCCGATGGACTGTTCGGCGTGCAGTGCGACGTCACCGACACCGAGCAGGTGGACGGTGCGTTCAGCGCCGTCGAGGAGCGGTACGGATCCGCGGTCGAGGTGCTCGTGTCGAACGCCGGCATCACGCGCGACACACTGCTGATGCGCATGAGCGAGGGCGACTTCACCGACGTCGTCGACGCCAACCTCACCGCCGCCTATCGGGTGGTGAAGCGTGCGTCCCGCGGGATGCTAAAGGCCCGGTCCGGCCGCGTCGTCCTGGTCTCGTCAGTCGTCGCACTCACGGGCCAGGCCGGACAGTCGAACTATGCCGCCTCGAAGGCCGGGCTCGTGGGCCTCGCACGGTCGCTCGCCCGCGAACTCGGGTCCCGTTCGATCACGGTCAACGTCGTGTCGCCCGGACCGGTCGCCACCGACATGCTCGCCGAACTCGGCGATGACCAGGTCGCCGCCCTCACGGCGGCGGTCCCTCTGCAGCGGACCGCCGAACCCGATGAGATCGCCGGCGTGGTCGAGTTCCTCGCCGGCCCCGACGCGGCGTACATCACGGGTGCCGTGATCCCGGTCGACGGCGGACTGGGCATGGGCCACTGAGCCTCCCACCCGCGGCGTCGCGGCGCTCGCTCCCTACAATCCATCCACCTTTCAAGTCAGGAGATCCATCGTGGACCAGGAACTGTTCGCCCGATTCAAGAAGTGCGCCGTCGAGGTGCTGTCCGTCGAAGAGGACGCGGTCGTGCCCGACGCCAAGTTCGGCGACGACCTCGATGCCGACAGCCTCGACCTCGTCGAGCTCGTCATGGCGCTCGAAGAGGAGTTCGACATCACGGTTCCCGAGGAGGAACTCGAAGGAGTCGAGACCGTTCAGCAGGCGTACGACCTCGTCGCCGGCAAGGTCTGATGACCACCCGCTCCGCGGGTGAACGACGCGTCGCCATCACCGGTTTGGGCGTCGTGGCCCCGGCCGGGATCGGGTGCGACGCCTTCTGGCAGGGACTGCTCGGCCCGGGCGCGTCCGACACCCAGCAAGTCCGATTCGACGACTGGGACCCGAGTCCCTACTTCGACAACCCGAAGGAGGCGCGCCGCGCCGACCGGGTCGAACAGTTCGCACTCGCGGCCGCCGGCGAGGCGTTCGACGCCGCCGGCGGGTTCGACGCCATCGGGGTCGAACGAGGTCGCTTCGGAACCATCTTCGCCACCGGGGTCGGCGGCCTCCACACGCTCGAGGAGCAGGTCGGGGTCCAGCTCGCGAAGGGCGAGCGGCGGGTGTCGCCGTTCCTCGTGCCGATGATGATGGCCAATGCGCCCGGCGCCTCCATCTCGATGCGCTACGGCCTGCAGGGCCCCAACGAGACCGTCGTCACCGCGTGTGCCGCGGGCAGCCACGCGGTCAACTACGCCGCTCGGCTCATCAAGTGGGGCATCGTCGACGCGGTGGCCACGGGCGGCGCCGAGTCGGCCGGCACCACGACCGGCATGGCCGGCTTCCGCAACATGACGGCGCTGTCGACCTCCGGCGTGAGCTGTCCGTTCTCGGCCGAACGCGACGGTTTCGTCATGGGCGAGGGAGCCGCCGTCCTCGTGCTCGAAGAGTGGTCACACGCCGAGTCCCG
>JBCDAK010000328.1:0-3542 GCA_039185545.1 Actinomycetota bacterium
CATCGCCTGGGCCACGGCCGGCGGAGGAGCCGCTCGAATCGCACGCCTCTTCGACAGCGTGATCGATGCCGTCATCGACCGCGTGTGACCACCCGAGCGTCGACCGAATCACCTCCGATCGGACCCGGCGCCCTGACACCGGACAGGCGGCCGTCGAGTTCGCGCTCGCGCTCCCTCTGCTCGTGCTCGCGTTGCTCGCTCTCGCCCAGGTGGCGGTCGTCGTCCGCAATGAGGTCGCCGTCGAGCTCGCTGCACGCGAGGGCGCCCGAGCAGCGAGCGTGTCGGCCAACCCCTCCACGTCAGCAGCGGGAGCAGCGGCCCGGGCGGTCACACTCCCGATCGACGTCTCCACGTCGATCACCGGAGACGCCGTCACGGTCACGGTCACCTACGTCGACCACACCGACATCGCCATCATCGGCTCGGTACTCGGCTCCATCACCCACCGCGCCACGGCCACGATGGCGCTCGAACCGCCGTGACCGACCGCACGTCACGTCGCCCGCCAGGGGTTGGTCTCACCGGGCCGAGCCGACGAGCATCCGGGGCGTGGACACGGTGTGGGTCCTCGGAGACCAGCTGAACCGACGGATCGGCGCGCTCGCATCGGCCGAGCCGTCGACGCACCGAGTCCTTCTGGTCGAGAGCACCGGCAAGCTGCGCTCGAAACGGTGGCACATCCAACGGGCCCACTTCCTCCTCGCGTCGATGCGCCGATTCGCCGCCGATCTACGCGACGCCGGATTCGACGTCGACCTGCGCCGGAGTGACTCCCTCCGATCCGGGGTCGCCGACCACGTCGCGGAACACCGCCCCGACCGCGTCCTCGCCACTGAGCCTGCGAGCTGGGACGGACTCCAGATGCTCCGCTCACTCGACCTCCCGTGCGAGGTCGAGATCGTTCGCTCCGACCAGTTCCTCTGCCACTACGACGAGTTCGCCGAGTGGGCCGGCGAGCGGAACAGCTTCAAGATGGAGGACTTCTATCGCTGGCAGCGTCGGCGCCTGGGCTACCTCATGGACGGCGACGAGCCGGCGGGTGGACGGTGGAACTTCGACGACGAGAACCGCGAGCCACCGCCGAAGAGCGGAGACCCCTGGGCGACGCCGCAGCACTCACACCTCGACGAGATCGACCGCGAGGTGCTGGCCGACCTGCGCGATCTCGGCGTCGACACCTGGGGGGCCGAGCCCGACGGACTGTGGGCCACGTCTCGCCGAGCGGCGATGAGCCGGCTGCGTCACTTCGTCGACGACGTGCTGCCCCAGTTCGGGCCGCACGAGGACGCGATGGTGAAGCGTTCGTGGCACCTCGCCCACTCGGTGCTGTCCCCCTACATGAACGTCGGGCTGCTGCTCCCCGGTGAGGTCTGCGATGCGGTGCAGGACGCCTTCGACTGCGGGCGCGTCCCGATCAACTCAGCCGAGGGGTTCATCCGCCAGGTGATCGGATGGCGCGAGTACGTGTGGGGCGTCTATTGGCTGTGGATGCCCGACTACCGGTCGCACAACGTCCTGCAGGCCGACCGACGGGTCCCGCCCGCGTTCACCGGCGACGCCACGACGGAGATGAACTGCATCCGTCACTGCGTCGACGGACTGCACGACCGGGCGTACAACCACCACATCCAGCGGCTGATGGTGCTCGGCAACCTCGCGATGCTCCACGGCGTCGATCCCTGGGAGGTCACCGAGTGGATGTGGGCGAACTTCATCGACGGCGCCGAGTGGGTGATGCTGCCGAACGTGATCGGCATGAGCCAGTGGGCCGATGGCGGAAAGATGGCCACCAAGCCGTACGCGGCCGGCGGCAACTACATCGACAAGATGAGCGACTACTGCGGCGACTGCCGATTCGATCGCAAGAAGCGAACCGGCGACGATGCGTGCCCGTTCACCACGCTCTACTGGGACTTCCTCGATCGACATCGCGAACGGTTCGAGAAGAACCACCGCATCGTCCGCCAGGTGCGAGCAGCAGAGCGGCTGTCCGACATGGCCGAGGTCCGCGAGCGAGCCGTCGAGGTGCGAGCGCGCCTCGACGGCGGCACCCTCTGACCGTGCCAGACGAACCGATCTTCCACCTCGCGCTCCCCGACGACTGGGCGGCGGCCTTCGATCTCGGCGAGTACCGGATGTCGACCCGAGGTCGCACGCTCGACGACGAAGGGTTCATCCACGCGTCGACACGGCTGCAGGTCGAGGCGACGGCGAACCGCTTCTACGCCGATCTCGATCAACTGGTTCTGCTCACCATCGACCCGCTCGCGGTGCCGCACGAGATCCGGTGGGAACCGCCGGCCCCTGACCTCGACGAGTTGTTCCCCCACATCTACGGACCCCTCCCGATCGCCGCCGTCGTGGCCGCCACGTACTGGCTTCGATCGATCGACGGCGCAGGCCCCAGCTGGTCCCTCGACGATCTCTGAGCGGCCACTGCGACGGGCCCGACGGCGCTCAGACGTCGTCGAACTCATCGACCTCGTCGAACTCCGAGGCATCCGGGATCGTCTTGCCGCCGACGCGGCGATCCGCCGCCTTGATCCGGGCCTCCTGCTCGGCCTCGAGCGCGGCCTCCTCCTCGACGAGCCGTTCGAGTGCCTCGAGTCGGACGGCGTCGAGCGACCCGTCGGCGATCGCCGCCTGCACCGCACAGCCGGGTTCGCGGTCGTGCTTGCAGTCGCGGAACCGACAGTGGTCCATCAGATCGAACACGTCGGCGAAGGCACGCTCGATCCCGTCCCCGGAGAGCCAGAGACTGACCGCCCGAACGCCTGGCGTGTCGATGATCCATCCCTCGCCCGGGAGAGCGAGGAGCTCGGCGGCCACCGTGGTGTGACGTCCGCGATGGTCGCCCTCGCGCACCTGGGTGGTGGCCTGGACCTCGTCGCCGATCAGCGCGTTCACCAGGGTCGACTTCCCGACGCCGCTGGCGCCGAGGAATGCGAGCGTCCGATCGCCGTCGGCTCGATCTCGGAGCCGGTCGATGCCGTCGCCGGTCACGCCGCTGGCGAGCAGGACCGGTACACCGAGGGCGACGTCGGCCAGCGCCCGCCGCGCGGGTTCGGGATCGTCGAGGAGATCGTTCTTGGTGAGCACCACCACCGGTTCCGCACCGGAGTCGAAGGCGAGGACCAACTCACGCTCCAACCGGCGCGGGCTCGGCGGTGCACCGAGCGCGTGCACGAGGAAGACGGTGTCGATGTTCGCTGCGAGGGTGTGCGCGACCGCCCGCATGCCGTCGAACGACGCCCGACGGGTGAACGCGGACGACCTCTCGAAGACGTGTTCGACACGTTCGTCGTCCTCGTCGATCTCGACCCAGTCGCCGACGGCCACGTCGGCGCCGATGTTCCGGACCCGCAGCGGCTCGTCGCCCTCGGTGACGTCGTCGTGAGTGCGGGCGACGGTGGACCATCCCCGGTCGAGCCGGGTCACCCGCGCAGGCGTCCGGACAGCCCCGCGTTCGGTCCACTCGTCGTGCAGCGCGTCGGTCCAACCGAGGCGAGCGTCGGGGCGGATCACTCCGCGACGGTAGCCCG
>JBCDAK010000329.1:0-3486 GCA_039185545.1 Actinomycetota bacterium
CGGTGCGGCTCGGCAACACGCTCGCCGTCACCGCCGGCGGAGCGACGGGTCAGGTCCTCGCCGACGTCGGACTCACGCGCCCCGAACCGCAACTCGCGACCGGCGCTCCCGGAGTCCCGTTCGTACCGGTGTCCGAGGAGAACCTCGTCGACCACGATGCGGACATCGTCGTGACGGCCAGCGGTGCCGTGTTCGACCTCCAACCGCTCCTGGAGTCGCCGGTCTACGACCAGCTGTCGGCCGTGCAGGGTGGGACCTCGTTCGAGGTGGTCGGAGACCTCTGGGTCCTGGGCGGGACCGGGCTGGCCACGGCGTGGGTGTTGGAGGACCTGCGCGCACTCCTGGTCGATGGCGACACGCCGGCCACGCTCGATTACACCGTCGACCGCTGGGCCGAGTTCCTCGCCCTCGCCGGGTGAGACCCCACCGATCGTCCATCCCCAGGAGGAGCACCATGCACCACGGAACGCCCACGACCCGACGCGCCCTGGCCACACTCCTCGTCGCCGGCCTTCTCGCCGCAGCGTGTGGCTCGAGCGACGACGACGCCGACGACGCCTCTGCATCCGACTCGGCGTCGGCGTCCGCCTCCGCATCCGACTCGGCCACCGCCCCCGAGACGTCCGACTCGATCAGCTCGACGGACGACGTCGGATCGTCGTCGGGGGTCGCCGACGAGAGTGACGAGAGTGACGAGAGCGCCGGGGACGACACCGAGAACGACACCGAGGAGGAGACCGAGCCGGCCACGGGCACCGGCGCAGCTGACGAGGAACCGGTCGGCGACCCCGACGCGACCCGCACCGTCAGCCACCTCCTGGGCGAGTCCGAGGTTCCGGTGAACCCGCAGCGGATCGCGGTGCTCGGCCGGCGCGGGACACTGCCGATCCTCCTCGACCTCGGATTCGAACCGGTCGGAGCGATCGATGCGTCGTTCCTGTTCGGCGACCCGTTCCATCCGCTGATCATGGACGAGGCCGGGGAGGCCGGCGTCGAGCCGATCCCCTTCGCCGCGGACGGCCCCAACCTCGAGGAAGTCGCGCTGCTGCAGCCCGATCTGATCATCGGCAACCTGCGCGAGTACGAGGCGGTCGCCGAGCAACTCCAGCAGATCGCGCCGGTGATCGCGCTCCAGTGGAACTTCATCGACCCCATCGCGAACGTCCGCAACGTGGCGAGTCTCATGGGTGTGCCCGACGAGGCCGAAGAACTCATCGCCGACTACGAGGCGCAGCTCGCAGCCGCTGCCGCCGCCACCACCGACGTCGGCACCGTGTCGATCGCCGGCTTCTTCAGCCCCGACGACCTCCGCGTGTATCGCGATCTCAACACGCTGGGCCAGATCGTGGCTCGACTCGGCGGCGAACTCGTGCCCACCGAGGAGCAACTCCCACTCGGCCCGGACGTCGGCGTGACGTACATCTCGGAGGAGAACATCGACGTCCTGTCGGGCGAGAGTCTGATCACGTTCGTCAATCTCGACCCGGAGACACGGGCGGCATACGACGAGGAGATCGCCCGCAATCCGCTCGTCCAGGCGCTTCCGGGATTCCAGAACGACCGGGTTCTCGAAGTCGACCCTCAGCTGGTGTTCGGTTCGGCGGGCCTGCAGGGCCTGCGCGTGGTCCTCGACCAGCTCGTGACGTTCTTCGCGAACTGATGGACGGCGATCAGTCCCGGTGGGCCACGACGGGCAGCGTGGTGTAGCCGTTGACGAAGGCGGACAGCGGCCGCTCGGGCTCGCCGACGACCTCGATCCGATCGAACCGGGGCAGGAGTTCCTCCCAGAGCACTCGCAACTGCAGTTCGGCGAGACGGCTCCCGACGCAGTGGTGGATCCCGTATCCGAACGCCAGGTGGCGCGAGGCGTTCGGTCGCCCGAGGTCGAGCCGATCGCCGTCGGGGAACATCGTCTCGTCGCGGTTGCCCGAGAGGAACCACATCAACAACTGGTCGCTCGCTCGGATCTGCTTGCCTCCGACCTCGCAGTCCCGGGTCGCGGTCCGGCGCATGTACGAGAGTGGCGTCTGCCACCGCAGCACCTCGGGTACGAGGTTCTCGATCAGGTCGGGGGACTCGGTGAGCTTCTCGTATTCGTCGGGGAAGCGGTTGAGTGCGAGCACGCTGCCGCTCATGGTGTTGCGGGTGGTGTCGTTGCCGCCGACGATGAGCAGCACGATGGAGCCGATCTGATCGATCGCCCGGCCCTGGCTGGTGGCTTCGCCGTGCACGAACATCGACAGAAGGTCGTCGCCCGGCGTCTCGATACGCAGGTCCCAGAGACGCTCGAAGTACTGGACGCACTCCAAGAGCACGTCGCGCTTGTCCTCGGCGGTCTCGACCAGCTCGCCGGGTCCGGGGATGGCGAACACCACGTCGGACCACCACGTCAACTTCCGGCGATCTTCGAAGGGGAAGTCGAACAGCGTCGCGAGCAGCGCCGTGGTGAGCTCGACCGACACCGTGTCGACCCAGTCGAACTCCTCGCCCACCGGCAACGACTCGAGGACGTCGATCGTACGCTGCCGGACGAGATCCTCGAGTCCGCCCACGTTCTTGGGGATGCCGATCGGCTTCACCGCATTTCGGATCGGCGTGTGATCGGGCGGGTCCATCGCGATGAACGGAGTGACCGGGGTGATCGGCGGCGTCTCGGGTGGCGGAGGCGGACCGATCACGAAGCCGTGGGCCGACGAGAACGTGCGCCAGTCCTTGTCGGCCGCCCGGATGTCGTCGTAGTTGCAGATCGACCAGTAGCGACCGGCGGACTCGATCTCGTTGAGGTGGACCGGATCCTCGGCGCGCAGCCGGGCGAAGTGGTCGTGCCAACGGTGTTCGGCGAACAGGTGCGGATTGAACGGGTTGATCTCGTCGAGCGACATTTCGCTCGCCGCCGGCGCGCCGGCGCCGCAGATCGCCATCTCCTCGTCGGGGTCGTTCCCGATCATGTCGAGGAACTTGCCGGTGCGTTCGGTGTCGGCAGTGTCGCCGTCGACGTTCGTCTCGTGGGCCTCGCTCGGCGCGACGTGGGTCGTGGAGGCGTCGGTGGTCATCGGTTCACTCCGGGGGTGAGGAGGGTCGGTCGTCGTGGACGGCGAGCAGCAGCGTGAGCGTGGAGATCCACGACCGTGCGATCTGTTGCGGCGACCGTTCGTGCACGTCGCGCATCGTCCGGATCACCGACGCCGAGGTCGTGGCGTCGATCGCGGCGGCGAGCTCGGCGCACGCGTCCGGCGCGAGGCGATCGAACTCGGGCGCGAAGAAGCGGTCGACCTGACGCGCGGTCCGCTGACGCAGATCCATCGTGACCGGTGCGACCTCGGGGTGGGTGAGCGCGTACGCGTCGACCCGGCGGCCCCACGGGGCAACGACCGCCGCCAGACGGAGGCGCAGCTCCACGAACTCGGCGATCCGATCGGTGCGGTCGCTTCCCGGTGACGGCGATGCGTCGAACAGCTCGGCGTGCTGCACGTGGAAGTGCTCGGC
>JBCDAK010000330.1:0-3485 GCA_039185545.1 Actinomycetota bacterium
ACATCGCAGAGCGGATCGGCCCCGAGCAGGATCAGCAGCTCGATCTTTCCGCCGGCCGCCGCTTCGAGCGTGGCGATGGCATCGTGGTCGGCGTCGGCGGGCGCGAGCCCGACCGACAGGGCGCCGATGACGTTGCCACGTCGGAGCGCGGGGAGCACCGTGGCCGTGGGGACGGCCTCGACGATCTCGGACAGCGCTGCCATGGTGGCGGCCGGCGACTCGGCGAGGTTGCTGCGGCCCACCACGACGACCACGTCGCCCGACGCGATCTGCTCGGCGATCTCCGGGTCGGCGAACAGCTCACGCACGGCCGATGCCTGGCGCCCGGGCTGCGGACGAAGCGACTTCCAGGCCATGTTCGTGAGACCCGTGTCGTTGGGGGCGATCTCGATGATCTTGGTCGCGCCGTCTCGCGCCGCGCCGCGCAGACGGAGGTACAGCGCGCCGAGCTCCTCCTTGACGTCGGGTCCGAGGAGGATCACCGTGCCCGCCGAGCAGGCCTCATCGATGGTCGCTCGGGGCAGACCGAGGATCGCGGCGGGGAGTCCGTCGCCCAATTGGGGATCACGGAACTCGATGCCGAGTCCGTCGGCGAGCTGCGCCCACGCGAACGCGTCCTCGTTCGTGCCCCGAGCCCCTCCGATGAGGGCGATCGACGAGGGTCCGCCGGATTCGAGGGCCTGGCGGATGAGACCGGTGGTGGCGGCCATCGCCGAGGTCCAACTGGTCGGCGTGAGCCCGACGTCGGTGCGGACCATCGGCTCGGTGAGACGATGCTCGGAGGACAACGCCTCGAAGCCGAAGCGACCGCGATCGCACAACCATCCGTGGTTGACGGGCTCGGAGTCGACGCCGTTGTAGCGCAGCACTTCGTCGCGACTCGACTGCACGACGATGCGACAGCCGGTCGAGCAGCCCATGCACGTCGACTCCTGCTGGCCGAGATCCCACGGCCGCGCCTTGAACCGATACGGCTCGGCCGTGAGCGCACCGACCGGGCAGATCTGGACGGTGTTGCCCGAGAAGTAGGACACGAACGGCTCGTCGGGGAACGTCATCACCTGCGTCTGGTTCCCGCGCTCGATGAAGTGGATCAGCTTGTCGCCCGCCACCTCGTCGGCGAAACGTGTACACCGATCGCAGAGGATGCAGCGCTCGCGATCGAGCAGGACGAGGTCGCTGATGGGGATCGGCTTCTCGTAGTGCCGCTTCTCCTCGACGTACCGTGACTCGCCGGGACCGTGGCTGAACGCCTGGTCCTGCAGCGGGCACTCGCCGCCCTTGTCGCAGACGGGGCAGTCGAGCGGATGGTTGGCGAGGAGCAGCTCGAGCATGCCCTCCTGCGCGCGCTTGGTGGTCGCCGACTCGGTGTCGACCTTCATGTCGGGCGAGACGGTGATCATGCACGACGGCTGGAGCTGCGGCCCACGGCCCGTGTCGACCTCGACCAGGCACTGTCGGCACATGCCGACCGACGACATACGCGGGTGGTAGCAGAAGTGAGGGATGTAGGAGCCGTGCCGTTCGGCGGCAGCGATGACCAGCTCGCCCTTGCGCGCCTCGACCGATCGACCGTTCAGCTCGATGCTGACGGCGTTGGGGTCGGGCTCCGGTTCCGGCTCGACGTCGACCGCGACGTCGTCCTCGACGGACGCGTCCTCGGTCTCAGTCGTCACGTCCTCGCTCATGCTACGGCCACCGGGATCTTCACTCGCTTGGGCGACGGGCTGACCTTCGCCTCGAACTCGTCGCGGAACAGGGTCAACGCCGAATGAATCGGAGCATACGCGGACGGCCCGACGAAGCAGATCGTCGTCATCTTGTACGGGAAGGGAACCGCCTCGAGACCGAGCCGTTCACTCGCCGCGTGGGGCATGTCACCCGGGCAGATCGACTGCCCGACCTCGAGGATCTGATCGAGATCGGCTGTCGTGCCGTGGCCGGAACAGATGCGCTCGACGATGCGCAGCAGCCAGGTGCCACCTTCTCGGCACGGCACGCACTTGCCGCACGACTCGTGGGCGTAGAACCGCACCAGCGTGAGCGCTGCCTCGGGGATGTCGGTGGTGGAGTCCATCACCATCACCGCACCGGACCCGAGCATCGATCCGGCGGCCGACGCCTCCTTGCCCTCGAAGGGGATGTCGAGCTGGTCGGGGAGGAACCACGGCGCCGACCCACCGCCGGGCACGAACGCCTTGAGGTCGTTGTCGTCGCGGATTCCCTGGGCGAAGTCGTCGCCGTAGATCAGGTCGCGGAACGTGGTGGAGCCGTTGACGATCTCGTAGACGCCAGGACGCTTCACGTGGCCCGACACGGCGATCATGCGCGTCCCGGGCGAGGTCTCGGTGCCGATCGAGGTGTACGCCGCCGACCCGCTGGCCGCGATGTAGGGCAGGTTCGCGAGCGTCTCGACGTTGTTGACGATGGTCGGCTGCCCATACAGGCCGACGGCGGCCGGGAAGTACGGGGGCTTGAGGCGGGGCATCCCTCGCTCGCCTTCGAGCGACTCGATGAGCGCCGTCTCCTCGCCGACGACGTAGGCGCCGGCACCCCAATGCAAGATGATGTCGACGCTGAAGTCGGTGCCGAGGATGTCGGTCCCGACGTACCCCGCCGCGTAGGCCTCGTCGAGCGCTGCGGCGATCCGTTCGTGAGCGAGCGCCATCTCGCCGCGCACGTAGAGGAAGCACTGCGACAGACCCGCGGCGTAGCACGCGATGAGGCAGCCCTCGATGAGCTGGTGCGGATCGCGCTCCATCAGGAGGCGGTCTTTGTAGGTGCCGGGCTCGGACTCGTCGCCGTTCACCACGAGGTATCGCGGCCACACGCCCTGTGGCGTGAAGCCCCACTTGACGCCGGCCGGGAAACCGGCGCCGCCGCGTCCGAGCAGCGTGGAGTCCTTGACCTCAACCGACATCGCCTCGGGGCCGATCTCGAGGGCCCGCTTGAGGCCCTCGTAGCCCCCGGTGGCGAGGTAGCGATCGAGCGTGTACGAGTCCTCGTACGGGAATCGACCGGTGACGATCTGCGGACGGTCACCGTCGTCGAAGTAGCCCGGGGTCCAGGCGTAGCTGCCCTGTGCGGTCATGATGCGTCTCCTGCGACGGGGATCCAAGCGGGGGCCTCGGTGACGTCCTCGGGAGGAACGGCACCGACGGTGCGATCGGCGGGGAGGTTCTGCCGATTGCGACCCAAGGTGCCGTGAGGCGGGATCTCGTCCGCAAGACGACCCGACCGCAGGCCGTCGACGAGCTCGTCGAACTCGGCGGTGGTCACCCGGTACTGGTGGCGGTAGTTGACCTGGAGGCACGGCGCCTCGGTGCACGCCGCCTGGCACTCGGCCGGCTCGAGGGTGAACATCCCGGCGGCGGTGGTGGAGCCGGCCTTCACGCCGAGGACGTCCTCGGCGTGGTGCATCAGCTCGTCGGCCCCCATCAGGGCACACGACAGCGTCTGACAGACGTTGATGACGTAGGTGCCGA
>JBCDAK010000331.1:0-3430 GCA_039185545.1 Actinomycetota bacterium
CTTCCCTCGCCGTGCTGGTGGCTCACCTCGACCGCCGCTGACGCTTCGGTCTCGGATCGCGTGCGGCTCGTCGCTGGCGCTTCCCTCGCCGCCGTGTGTCGAGTGTTCCGTTGAGCCCGGGACTCGACGGAACAACGGTCCGCTTTTGCCCGGGCCGGGTCCGGACAGTGTCTGCTTTCGTCCGGGCCAGTCGCCGTCAGTCGCGCTCGGGACGGCGGCGCTTCGAGATCTCACGTTGGCTCACCTCGACGAGGTCGCCGGCCCGGATCTCGTAGCTCACCACGTGATCGGTCTGATAGGCGCCACTCCGGGACCTGCCCGTCACCACGTCGAGCTCGGTGCCGTCGATCACCGGAATCAGTGCGATCGCTCGGAAACCGTCCTTGGCTCCCGGTGACGAGCGCTTGTCCTCGCGGATGAGCAGACCGGAGTCCCACACCCACACGTCGTCGACCGACACGAACCGGCTGCGGTGGCTCGACTTCGACTTCGCGACGGTCCCGCCTGGACACACCACGAGGTTGCCCTCCACCCACGGAAACGAGCCGAGCCCATCGCGACCGAACGCGGTCTCGAACGCCGCCGAGATGATCGCGTCGTGGTCACCCGAGGTGACCGCCCGCTCCAGTTGCGCCTGACGGACCAGCTCGGCCAGGTCGTGGAGTTCGTCGTCGGTCATCGCCTCGATCGAGGCGATCAGTCGGTCACGATCGGTCCCGCCGCTCATCGCCGTCGAGTCTGGCCGATTCGCGAACGTCCACCGCTGTACCGGACCGGGGAGAACTCCCCGGGGATACGGTCGCCATCGTGCGCCTCGCCCCGGCCCTGGCCGTCGCCCCACTGGCTCTCGCGGCGAGCGCATGTGGTGACGACGAGGTGAGTGAAGCCGTGGACGACACGTCGATCACGGCCGAGCGCTGCGTCGTCTATCTCCACGGGAAGGGCGGCACCGGCTCCGCCACCACCCTCGAGGGCGACGTCGCCCTCGTCCGACCCACCGGGAACGACGACGGGTGGGGCGCCCGTGAGTGGCGGTACTTCCCCGACGATCGACTCGACGAGGCGACCGAGACGGTCCGCACGGCACTCGACGCCGTCGGGTGCACCGATGCCGTCGTGCACGGATTCTCCAACGGAGGTGCGTTCGTCGGCGCGCTCGCCTGCTCCGGTGAGACGTTCGACGGGCGGGTCGAGACGTTCGTCGTCGACGACCCGGTGGTCGACGACGGCACCGCCGTGTGCACCCCTGCGGCCGGAGTCGACATCTCGCTGTACTGGACCGGCGGTCTCGAGGCGGAGAGCGTCGCCGGGACCGACTGTGGCGACCTCGACTGGACGTGTGCCGGGGGTGTGCTGGTCGGACTCGACGAGTACGCCGCTCGCCTCGGCGTCGAACCACGGCCGAGCCGGTTCGACGAACACGTCCCGTACGAGGACCCACCGGAGATCGTCGCCTTCCTGGGCTGAACCGGGACCGCGGATCGGAGACGACACATGTGCACCCACGACGCACACTCGACCCACGTCGGTGAGCATCACCACGCGCGGATCCCGCTCACCGCGAGCCGCCGGCCGACTCGACGGCCCACGCAGTGGCGGACGCGCTGGACCCGGCGTCGACTGCTGGTCGACTTCGGGGCGGCTGGTGCCGGTGTGGTGCTGCTCGGGGCGTGTTCGTCGGACGGCGTCTCGACGACCGCTGACCCGACGACCGTCGACTCGACGACGGGCGCTCCGCCGGCCGCCGACGTCGCCGCGACCGACCCCGCACCGGCCGATCCCCAGCCCACCGAATCCGGACCGACCGACTCTGCGCCGACCGCGAATCCCGGTGCGGCCGAACTGCAGCTCCAACACGTCTCGCTCGGCTTCGTCAACGCGTTCGTCCTCGCCCGCGGCTCCGAGGCGGCGATCGTCGACACCGGCGTCGCCGGGAGCGGGGACGCGATCCTCGAGGGTCTCGCGGCGCTGTCGCTCGGCCCCGAGGCGGTCCGCCACGTCGTGCTCACCCACGAGCACGGCGATCACGTCGGCGGTCTCGCCGAACTCGAAGGCGATCTGCCGTCCGCCACGGTGTACGCCGGCGCCGGTGACATCGAGTCGGTCCGAACGTCGCGTCCGCTCGACCAGGTGGGCGATGGCGACGAGATCCTCGGCCTCGGCGTCATCGCCACCCCCGGGCACACACCTGGGAGCATCTCGTTGTTCGACGCCGACACGGGGCTCCTCGTCGCCGGCGACACGATCAACGGCGACGGGTCGGGCGGCCTCACCGGTGCCAACCCCGACTTCACGGCCGACATGGCGACCGCCGGCGAGTCGATCGCCCGGATGGCCGAACTCATGCCGCGCGTGGCCGCCTTCGGACACGGTGGGGGACCGGTCACGGTCGACGTCGCCGCCCAGCTGCTCGCACTCGTCGGCGGCTGAGACCGTCGCGGTACGGTCGATCCATGCAGTGTCGAGGGGCGATCTACACGGGGACCGGCGACCACTGGGACGTGGTCGACATCGAGGTCGACGAGCCGCGAGCCGGCGAGGTGCTCGTCGAGTGGAGAGTCGCGGGGCTCTGCCACAGCGACGAGCACATGATCACCGGTGACATGGTCCCACCCGACGAGGCGCTCGAGATGATGGGGATCGGCGAGCTGTGGCCGATGATCGGAGGGCACGAGGGTGCCGGCGTCGTCGCAGCCGTCGGTCCCGGGGTCACGTCGGTCGCCGTCGGCGACCACGTCTCGGCCTCGTTCGTCCCGTCGTGCGGGACGTGCCGGTACTGCTGTTCCGGGCAGCAGAACCTCTGCGACGCCGGCGGTGGCGCCTTCCAGAAGGGGATGATCACCGACGGCACGTCGCGGCACCGGGTGGCGGGCGACGGCACCGAACTCAACATGCTCGCCAAGCTCGGCACGTTCGCCGAGACCACCTGCGTCGCCGAGTCGCAGGTCATCAAGGTCGACGACGACCTCCCGCTCGAGGCGGTCGCGCTCGTGTCGTGCGGCGTCGCCACCGGCTGGGGTTCGGCCACCAAGCGGGCCGGTGTCCAGACGGGCGACACGGTCGTGGTCGTCGGCATCGGCGGGATCGGCATCAACGCCGTCCAGGGTGCCCGTGCAGCCGGTGCACGACGCGTCATCGCCGTCGATCCGATCGAGTTCAAGCGCGAGACCGCCATGGAGCTCGGCGCGACGCACAGCTTCGCCTCGATGGAGGAGGCGTTCCCCGCGGTCACCGACATGACCGAGGGGCAGATGGCCGACAAGGTCATCATGACCCCCGGCGTCCTCTACGGCGACATGATGCAGCTCGGTACGGCGCTCGCCGGGAAGGGCGGCACCATCGTCGTCACGGCGATCTCGCCGATCACGCAGACCGAGGCGTCGATCAACCTCTTCGAACTCGCCATGTGGAACAAGGAGATCAAGGGCAC
>JBCDAK010000332.1:0-3427 GCA_039185545.1 Actinomycetota bacterium
GGAGGAGCTCGCACTCGCCCGGAGCTGGGTGCAGGAGGAGATCGACGAGGCGCTGAAGGACATGAAGCGCAAGCCGAACATCACCATCGGCACGATGGTCGAGACGCCGCGTGCCGCAGTGCGCGCCGACGAGATCGCCGAGGTGTCCGACTTCTTCTCGTTCGGGACGAACGACCTCACGCAGCTCACGTTCGGCTTCAGCCGTGACGACGTCGAGAGCCGGATGATGCCGGCGTACCTCGAGCAGGGTCTGCTCAAGCGGAACCCGTTCGACACGATCGACCAGACCGGTGTGGGCGACCTCGTGATGCTCGGCGCCGAGCGTGGCCGAGAGGCGAAGCCCGACCTGAAGCTCGGCGTGTGTGGTGAGCACGGCGGCGACCCCGAGTCGATCGACCTGTTCTACCGAGCGGGCCTCGACTACGTGTCGTGCAGCCCGTTCCGCGTGCCCATCGCCCGCCTCGCCTGCGCTCAGGCGATCATCACCCACGGCTGACATCACACCTGGGGTCAGACCCAGAACGTGACACCGGGCGCTCGTGTCAGCGCATCCTGCGGTTTTGGTGGGATGTGCTGACGTGGGGTCGGTGGTGGAGCGGTCGTGTCAGCGCATCCTGCGGTGTCGGCGGGATGTGCTGACGTGAACGGCGGTCAGCGGCGGCCGGGCGCGCGGCGGTCTTCGGCGCGTTGCCAGCGCTCGGCTTCGGTGGCCTCCCAGGCCGCGAGGTCGAGCGGGTCGTGGCGGAGGCTGGGAATCGAGGTGACGTTGAGCCACGCCAGCAGCTTCGACGCCGAGAGCGGACGGGAGATGCAGTACCCCTGCGCCATGTCGCAGCCGAACTCGCGCAGGCGCTCGAGGATCTCGTTGTTCTCGACGCCCTCGGCGACCACCTCGAGCCCGAGGTTGTGACCCAGGTCGATGGTGGAACGGACGATCACCTCGTCTTGGGAGTCGATCAACACGTTGGCCACGAAACTCTGATCGACCTTCAGCTCGCGCACGGGGAGCTGGCGGAGGTAGCTGAGCGACGAGTAGCCGGTGCCGAAGTCGTCGATCGACAGTCGGACCCCCATCTCGTGGAGCTCGTCGATGGTGGTGCGGGTCCGAGGCGCGTCGATGAGCAGCGACGACTCGGTGATCTCGAGCGTGAGCACGTGGGCGGGCACGTCGTTGGCTTCGAGGTAGCCCGCGACCCGAGCCGGCAACTTGGCGTCGAGGAGGTCGTGCGTCGACAGGTTGACCGACAGCCCCAGGTGGTGGCCACGATCGTGCAGCCGCTTCACCTCGGCGATGCCATCGGAGAGCATCAGGTCGGTCAACTGCTTGATCAGGCCGGTCTCCTCGGCGACCCTCACGAAGTCGTGCGGCGGTACCGCACCACGCACCGGATGGTTCCACCGGACCAGCGCCTCGGCTGCCGTCACGAGACCCGACGCGAGATCGAGCTTCGGCTGGTACTCGACGTGCAGCTGGGCCTGACCGATGGCGTCGCGCAGGTCGCCGAGCATCGAGAGCCGGGCCGGCGTACGCCGATCGAGCTCGGCGCGGAAGAACTCGATGCCCAGGTGATGTGACTTCGCGTTGTACATCGCGATGTCGGCTCGTCGGAGGGCGCGACCCTCGTCGGCCTCGTCGGGGTCGAGCTCGGCGATGCCGACGCTGGCGGTGACCACGATCGACAAACCGTCGAGCGTGACGGGGCGACTGGCCTCCTCGATGCACGACCGGGCGAGTTCGATGGCATCGTCGTCGGTGGACCGCGGAGCGACGATCGCGAACTCGTCGCCGGCGAGCCGCGCGAAGAAGTCATCGGGCCCGAGTCGCGACGTGACCCGTCGCGAGAACTGGATCAGCAGGTCGTCGCCGGCGTGGTGGCCGAGCGTGTCGTTGACCTCCTTGAACCGGTCGAGGTCGAGCATGAGGAGGTAGGTGTTCCGCCCGTCGTCGCGGTGGGCGACGCTCTGGACCTGGTACTCGAACGCGTTGCGGTTGGGGAGACCGGTCAGCCCGTCGTGGCGTGCCTCGTGCTCGATCTGGCGGTGGAGCATGCCCTTGCGCAACGAGGCGGCGAGCTGCTCGGCGAGGTTGACCACCTGATCGACGTCATCGACACCGAAGTGCTGACCGACCCCGTCGGGCCCGGCGACGAGGAGGATGCCGATCACGCCGGTCTCGTCGTCGACGGGAGCGAGGATGGTCTCGGGCACGGCGGGTCGGTTGCGTCGACCGGGACGACCCTCGATGACCTGGGCGCCCTGCTCACCCAGCGCCAGCTCACGCCAATAGCGGTGCGCAGGGTCGGAGGGCACGTGGGCGGGCACCTCACCGTGGACCATCATCGCGTTGGGGCCGTCGGCCGCGGTGAGCACCAGCACCGCGGCTTTGGCCCGGAGCAGACGAGCGACCTCGGCGACGGCGGCGTGGCCGATCTCGTCGAGGTCGAGCGATCGGCCGACGCGACCGGCGAAGCCGTGGACCTCGTCGAGATCGCGGAGTCGCTGTGCCAGCTCGCCGTGGCGTCGCATCACCAACCAGAGCGCACCGATCGGCACGACGGCGAGGACGGCGCTCGAGAGTGAGATCAGCGCGAGCCCGAGGAGCACCGCACCGCAGATGGCATTGACCACGAGAATCCACGAATTGCGGATCTCGTCGACGATCCGGACCAGCACTCCGCCCTCGAACCGGGAGATCGCGAGCGCGATCGCGAACGAGCCGAGAATCGACCCGGTCAGCGCCGCGACGAGCGCGACGATCACGAGCAGGGTGTTGGAGGAGTCGTCGACATCGACGATCGCTCGCATGACCGCGTGGGCGACGGCGAGTTCGAAGGCGAACGTCGAGAGGTTGAAGACGAGTTTGAACGGTGTGACCCGACGCCACATCGCCCACACGAGGCTGCCGCCGAGCCGGGCGAGCACCCCGTAGACGGGGGAGATGTAGACGAGTGCCAACATGATGGGCACTTCGGACAGCGAGAACGTGAGCGCCTCGCGGCGGAACTCGACGTGGAAGACGGCGAGGAGCGAGAACGCGAAGAGCCCGGCGACGACCAATGGGAAGAAGTCGGGCGCGTCTCGGTAGGCCTGACCGCTGTCGGGCAGCGACACCAGGATGAGGATCGTCGCCGCGGCAAGAACGCCGGCGATGACGCGGACCTGCGCGTTGGGGCCGAAGCGGAACTGGGTCAGGACCGATGAGCCGTCGGTCGGCGCGTCAGCGTGCGCCGTCATGCCGACCTCCCGCCGCACTCATCGCCGAGAGGCTAGTGGGTACGACGGGAGCAGAAGACCGGCGTCACTCCCAGTGGACGCCTTCCCAGTGGACGCCTTCCCAGTGGACGCCTTCCCAGTGGACGCCTTCCCAGTGGACGCCTTCCCAGTGGACGCCTTCCCAGTGGACGCCTTCCCAGTGGACGCCTTCCCA
>JBCDAK010000333.1:0-3367 GCA_039185545.1 Actinomycetota bacterium
CGACTCCACTTCAGGTCGCCCGGTTGGCTCGGTCGGACGTCACGGCGCCGGACGGGTCGTCCGCAGACGCCGGCTCGTCGACAGGGCGCCCGCCGGAACGGCACCGGATCCACCACCACCACATCGAACTCGCCAACGGCGAGGTGACTGCGTGCGACGCCCACGGCGGCGTCCCGCTCGGTGAGACCCTCGACCAACGCTGGCTGCTCATCACCGACCCCAGCCAACTCATCCCCCGACCCGCCTGAACGGCGAGCGCGGTCGAGTGGGTCTCAGCTGACCGATGCGGTGGCGCGTAGATCGGGTGACGCAGCGTCCTCGATCCAGGGTCCGACGCCGCTGAGGCGGTCGATCTCGACTCTCACGACGACGCTGGTGGGGGAGTCGCGGAGCGCGAGCGGATGGCGTCGCAGTCCGGTGTACTTCGCGGCGAGCCGATCCATCAGCTCGGGATTCGGGCCGGGCTCGATCGACGCCCTGCCGCGGATCACGAGGTGTCGCTGATAGCCGCGCTCGTTGCGCTCCTCGTCCTCGATCGACAAGACGATCCGGTCGTCGCGGGCAAGATTCTTGGCCTTCTGGCTCTGCGCGTCGGTACCGAAGAGGATCTCGTCGCCGCGGGCGATCACCCACACGACCGACACCTGGGGCGTGCCGTCCGGGTTCTGCGTCCAGACGTGCGCAACCGCGTCCGAGCCGAGCACGGTCTGAGCCTGTGCGGGAATCGTGGGCATGGTTGCCTCCTGTTCGCGGTGGGGACCCCACCGTAGTTCGCTTGTGAATTCGCCGTCCAGTGCGGTCATCGAGCTGAAACTCAGACGTTCGGAGCCGCTGGCCGCGGCGTACCGTCGTGCGGTGGGTTCGATCCAGGTCGACCGCCTGGGATGGAAGGTCCCCGGCGGCGACGAGCTCTTCCGGGACGTCTCGTTCTCGGTGGGTGACCGGGACCGCGTCGCGCTCGTCGGAGCCAACGGCGCCGGCAAGTCGACCGTGCTGCGGATCGTCACGGGCGACACCCGGGCCACGGAGGGAACGGTCTCGATCGACGGCCGGCTCGGCGTGATGCGACAGCTCGTCGGGATGGCCGGGGGACACGACGCCGAGGCGCCGAGCACCGTACGGGACCTGCTGGTGTCGGTCGCACCGCCGCGTCTCCAGAGTGCACATCGCCGACTGGCGCGAGCCACCGCTCACCTCGACGACGACGCCATGGCCTACGCCGCTGCGCTCGCCGACTGGGGTGATGCCGGCGGCTACGACATCGAGGTGCTCTGGGACGAATGCGTCGGACGCGTGATCGGCACCGACCTGGCCGAGGTCGCCGATCGTCCGCTTCGCACCCTGAGCGGAGGCGAACAGAAGCGACTCGCGCTCGAAGCGCTCCTGCGCGGCGAGGACGACGTGCTCGTCCTCGACGAGCCGGACAACTTCCTCGACGTCCCGACGAAGCGGTGGCTCGAACGCGAGCTCGACGCCACGCACAAGACCGTGCTGCTCGTGAGCCACGATCGCGAACTCCTGGCCGCCGCCGCCACGAAGATCGTCACGATCGAAGCCGAGGGTGCGTGGACGCACGGCGGCAGCTTCGCCACGTACGCCGAGGCACGCGACCACCACCGGGAACTGCGTCGCCGCGACCGGGCTCAGTACGACGACGAGAAGAAGCGGCTCGAGGCACTCGTCGCCGAGATGAGCCGGCGAGCCAAGATCAGCGACAACTTCGCGCCCAAGCTCAAAGCGGCAGAGACCCGACTGCGCCACTTCGTGGAGCGCAACGAGCAGCCGGTCGAGGTCCGCGACCAGACGATCGACGTCCGACTCCGCGGCGCCCGCACCGGCAAGCGTGCGGTCATCATCGAGGAGCTCGAACTGTCCGGACTCACCGATCCGTTCGACCTCGAACTCTGGTACGGCGAGCGGGTCGCTGTCCTCGGGGCGAACGGCGCGGGGAAGAGTCACTTCCTTCGCCTGCTCGCCGGCGACGAGTCGGTCGACCACGATGGCGCGTGGCGACTCGGCGCCGGGGTCGTGCCGGGTTTGTTCCACCAGACGCACGAGCATCCCGAGTGGGTCGGGCACACGCCGATCGAGATTCTCCACGATCACGACGTCGTGCTCGGGCCCGCCATGGGGATGCTCCGTCGCTACGAGCTCCAGGGCTGTGCCCACCAGCCGTTCGAGACGATGTCGGGAGGCCAGCAGGCGCGACTGCAGATCCTGCTGCTCGAACTGTCGGGCGCGACGCTGCTCCTGCTCGACGAGCCGACCGACAACCTCGACCTCGTCTCCGCGGAGGCGCTCGAAGCCGGTCTGGAGCGATTCGACGGAACCGTCATCGCGGTGACCCACGACCGATGGTTCCTCCGGGGCTTCGATCGCTACGTCGTCTTCGGCGCCGACTGCACGGTCTCCGACCACACCGACATCCCGTCCGCCTGGGCGTGACGAGCGAGCCGCTAGACCGGCGAGGGAAGCGCCAGCGACGAGCCGGACGCGTCGCGAGGAGGAAGCGGAGCGGACGACGAGCGAGCCACCAGGACTAGAAGCGACCGCCGTCGACGAGGAACTCCTGGGCGGTGCAGGCGCCACCGTCGTCGGCGGCGAGGAACAGCACCATTTGAGCGAACTCGGCGGGGTAGATCCGCCGCTTGATCGCCTGGTCGCGCAGCGTGCCCGCCTCACCCTCGGGGGTCCACCACCTCGTCAGCTGCTTCTCCGTGGCGACCCATCCCGGGAGCACGGTGTTGACCCGCACACCGTGTGGTCCGAAGGTCCGTGCCATCGTTCTCGTGATGCCGGACACGCCCGACTTGGCGATGGCGTATCCGGGGAAGAAGTCCTCCTGCATCATGAAGCTCGACGAGCCGATGTTGACGATCGATCCGGCTCCGGTCTCGATCATCCGGGGTGCGACCGCCTGGATGGCGAAGAAGTAGTGCCGCAGGTTCACGGCGATCCGGTCGTCGAAGTACTCGGGCTCGACCTCGTCCCACGTGTGTCGATCGTCGGCCGCTGCGTTGTTGACGAGGACCTCGATGCCGTCGAGATCGGTCTGCGCCGACTCGATCGCCGACCGCAGCGCCGAGATGTCGGTGAGGTCGCACTCGTAGAACAGCGGCGTGTGCGCGGCGCCGACCTCCTCACACCGTGCGATCGTCTCGGCGGCTTTGTCGACCTGGATGTCGAGGAACCCGACACGGCTGCCCTGCTTGGCGAACTGTTCGACGATCCCGGCTCCCACTCCGTCGGCGCCACCCGTGACCAGGACCGACCGGTCGACCAACGACGGGTAGCGGGCGTAGTTCTCGGGCGGAGCTGCGGCGGGGTCGACGGGTGGGCCGGACGAATCAGGATCGGTCACGGCGCC
>JBCDAK010000334.1:0-3348 GCA_039185545.1 Actinomycetota bacterium
GACTGGTCCGGGACCGGTCACGGCGGCGTTGAAGCCGGGAGCGAAGCTGGCGAACGTCGTGATCGTGGAGGCGCCGTTCGCGGCGCCCACGTCGACCACGTTGCCACCACCGGCGGACTCGCCCTCATCACCGGCATCACCAGCATCACCGGCCGAGTCGTCGGCTGCGGCGGCGTCGCCGTTGGCCGCCACGGCGGCGAGCAGGGCCTCGAACGCCGATGCCGCACCGTCGAGCCCGGTGACCTCGCCGCGACCGAACAGGATCGCCTCGAGATCGTCCATCACGATCCAGGCGCCGAGCACCGAGTTGTTGAACCACGCCTCGCCCACGTCGGTGACCGTGGTGTCGGCTCCGCCGACGATCGGGTTGTCGACGATGCTGCCCAGAACTTGGCCGTCCGGCGAGGTTTGGGCGATCCCGAAGACCCACGGGACGTTCGTCTCGTCGGGGATCAGCTCCTCGGCGAGAGGGATGAACCCGAAGTTCTCGGTGCCCGACTGCGCCTCGGACCGGGTGAAGCCGACGGCTTCGAGGACCGCTCCGGAGATCGTGGTCGGCCCGTACGCGAACCAGTCCCCACTGAAGTCCTGCACGATGGCGGCCTGCTGACCGGCGAATCCCGCCTCTTCGATCTCGGCTGCCAGCGCGTCGATCCGGCCCTCGACCGTGGCGATGAGCGCCTCGGCGTCGTCCACCCGGTCGACGACCTGGGCGACGAGGCGGGACTGCTCCTGCCACGTCGACGTGAAGTCGGGCAGTACGAGCGGTGCGACGCCGGAGAGTTCGTCGACGATCTCGATGAAGTTCGGGTGGCCGATCCCCAGGAGCAGGTCGGGGCGAGTGGCCGCGATCGACTCGATCGAGCCGTACTCGACCAAGTCGGAGTTGTCGTCCAGCACTGGTGCGAGCAGCGGATCCTGGAAGAACGCCGCAGTGGTCACCGGCTCCACGCCGAGCGTGAGCAGGATCGTGCCCATCAACTCGTCGAGTGAGTAGATCCCCTCGTCGGTGACGGGGACCTCCTTCTCGCCGATCACGTCGGTGACCGTGACGGTCGGACCATCGGCACCGTCGTCCGGTTCCTCCTCGGGCTCGGGTTCCTCGGCCTCCGGCTCGGTCTCGGCCGGCTCCGCTTCGTCGTCCGGTTCCTCTTCGGGCTCGGGCTCGTCCTCGGCCTCCGCCTCGGTCTCGACGGGGGCACTGGCCGAGTCGCTGGCCTCGTCGTCCGCCGCATCGTCGTCGCTTCCGCACGCACCGGCGACGAGTGCCAGCGATGCGAGCACCCCGACCAGTCGTCTGATGTTCCGCTTGTTGTTCACGGCGGCACAGCTCACCACATCACGTCTGCAAAGACAACCTAACGAAGAGCTCCCGGAGCAGCTGCTCTCAGGCCTGCTGTCGCACGACGACGCGTGGTGATCCGACGGAGACCCGATGTGGGCTCCTTCCGGCCAGGAGGGTGACCGCTTCCAGCACGAGCGCAGCCGTGACGGCGACCAGCGCCCACGCGAACACGGCGGGCGTGTCGAGCGACGTCCGAGCGCGAGCGATGCGCGCCCCGATGCCGTCGGGGCTCACGAACAACTCCGCCATGATCGTGATCCGGTACGCGTTCGCGGCGGCGTAGGCCCCCGATGCGCGAAGTGCCGGCGCGATCGACGGGAGAGTCACGTGGCGCAGCTTCCACGGCGTTCCGACGTGGAGCCCGGCAGCCATCTCCAGGAGATCCGGGTCGACGTCGCGCACGGCCTCGTGGACCGAGATCCACACCAGCGGGGTCGCGGCCACGGCGACGACCCAGGGTGTGGCATCGCCGTCGAGGCCGACCCAGATCGCGATCAGGACGACGGCCACGATCGGTGGCGCCCCTGCGAGCACGGCCCGAGAGGGACGGAGGACCCAGTCGGCGCTCGACGAACGGCCCGTCACGAGCCCGAGTGCCATCCCGAGCGCGACGCCGGCCACGGTGCCCCGGAGAGCCCGCCAGCCGGTTCGCCACATCTCGGCTCCGATGTCGCGAAGACCGAGGTCGATCAGTCGCTCGACCGTCTCGGCGGGTGACGCCACCACGACCGTCGGCTGTCGTGACGCGACGAGCGCCCAGACCGCCACGAGCGCGGCGACACCGATCGTCACCAGCAGGGTCGGGCGGGCCGACGTCACGCCGCGAAGAACGCTTCCTCGGGCAGAGCGCCGCCGACCGCCTCGGGGTTCGCCGCGAAGAGGCCGGCGAGGAACAGGTCGAGATCCGCACGGGCCTCGGACGTACTCCGCGCCGCGAGATCGAGGCGCGGAAGCAGACCACCGATCAGAGGCTCGGGAAGGCCGGTCTCCTCGGCGAGCGCAATCGCCGCAGCGCCCGGGTCGTCGACGACGTCGGTGACGGCATTCGCGGTCGCCGACCGGATGGCGTCGACGAGGTCGGGACGGTCGTCGACCAGAGAACCGACGGCGACCACGGCGATCTGCGGAAGCCGGTCGCCACCCGTCGCCTCGCTCCACGCTCGCTGCAGATCGATGATCGGCACGAGGTCGTGACCGGCGGCGGACGCCTGAGCGGACGCCGCCGTGGCGAAGTGCTCGGGGAGCACCGCTGCGGTCACGTTGCCTCCGGCCGCGGCTCCGACCAGGTCGGGCAGGGCGGTTCCGTAGCGGATCTGGAGACCGTCGACGTCGACGCCGTTCTCCTCGGCGAGCTGACGGAAGATCAGGTCGGCCGCGTCGCCCTGGAACGGGATGTCGACGACGCCGTCCAACTCGGCCCACCCGGAGCCGGCCGGGCCGAGGACCTGCAGCAGCTGCGCATCGACGACGCCGAGGACTCGGACGTCGACCCCGCGGGTGAACAGAGTGGCGGCGATGTTGGTGGGGAGGATCGCCACATCGAGATCGCCGGCCACGAAGCCGGTACGGAGTTGATCGGGTGCCGTGATGGCCTGTTCGGTCACCGTGGCGAGCTCGGCCAGGTCGGGATCGTCGGCCAGCGAACCCAGGGCGGCGATTTGGACGACTCCGAACGGGACACCCACGGTGATGTCGACGGGCTCCACGGCCGGGGCATCCGTCGCCGGCGACTCGCTGGCCGGGGGCGCCTCGGTGACGGGCGGATCGGTGGCCGGCGCATCCGTGACGGGCGGATCGGTGGCCGGCGGATCCGTGACGGGCGGATTGGTAGCGGGCGGCTCGGTCGTCTCCGGACCCTCGTTCGTCGGCGGGGGTTCGGTCACGGCCGCCGACCCGTCGTCACCATCGCTGCCGCAGGCGGTCAGTGCGATCGTCGCCGCAGCGAGGAGAAGGCCGATCGGACGTGCCATACTTTGCATGCAATCTACAGTAGGCAGACTTTA
>JBCDAK010000335.1:0-3308 GCA_039185545.1 Actinomycetota bacterium
GAGTGGACCGTGGCGGGGCCGCTGTGCTTCGCCGGCGACGTGATCGGTCGCAACGTTCCGCTCGGCGACGTCGAGCCTGGCGACCGGGTCGTCATCCACGACGTGGGCGCGTACACGTACTCGATGTGGTCGCGGCACTGCAGTCGTTCGATGCCCGCGGTCATCGGCGTGCGAGACGATGCGGTGACGCAGCTGCGCATGCCGGAGCGGCCCGAGGACATCGCACGCATGTGGAGTCGCGACGGCTGGCGCTGACCGCTGCACATCGCTGCTCCATGGTGTTTCGACGACCGGCGCGTGTGGAGCGACAGTGTGTGCCTGACCCACTCTGTCGCTCCCGACGGGTTCAGCGGCACGAGTAGATTCGGGTGATGCCTCGGGGTGTCCGGCGCCGGCGCATCGTGGGTGCCACCGTCGTGTCGATCGCACTCGTCGGTGGCGCGGCGACGATCGCCACCGCCGAACTCCGCACCGCACCGGACGAGCGCGAGGAGGCGGTGCAGGTCATCCCGGTCCTCGAACTTCCCGAGCCGCGAACTGAGGGTGAGACGTCCTTCGAGGAAGCCCTGCTCCGACGGACCGCCGTGCGCGACTTCCGTCCCGATGCCCTCACGCTCGGCCAGCTGGGCCAGCTCCTGTGGGCGGCGCAGGGCGAGATCGGCGGCGGTCGAAATGCTCCCTCGGCGGGCGCGCTCTACCCGCTCGAGATCTACGTGGCCCACGAGGACGGCGTGTACCACTACCGCCCGCAGGGACATGAGGTCGCCGCGATCTCGGGTGGCGACATCCGCGAACCCCTCGCCGAGGCGGCGCTCGATCAGCGCGCCTTCCAGACGGCGCCGGCCGTGATGCTGATCGCCGGTGTGGAAGAACGCACGGCCGCCAAGTACGGGAGCCGCGCCGAGCAGTACGTGCTCATCGAGGTCGGACACGCCGGGCAGAACGTGCTGGTGCAGGCGGCCGTCATCGGAGTCGGCGCGGTGCCGACGGGTGCGTTCCGCGACGACGAGGTCGCCGAGCTGTTCGACCTGCCCGACGACACCGAACCGCTGTATCTCATCCCGATCGGTCTCCCCGCATGAGCGTTCGGGCCAGGCCGCGACACCCGGCGCTGGTGGCGCGCATCCTCACTGCGGGGCTCAGTACCGCTGCCGCATTCGGGATCGTCGCCCTCGTCGCTCGCGACAGCCGCCGGGCGGACCCTGCGGAACCGGCGCGTGTCGTCGAGGTCCGGATCGGCGACGAGGTCGGCGACGCCGAGGCGCGCAGTGCGTTGGAGGCCTGGCTCGAGGGCCGGACCGACCTCGCAACGGGCGGCGGTCTCACCGTGGTCGACCTCCCGGCCGATACGACGAGCGAGCCGAGCTGAGACCGGGCGACGGGATCGTGATGGAACGCCGACGATTCGCTGCCATGGGCTCCACCGCCGAGATCCTGGTGGTCGGCGACGTCGACGCCGCTGCGCTCGACGGCGCCGTCCGACGGATCGACGAACTCGAGCGACGTTGGAGTCGGTTCGTCGACATGAGCGAGGTGTCCGTACTCAATCGCTCTGCGGGACGGCCCGTGCCCGTCTCCGACGACACCCTCCTCCTCGTCCGCCTGGCATGTGATGCGTGGAGGCGGACGGGTGGGTTCTTCGATCCGACGGTGTTGAGAGCGGTCGAGGCGATCGGGTACACGTGCAGCCTGGACGGACCCGTCGCTGTCCCACGGCGCCCGCGGGTCGATCGACGATCGAACCGGGCGAGGACCGGGAGCTGTGGCGAGATCGTGGTCGATCGCGTCGACCGGACGGTCCGACTGCCCGAGGGCACCGGATTCGATCCCGGCGGGATCGGGAAGGGGCTGGCCGCCGATCTCGTCAGCCACGATCTCGTCTCGGAAGGCGTTTGCGGAGGATGCGTCAACATCGGCGGTGATCTCCGCGTGTGGGGACCCGGACCCGGCGGCCGTCCGTGGCGCATCGGGATCGGCGAGCGGACCGTCGAGATCACCGACGTCGGCGTGGCCACGAGCGGAACCGATCGACGTTCGTGGTTCGTCGACGACGACCTGGTCCACCATCTCATCGACCCGCTGAGCGGTCGCCCGACCGCGGACGGCCCGACGCGGGCGACGGTCGTCGCCGGGTCGGCCTGGCGAGCCGAGACCTGTGCGACGGCACTGCTGGCCGGACCCCTCGGCGCAGTCGACACCCGTGCCGACGGCTGGGGTGTCCGAGCACTCGTGGCGTGAACGACCAGGTCTGGTGGTTCGTCGCCCGTTCGACGGGTCTGGTCGCGTACGTGCTGCTCGGCGTCGCCGTGATCGGCGGACTCCTCCTGTCGGCCCGTCCGTTCGGACGCACCCCACCTCCCGAGTGGACACTCGACTGGCATCGCTTCGTCGGCGCACTCTCGGTCGTGTTCACGGCGGTGCACCTGATCGCGATCTACGCCGACTCCTACATCGAGTTCGGCCTCGACGACCTGTTCGTCCCGTTCGCGTCCGAGTGGCGTCCGGTCGCCGTCGGCCTCGGTGTGCTGGCTCTCTACCTCCTGCTCGCCGTGGAGATCACGTCGCTCCTGCGGCGCCGGCTGTCACGGAGGCTCTGGCGACGCGTGCACTACCTCAGCGTCCCGACGTTCGCACTCGCGACCGCCCACCTCCTGATGGCCGGCGACGACGCGTCGAACTCGATCGTGTTGCTCACGGTCGGTGTGCTGATTGGCGCGACAGCCCTGCTGCTCGGCTTCCGGATCGTCTCATCACAGCGACGCAGGGACGCGAGCCTCGAGCAGCGGGACACGGACGGGTCACGCCGCCCGGTCGAGGCCGAGCAGGAACGGCGACAGTGACTCGACGGCTCGAATCGCCGCAGGGTACGAGACCCCGGATGGCGTCGGAACCTCGTGGATGTTGCCGAGACGCACGGCTCGCAGATCGCTCCATCGCTCGACCGTGGCGGGGTGGTCGCTCCGCGACTCCACGAGGAGGACGTCTGCGTCGTCGCCGTGTTCGAGCACCTGCGAGGCCTCGATGCCGACGTACAGGTCGTCGTTCTCGGTGATGCCGGACAGCAGCAGTTCGAGGTCACGCATCGCTTGCCCGATCGGATTGGGATTGGCACGGGTGTGGAAGCTGAGGCCGCCCGACGCGACGACGATCGAGGCGAACACCCGCTGCCGGACCGAGTCGGGGATCTGGTCGGCGAGTCGTTCGAGGGTGGAGCGGTACGCCGACCGCTGACGCTGGAGTTCGTCGGTTCGTCCGACGAGCATGGCGAGCATCGACAGTTGCTCGTCGACGGGGAGATCTTCATCGAC
>JBCDAK010000336.1:0-3277 GCA_039185545.1 Actinomycetota bacterium
CGACGAGAACAGCACGAGTTCGTCGACCGAGGCGGTGAGGAGTGTCTCCCGGGCGGCGTGTCGGGTCGCGGCCGCGTGCTCGACATCGCTGGTGCGGTATCGCCAGCTCACGAGTTGGGTGCCGAGATCATGGTCGATGCCGATCCGCGGCGAACCGGCCGCCCGATGCGGATCGAGACACGGGCGGCATCCGGCGCGGTCGACGATCGAGACGGCACTCGACACGGCGAACCCGAGGAAGCTCGTGTCGTCGACGCGTTCCGAGGTGACCAGGCCGGCGGCGTCGACGGTCGTCGCACGGCTGCCGACGAGGTCGATGTGGACGTCGCTCTCCTCGATGCCCAGCGAGGGGCCGACCAGCGAGCGCGCGTCCTCCGTCGGTCGACCCAGCTGCTCTCGGAACCGGAACGGGCAGACGCGCATCCACACCTCACCGTCGGGCGCAGGCCATGGTCGTCGAGAGACGAGCAGCGGCGGCCAGTCGGTCTGGTACACGACGAGGCCGGCTTCGGGGAGCGCGAGCGCGAGCGTGGCGGCCTTGCGCACCATCAGGACGGAGAGCGGAATCGTCACGGTGCGACGCCGGTCGATCGAGCCACGACGCCGTCTCAGTCGATGCTCCCGACCATCTTCTCGGGGACCACGACCTCGTCGAACTCCGCGGCGGTGAGGTGCCCGAGCCCGACGGCCTCCTCCCGTAGCGTCGTGCCGTTCGCATGCGCAGCCTGTGCGATCTCGGCCGCCTTGTAGTAGCCGATCTTGGTGTTCAAGGCGGTCACGAGCATCAGGCTCTTGCCCAGGAGCTCGTCGATCCGCGCCTGGTTGGGTTCGATTCCGATCGCACAGTTGTCGTTGAAGCTCTGACAGGCGTCGCCGATCAGCCGGGCACTGAGCAGCACGTTGTACGCCATGACCGGCTTGAACACGTTGAGCTGGTAATGACCGTGCGTCCCCGCCACCGACACGGCGGCGTCGTTGCCGATCACCTGGGCGCACACCATCGTCATCGCTTCGCACTGGGTCGGGTTCACCTTGCCCGGCATGATCGAACTGCCCGGCTCGTTGGCCGGGAGCACGATCTCGCCGATCGACGTGCGCGGCCCACTCGCCAACATCCGGATGTTGTTGGCGATGTGCATCAGACTCACGGCGAGGCGCTTCAGCGATCCGCTGATCTCGACCATCGCATCGTGCGCGCTCAGGCTCTCGAACTTGTTCTCGGCGGTCACGAACGGATGGCCGGTCAGCTCGGCGATCTTCTCGGCGACCGCGACGTCGTATCCCGCCGGCGTGTTGAGCCCGGTGCCGACGGCCGTGCCTCCGAGTGCGAGTTCGCGGACCCGTACGAGGCTGTCGCCGATCGCCTCCATCCCGCGCTGCAACTGCATCACGTAGCCGCCCAACTCCTGGCCGAGCGTGACAGGAGTGGCGTCCATGAGGTGGGTTCGCCCGGTCTTCGTGACGCTCATGAACTCAGCGGACTTCGCTGCGAGCGTGTCGTGGAGCATCTGCACCTTCGGCAGCATCTGCGTGACGATCGAGTCGTAGGTCGCGATGTGCATGGCGGTGGGAAACGTGTCGTTCGAGCTCTGGCTCTTGTTGACGTCGTCATTCGCCTTCACCAGCTTCTCGGTGCGGAAGTCGCCGCCGAGCAGTTCGGTCGCCCGGTTGGCCACGACCTCGTTGACGTTCATGTTGCTCTGCGTGCCGGAACCGGTCTGCCAGACGACGAGGGGGAATTCGGCGTCGAGGTCGCCCGCCAGGATCTCGTCGCACGCCGTCGCGATGGCGTTCGCCTTCTCGGTCGAGAAGTCGGTGAGGCCGGCGTTGACGAGCGCCGCCGCCTTCTTGAGGTGGGCGAACGCACGCACGATCTCGGCCGGCATGGTCTGACCGCCGATGTCGAAGTTCTGGATGCTCCGTTGGGTCTGTGCTCCCCAGTACCGCTCGTCGGGCACCTCGACGTCGCCGAGCGTGTCGCTCTCGATTCGAACGCTGGTCATCGGTCGGCTCCTTCGGGTCGTCGCGGCCACCGGGCACGGGCCGCAGCGAGCGTACAGTTCGCCTAATGCGTCGCAACAGGTGAACCGTCCTCAGCGGGAGGCTCGAGCGACGAGAGCACCTCGCCGAGGTGGGCGTCGTGGAGTCGTGCGGCGTCCTCACCGGCACGATCGGCGAGCCGCTCGGCGACCTGACGGTGAGTGCGCCATCCGTGGGGGAGGGTGATCGCGGCGGTCCGGGCGACCACCAGGCAGGTCCGGTAGTGCAGCGGTCGGAGTGCTCGGATCACCGAGTCGTTGCGTGACGCGGCGACCATCGAGGTCAGCAGCTCGTGGTGCGCGAGGTTGAGGCGCCCGACGTCGCCGACCTCCATGGCCGAATCGCCGTCCCGCAGAGCGTCGTGGATTCGGCGGAGGTCGGCATCCGACGCCCGCTCCGCCGCCTGCGTCAGTGCGAACGGTTCGACCAGGCGACGCGCCTGCACGAGATCGCGGAGGCCGTCCGCGTCGATCGACATCGGGTCGACCACGAACGCTCCGCGGTTGCCGTGGACCTCGACGAGGCCGAGCTCGGCCAGTCCTCGGAGCGCTTCGCGCACGGGGGTCCGTGACACGCCGAACCGAGAGGCGAGCGCTGCTGCCGTCAGGTGGGAACCGGGAGGCAACTCCGACGACACGATCGACCGCGCGATCTCGTCGAGCAGCTGGGCCTCGGCCGGCGGGCCCGCCGCCGACGACCGTTTCGGCTCGCTGGCGGTCGACGTCACGCCCTTCATCTTGCCGCCGACGGTCCGAACGGACCGACCGAACGTGTGGCTGTCACCAGCCCGTCGAGACCGTCGGCATCGTGGACGGCGATCACGACGCCGCCTCCGGACGCGGCGTGATCGGCGAGTGCACGCTCGACGAGCGTCGCGGCGCCGGCGTCGAGTTGGGTGAAGGGTTCGTCGATGAGGGCGACGGCCCGGTTCGTCGCCAGGGTCCGAGCGATCGCGATACGCCGACGTTGGCCACCCGACAGGTCGGCGACGTCGCGATCGGCCAGATCTCCGACGTCGAGACGCTCCAGCTCGGAGATCGCCCTCGCTCGATCGGCGTCGTGAGGCCGGCGCCCGAGGCCGAAGAGCACGTTCTCGATCACGGTGCGCCACGGGAGCAGCCGGGGCTCCTGGAAGCAGACGGCACACCGCGACGAGCCGACGACCGAGCCCGACCACGGCTCGGCGACGCCGGCCAGCGTGCGCAGGAGCGACGTCTTTCCGCTGCCCGACGGCCCG
>JBCDAK010000337.1:0-3257 GCA_039185545.1 Actinomycetota bacterium
CGCCTGCACGTCGCGTTCCCCGACGACTCAACCGCCGTCAGCGATCCCTTCACAGTTTGAATCGACGAGACGACCGGCGCCCGGTGCCGGCAGTGTCAACTTGACGGCCTCAGGTCCTACCCCGTTCGCAAGCGCTGCTGCGACGCAGGCACCGACGACGGGCGCAGCGAAGCTCGTGCCGCACCAGAACACGGGTCCTCCGGCCTCGACGGCGTCAGACAGACCGTCCGGATAGACGATCTCGCCTCCTCGATAGGCAGCCACGTGACATCCCTCAGCGATCGTGGTCACCCACGGTCCCGTCGTCGCGTACGGAACCTCAGAGGAGTTTGCCCCTTCCTCGAAGACCGAGGACGGCACGATCGCCGCGGGTGCCGTCACCGAGATAACCCGCGGTTCCAACACCGACAGGCGAGAAGCGAGGTCTTCGAGCTCCGTCGCGATCTCGAGGGCGTCGGTCTGGCCGCCCTCCAGCAATTGCTCGATGGCGGTGGAATCGAAGTCGATCGATCCGAACGACGATCCGGAGTTCGAGAGCGCCGCTGGGACGGTCCAGGGCGCGTCATCCCTGTTGCCCGCGGCCGCAACGATCACTGCCTCGCCGTTCGGTTGGACCTGGAAGGGATCGTCATCGGCGACGAACTTGTGGGCGAAGGCGGCGGCGGTGATGACCGGAACGAGCGGTTCGTCATCGACGACGCACGGATAGACGCCGAACGACATGTTGACCACCATCGCAGCTTCGCCAGTCTCCGCTGGGACGTCGAGAATGGCAGCCGCGAGATCGGTCTCATCCGCGTAGGGCCCCGTCGAGGGGGTGATGCGCAGGTGCGCGATCGCCGGCTGAGCAACCGACCGCACGACGTGCTCGATGAAGGCCCCGTGACCATACGTCCAGGGTCTCTCGACCACCGTCTGGACGGGCTCCTGCACCCCGGCCTGGTTCTGCTCCTCGGCGGCGCCGGTGTCGACGACGAGCAACTCCGCGACGTCATCGGAGGCGAGATCCCCTCTGGCTGGAACTGCGCTCGACGGCGCTCTCACGGGGATGCTGCCGGGAAAGAACATCCGCGCCGGCATCGGGCTGGCGAGGTACACCGGCGAAGCGAACAGGCCGTTGTCGCGAAGTAGGACCGAGGCGTCCACGGGTGAGGACACACTGAAGATGAACGCCCCGAAAGCTCCGTCGAACTCTTCGTCGGCCGCGAGCCCCAGGTCGGGCAGGGCGTCGTTCACCTCAGTGGCGAACTCCTCCCGATCGGCACCGGGCGGAAGGAACACTGCGATGATCCCCGGACGGTAGGAGCATGTGCCGCTGCTGTCGATGACGAGCGCGTCGTCGGGAGGATCGCCGTACGCCGTCGGGTCGGCCCACTCGTACGGGCCGGCCAACTGCTCGTCGTCGACCGGCTCGTCGATCGGGTCTGTCGCGCTCGGCTCAGTGTCCTCGGATTCCTCGTCGGCCGGCTCGTTCCGTTCGGTGTCAGACGTCTCGTCGTCGGGGCCGCACGCTGCGACGAGCATCGCTCCGGCGAGAAGGACGGCGGCGAGGCGGCATCCGGCGGTTCGTGGATTCCTCGTGGTTCTCATGGGTCTGAGATGTCCCTTTCCCCGCCGTGATACGCGTTGTAGCACTTCGTCACGGAAGTGTCGACGGTGCGACTCACCGAGTTCGGACCACGCGCGTCTTGGTCCAGCGGTCGTGGAGCGTTCTGCGCTCGTCGTTGCCGAGGGCGCTCAACTGTGAGATCAACAGGAAGCTCACGACCGACGCGACGGCGTAGCGCCACATCGCGATCCCGAACGACACCTCGCCATCGGGGTTCGCCGTCGAGACGAGTCGACCCCCAACGAGCAGCTTGCCCGGGGTGCGTCCCGTCGAGGCGACGAGGGCCGACATCGCGACCCATCCCACGAGGAAGCCGAGCCCCGTCGGATTGGCCTGCGGATCGTTGAGATCGATGAACAACGACTCGACCATCACTGATGCGAGCGCCCATGCATAGAAATCGACGAAGTACGCCAGAATCCGTCGCGGCAACGAGACACTTTCTCTCGCTGCGCTCGTCGAGCGAGCCGTCGGCCGCTCGGTGACCGTGCCCGGTGGACCCCAGGTTGGGCCGTTCCGACCGACCGATCGAGTCACATCGCTCGGTGGCGCTTGCGTGGGCCGGCCGACGGTGTGCATGCGGCGACGGCTGAACGCATCGACCGTCGTCACCGCCGCCGCAGGAATGCTCAGCAGGACCGCGGCCAGTGCCAGAAGGGTGTTGATATCCATGGTTCTCTCCTCTGTCGTGGTGGACACCGAGGAGACATCGCCGGAGACCGACGTGATACGCGCCAACTTCACACCGTCTGTATCACCGCGGGCTTCGTCAGCGTCTCGCCGTCGAACGGGTCGACCAGCGGCCCGCGACAACAGGAGAACATCATGCTCGATCAACTCTTCGCCTGGGCCGAGGCCGACGACGACCCGGGATACGACAACGTCCTTCCGTCAGCCGTGGCGATCGTCCGAGATCGCTCCAACCGATCGCCCTACCGGATCAACGGCGGTAGTGACCCGGTCGTCGACTACGCCGCCGCCGGCGAAGTTGTCTTCAACTACGACGACGACAAGCTGATCGGGACCGGGCAATTCGCGTTCACCGACCGCTCGGAGAACGGCCGGGTTGGTCCCCGAGACTGGATCCGGTTCGAGATCGACCGCGACGGCAGCGCACGCATGCGCCTCCTCAGCTGGGGGAACGCTGAGCGCGAACTCACTCGAGTGGTGATCGAGGACGGCCCCTTCGAGGGAACCTTCCTACGTGGGTACTACGACCGCGGCGTCGATGGTGCCGGACTCGTCACGATGAGCTTCGACCGGGCCCAGGTGCGCCAGTTCAGACTCCGGTGAGATCGACCAGCACCGGCCGAATCGGCACGCGAGCAATCTGAGTCGGACAACGGCTGGCGCAGCGCCACGGGCCGTGCACCCGCGTTGCGCCAGCCGTCAGCTGTCGGACTCCATGTCCATCTCGTCGTCGTGGTCGGAGTGGTCGTCATCGCCATGGTCGTCATGGTCGGAGTGATCCTCATCGCCATGGTCGTCATGGTCGGAGTGGTCCATCTCCATGTCCATGCCTTCGACCTCGCGCACCTCGGCCGTGAAGTCGAGCGTCGACCCGTCCTCGAATTCGACGGTCACATCGACCTCGTCGGGGTACTCGGCCGGGTCGATGTCGAGCAGCATGATGTGGAACCCGCCCGGC
>JBCDAK010000338.1:0-3227 GCA_039185545.1 Actinomycetota bacterium
CCCAGCCCGGCGACCGATCGGTGCCGGCTCACAGGTGGTCGGGGTGGGGAGATTCGAACTCCCGGCCTCCTGCTCCCAAAGCAGGCGCGCTAACCAAGCTGCGCCACACCCCGGGTGTGGGCCACGGACGCTATCCCGACGACTCGCGGCCGGCACCGAGGTACTGCGTTCACCCAGCCCGGCGACCGATCGGTGCCGGCTCACAGGTGGTCGGGGTGGGGAGATTCGAACTCCCGGCCTCCTGCTCCCAAAGCAGGCGCGCTAACCAAGCTGCGCCACACCCCGTGTGTGGGCCACGGACGCTATCCCGACGAATCGCGGCGGCCGCCTGGATTCCGCCGCTCGTCACTCCGAGTCGAGGGCGAGCAGATCGTCGCGTCGGCCGTAGACGACGATCGAGTCGCCATCGTGGAGCTGGGCGTCGACCGGAGGTTCTCCGAGGAAACCTCCGTCGTGGCGGATCCCGAGGACGCGAACGTGCGGGAACGACTCGTCGATCCCCCGCAGGCTGAGCGTGCCCGGCCCGGGGTCGCCCACGACCCGGACCGACGCGACCTGGAAGTCGTCGTCGATCGAACACAACTCGACGATGTCGTCGTCGAGGTTGGGCAGCAGTCGATCACGGACGTGCTGCTGGCCGATCCCGGCGAGCCATCGCTGCATCGGCCGGTTGATGAACGACATCAGGACCAGGAGCAGTCCCGAGAGGATGACGAGCGTTCGTTCCCTCGTGTTACCCGGACCCGGAGCGATGAATCCGATCAGCACCGTCACCACGAGGGTCGGCGTCCCCAGCGCACCGACGAACATCGTCGTCGCCACGATGCGGCGTCGAATCGGATGCTTGACCACGCTCTCCGCCTCGGTCGTGGTGAACCCGGCACCGGTGAAGGCCGACCGAGCCTGGAACCGTGCGACGTCCGCCGGCAGTCCGGTCGCGATCAGCGCTCCGGCGGCGACCTGGGTGAACACGAGCGAGAGCGTGGCGACGACGAGGAACGTGGCGACGGCGTACATCGGCTCATGGTCGCGCTCCACCGGGGGCGAGCGCCGGTCCGCCGGTCAGAGGGCGATCGGACCGCCGACGCTCGGCGCCGGCCAGCGAGGCCCACTCAGCGACAGGCCGGCGGCCCAGAACGCGTCGGCGAGTTGCTCGACGTGCAGACGACCTCGCCGGTTGACGTACGTCGTGTTCGTCACGGCCTCGACGGTGTCGAGCAGCGCCCGACGGAACACCGGACCGTGCTGCTCGGAGACCCCTGCGAGGACGTGCGCGAGCTCATGGGCGAGGGTGGCCAGCGTGGCCTGCGGGGGCGCGAGGCGGATCTGCGGTGCGCTCCCCGGCGCCTCGACGGCCATCGACGACCGAGCATCGGCACGGGAGCTCACCACCGACACCGAGCCGATCCGGCGGCTGGAACGGTCGGCGACGACGTCGGCACAGGAGCGCCACCACTCCCCTGCGACCACGTGATCGGCCACGGCACACAACTCGTCGAACGGCCGCACCCGCTCGAGGTCGGTCCCGTCGAAGGCGGCGATCTCGGCTTCGGACACGGCCGCTCGATCGGTGTCGCGCCGCCGTCCGACCTGGCTCATGCGGCTCCGTCGCCGAGTCGGCCACGCTCGCCGACTCTGCGACGACCGACGTCAGCACGATCCGCGGCTGCGGCGCCGCTCGACCAGCCCTGCGCATTGACCGGCTCGGGTGGGCGAGCCGATCGGATCCGACCCCACGTGTCGGTGACGTGTTCCTCGACGCGCTCGGTTCGTTCCCGCAGCGCGATCGCCATGCCGGGCGCCTCTGCGGCGGCGACCGACTCCTCGACCGCGCGCCGGGACTCGGCGAGGATCTCGCGGATCCGGTCGGCGAATCCGAACAGGAACGCCCGCCGATACCGCTGCGTCGCGGATCCGGTCCGCCGTCGGAGGGCCGCCATCTGCGTGGCCGCCTGTTGATCGAGGCTGGCGAAAGTCATCGCGACGACGTCGAGATCGGACCGATGCCCGGCGGCGAAGGCGACCATGCCCCGCGGCCCCGTCTGGTACACGACCTTGACGTCGTTGGCGACGCCGATCCCGTCGAGCAGAGCGAACCGGGCGCGCACGTACGAGCCCCGGCCGATCACGTACTCGTCGACGTCGAGCGGGTCGTCGGGACGGCGCTCGCCACGCCGAGACTCGTCGATCTGCTCGATCGAGATGCGGTGCTCGGCGACCAGCGCGGCCGCCTTCTCGGCGAATGCCTCGGCCTCGTGCACGTTGTCGGTACGCGCCGCCTTGTCGAGCAGCTTGCGCACGCGATCGACGAGCGCGTCACCCGCCTCGGAGCGGTCGAGGCTGCTCACCACCACATCACCCTTCGTCGTACTTCGCGCGCAGAAAGTGCGAAAAACATGGCGGTTGAGCGAGCGCGGAGAGTGACAGATGTGCCTAGCATCGAGCGATGAGCCTCGGGAACGACCACACGGCGACGATCATGCCATCGGGGAGTGACGGGGTTGCGGAGGTCGGGCCGATCGGCGAGGTCGACGGGCGCACGATGCGGCGCCACCGCAACCGTGATGCGGTCATCCGGGCGCTCATCGATCTGATCCGCGAGGGGGACCTCGACCCCACCGTGGCCAAGATCGCGGAGCGGGCGCAGGTGTCGCATCGCTCGATCTTCCGGTACTTCGACGACCTCGCCGACCTCGCACGGACGGCGCTCGAGACCGAGATGCTCGAGTCGCTCCCCGAGGCGATGGTGAGCGACGTCGGTCGTGGCACCCTCGACGAGCGGATCGACCGGATGGTCGACGTGCGGCTTCGAGTTCTCGCAAAGACCGACCACCTACTGCGGGTCGCCCGGGCCAAGGCCCTCGTGATCCCCGAGCTCGACGAGGGCATCACGATGCTCGCCGAGCTCCAGCGGGACCAGATCCGTCAGCACTTCGCGGCCGAGCTCGAGGAGATCCGCGCCGCCGGACGCAACGCCGACGCGATCGCCGTCAGCGTCGCGGTTGCGCTGAGCTACGACGCCTGGGACCAGATGCACCGCTTCGACGGACTGTCGCTGCCGGAGATCCGCGACGTCTGGACGACCAGCATCTGCGCCCTCCTCCGCACCGACTGATCCCAGATGCGAGACCTCGCCGCAACGGCGTGAATGGCGCCCCCGGCAGGAGTCGAACCTGCGACGGTGTCATGAGAGGTGCCCGTCCGAGATCCTGCTGCTGGCGCCCCCG
>JBCDAK010000339.1:0-3222 GCA_039185545.1 Actinomycetota bacterium
CCGCTCACGGCAGCACATCCCCACGAACCCGCAGGATGCGCTGACACGACGCCCGGCGACAGCCGCTCACGGCAGCACATCCCCACGAACCCGCAGGATGCGCTGACGCGAACGAGCTCTCAGCTCTCGATGCGGGCGCACCACTGGTCGACGTCGGCCAGTGGGGCGTCGCGGGGGATCACCATGAGCAGCACGTCGCCGGCCAGGATCTGCGTCGATCCCTTGGGCACGATCGTCTGCCCCTCACGGTGGATCACCGCCACGCGGGCGCCTCCGGGCAGCGACGCCTCAGCGAGCGTCGATCCGCCCACGCGGGAGCCGACCGGCACCTCGATCTCGACGAGGTCGGCGTCGTGGGCGTCGACCGGCACGATCTCGACGGGCAGGATCGGCCGACGGTTGCGATCCTCGACCCCGAGCCGACGGGCGAGCGGACCGACCGTCGGCGCCTGGATCGCCACCGAGAGCACGACGACGACGAACGCGACGTCGAAGATCGTGGACCCGTCGGGGTGTCCGGCCGTGAACGGGATCGTCGCCAACACGACCGGGACCGCGCCTCGAAGTCCGGCCCACGACATGACGGCGAGCCGGCGAATCGGGATCCGGAACCAGACGAGTGACACGACCACGGCGACCGGTCGGGCCACCAACACGAGCACGGCGGCGACGACCGCGGCCGTCGGCAGGTCGTCGACGACCTCGCTGGGGAACACGAGGATCCCGAGCAACAGGAACAGGACGCCTTGCGCCGTCGCCGCGAGGCCCTCGTGGAACACGATCACCCCGCGCACGCGTCGATCGGACGCTGCCAGCAGCACCCCGGTCAGGTACACCGAGAGGAAGCCCGAGCCGCCGGCCACGGCTGCTGCGCCGTACGACACCGCGGCGATGGCGAGGCTGATGACACCGAGGGACGAGACCGCACTCGACGCTCGGACCACGAACCGCTGCGCGAGCACACCCACGGCGATGCCCACGACCGCGCCGACCGCGAGCTGGCTCCCGAGGAACCACACCCAGTCGGCCGGCGACGGATCGCCGCGCCACACCTCGACCATCCCGACCGTGAGGAGCACAGCGACGGGATCGTTCATCCCCGACTCGAGTTGCAGGATCCGTGACGTCCGCTCGGGGAGCGATTCCGATCGCAGCGCGGCGAACACCGCGGCTGCGTCGGTGGACGACACGACGGCACCGAGCAGGAACGCCGATTCCGCTTCCCAGCCGAGCACCAGGATCGCCCCCAGGGCGACCACGCCGGCCGTCGCGACGACACCGAGTGTCGCGAGCAGGAACGCCGGGACACCGGCGACGCGGAACACCGCTGGTTCGGTGCCGAGCCCGCCCTCGAAGAGGATGATGACCAGAGCGACGGCCGCGATGTTCTGCGCGAGGGCGGCGTCGTCGAACCGGATGAGCCCGAGCCCCTCGTCGGCGACGAGGATGCCGAGCCCGATGAACAGGAGCAGGCTGGGGACCCGCGCGCGGGCTGCCAGTCCGCTGGCGAGGACCCCGACCAGCAGCAGCAGACCACCCAGCAGCACGCCGGCGTCGACGGTGAATCCGGCGTTCATCGGAGGCTGGTCCCGCGATCGGTCACGCGATGTCGGACCGTAGCGAGAGCGGAGCGGATGTGACGGCCCCGCCCCCGATGTGTCGGGCTAGCGTGCTCGCCGTGTTCCGGCGCCCCCGCTCGCTCGCCCTCCTCGTCGTCGCCGCCGGCCTCGCCGTCTCGGGGTGCACCACGTTCACCGACGACGATGCCGTCGCCCGCGTCGGCGATGTCGAGCTGTCCGAGGACGAACTCGACGACATCGCCTTCGCGATCCGAGCCCAAGCCGCACCGGCGGACGAGGCCGACGACCCCGATCTCACGATCGCCGAGCTCCGCCAGGCGACCAGCCTGTGGGTCCAGGCCCGCCTCCAGGACGACTTCCTCGACGGCGAGGAGATCGATGTCGACGATGCCTCCCGAGACGAGGCGGTGTCGCTGCTCACCCTCAGTCCGCAGCTCCCCCGATTCGGCGAGGCAACGCAGGACACGCAGGATCTTCTCGTCGAGTTCGTCGCCGGTGGGCAGGTGCTGTCCGAGCAGACGTTCGCGGCCCCGCCCGAACTCGTCGAGGCATACGCCGACGGACCGCTGGCGTCGGGCGTGCTCTGCGTGTCCCACGTCCTCGTCGCCGACGCCGATGCCGCCGAACCGGTCATCGATGAGCTCGAGGCGGGCACCGAGTTCGCTCTCGTCGCCGCCGAGTTCTCCGACGATCCCGGCTCGGCCGCGCAGGGCGGCGACCTGGGCTGCTGGTTCACCGACGAGTTCCGCACCACCTTCGTTCCCGAGTTCGTCGACGGAGCCCTCGACGCCGAGGTCGGTGAGCCGACCGAGCCGGTGATCAGCGACTTCGGTGCGCACGTCATCCTCATCCGCCCCGCCGACGAATCGCTCGACGGTCTCGCAGCCCTGGTCGCCAGCCCCGGCTTCCTCGTACGAGGCGCCGACATCCACGTCGACCCTCGCATCGGCTCGTACGACTCCGCCTCCAACGCGGTCCTGCCGCTCGGCTGACCGCCGGTGAGCGCACCCCGGATCACGGTCGTCGGCCTCGGCCCTGGTGGCCGCGACCACGTCACCACCGAGACGCTCGCCGCGATCGAACGCATCACGCGGCGCCACCTCCGCACCTCGGTGCATCCGACGGCGCACCTCGTGTCCGACGCACCCGGCGGTGCGATCACGCACGACGATGTGTACGAGTCGGCCGACACGTTCGACGAGGTGTACCGCCAGATCGTCGATCGCCTCGTCGGCGACGCTGCGGACCACGACGAGATCCTCTACGCCGTCCCCGGATCACCGATGGTGCTCGAACAGACGGTCGAGCACCTCCGCAGACGCGCCGCCGACGGCCAGATCGAGCTCGTCACCCTGCCGGCCATGTCGTTCCTCGACGTGGCGTGGGCTCGGCTCGGTGTCGACCCGGTCGACTCCAACGTCACCCTCGTCGACGGACACGCCTTCACCGAGGCCGCAGCGGGCGTCCACGGACCGCTCCTCGTCGCCCACGTGCACGCCGACTGGGTTCTCTCCGAGATCAAACTCGCCCGCGACGAAGGGGCCCTCGACGCCGACGGATCCGATCCGATCACCGTGCTCCAACGCCTCGGGACACCCGACGAGCGCGTCGTCACGACCACGTGGGACCAACTCGATCGCGA
>JBCDAK010000340.1:0-3123 GCA_039185545.1 Actinomycetota bacterium
CAACATCCAGTTCGCCGGCGGTTCGGTGAGGAACGCAGGCGCGAGATCGTCGACCGACGCGGGCAGCACGCCGAACTCGAGCTGGTAGCTCTCGATCGCCGACGACACGACGGCGTACTCGGCGCCGCACTCGACGACGACCAGCGACGCTGCCGGCTGCTTCGGGACGAGGTCGGCACAGAGGCCGACGGCGCGGGGAACCACGCCGGCCGACCACTCGTCGGTCGGGGCGGTGACGTCCCAGTGTCGCGGACGCTCGGTGAGGTACGTGGGGATCAGCGACTCCAACCCGTCGAGAGAGCGTCCGGTGTCGGCGAGCCGGTTCTCGGCCGCAGCGATCACGGCCGCTTCCTCCGCGCGACAGCCGAGCACGGTGTCGGCGTTCGTGAGCGCCGCGATCTCGTCGACCGATGCACAGGGGCCGACGGGATCGACGACATCCGCGATGGTGTCGAGGTCGACAGCCGGATCGCTCGACGGGGAACACCACGGCGCGGGTGCGATCAGGTCGACGGCATCGGTCGGATCGACGGCGACGAAGATCGCCGAGACCCCGGCGTCGTAGGTCGCGTCCGGCGCGAACGCCGCGGCCAACGGCTCGCTTCCTTCTCCGAGTCCGTCGTCGCTCGCGACGCCGTCACCGGAACCGCCGAGCACACCCGACGCGAACGCCGCCACGACGGCGAGCGCAGCCACTGCGGCGATGCCGACGCCCTGCGGCCGCCGGAGGAACCGCAGGATCGATGACGAGTCGATGCGCATGGTCTCTGATCGGGAGATCGGTGGGAGGACTTGACCGCAACCACACGTTCGGTTCGTTTGCGTCCGCTCGGCTCCGTTCGTTCGGCTCGGTTCGTTCGGTCCTGTTCGGTGCCGTCCGGCGCTGTGCGACCGGGGCGCTCGGCCGGCGTGGAACCATGGACGGATGAGCGGTCGATCCCGACGTGATGACGACGAGCTCCCACTTCGTTTCCACCCGCTCTCGAACGGCGAGTACGACCCGCTGCCGCGCAGCCCGCTCGTCGCCGAGACGGTTCGGCGAACGCTCGACCTCGCCGATCGGAACGCTCGCCGGCGCGGTGTGTCGCGGCGGGCGTTCCTGCAGGGGTCGGCCGGCATGGGTGCCCTCCTCGCGACGTTGAACGCGTGCTCGGCCGAGCAGCGGAGCGCCACCTCGACCGGCGCCGGATCCACGTCGACCTCGTCCACGACCAGCACCTCGACCTCGTCGACGACCACGACCGGGCCGGGCGGAACGTTCGAACTGCCGCCCGAGTCGACGATCGACGACGAGGTGGCGTCGACGGTCCTCGACGGCGCCGAGAACGACCTCGTCATCGACGTGCAGACGCACCTCCTCGACCTCCCGCCCGGCACCACGTCGGGGTTCGGTCAAGGCTTCCCCCAGGCGCAGTGCGGCGGCGACCTGTCGGAGTGCTTCGGGACCGACGCCTGGCTCGACCTCGTGCTCGGAGGCAGCGACACGACGGTGGCCGTGCTGTCGGCGATCCCGGTCGTCGCCGACCCCGACCCACTCAGCGCCGCCGTGATGGACCGCGCCCGACGTGAGGCCGAGGCGATCGGTTGCTCCGACCGCGTGCTGATACAGGGTCACGCCGCGCCGACCGTCGGGGCACTCGACGCCGCGCTCGATGCGATGAGCGCCACCGCGGCCGAGTTCGACCTCGCCGCCTGGAAGGCGTACACCCACGAGGGTGCTCCATGGCGACTCGACGACGAGGTCGGCACCGCGTTCCTCGAACGCGCGCGGTCGCTCGGCCAGTCGATCATCTGCGTCCACAAGGGCCTCGGACCCGCGGCCGCCTCGCCCGTCGACGTCGGGCCGGCCGCGATCGCCCATCCCGACCTCACCTTCTGCATCTACCACTCGGGCTTCGAGGTGGCGGTCGCAGAGGGGGCGTACCCCGGAGCCGATGCCGGCGCGTCCGAATCGGGCGGCGTCGATCGGCTGATCGCCTCGCTCGAGGGCTCCGGGGTGGGGCCCGGCGGCAACGTGTACGCGGAGCTCGGATCGACCTGGTGGAACCTCATCCAGCGTCCCGACGAGGCCGCCCACGTGCTCGGCAAACTGCTCGTCGCCCTCGGCCCCGACAACATCCTGTGGGGCACCGACTCGATCTGGTACGGGTCACCGCAAGGAAAGATCGAGGCGTTCCGGGCGTTCCAGATCAGCCCCGAGTTCCAGGAGCGCTTCGGGTACCCGGAGCTCACCGACGAGACGAAGTCGAAGATCCTCGGCGCAACCGCCGCCCGCCTCTACGGCATCGATCCCGCGCTCGTGGCGTGCCGAGCGTCGGCCGACGAACGCCGGTCGGTCAGGGCCTCGGTCGACGCGACCGGACTGCACGGCCCGACGACGGCCGAGGAGGCGCGGCAGACGTTCGCCGCCGACCACCCCTGGTTCCGCCGGTGACGCCCGACGAGTACGCCCGACTCGACGCCACCGACCTCGCCGACGCGGTGCGCGTCGGTCGCGTGACCCGCCACGACGTCCACGAAGCGGCCAGTCAGATGCACGAGCGGACCGAGGCCGTGATCCACGCGGTCGTCGAGTGGTACGACGAGCCGTCGCACGCCGGTGACGCCGACGGTTCAGGCCCGTCCGGCGACGAGTCCGAGTGGCCGCTCGCCGGCGTTCCGATCCTGCGGAAGGACTTCGGGTCGGCCGAGGCCGGACGCCTGGTCGAGATGGGCAGCCGGCTCGCCGCAGGGGTGACCGCGAACGAGACGAGTCCGTTCGTTCGTCGACTCCTCGACGCCGGGGCGCAGATCGTCGGTCGATCGGCGGTGCCCGAGTTCATCCAACACGGCACCACCGAGTCGCGGGCGTTCGGCGTCACGAGGAATCCGCTCGATCCCACCCTGTCGGCGGGCGGATCGTCGGGTGGTGCAGGAGCAGCGGTGGCCGCCGGCGTCGTGCCCCTGGCCCACGCGAGCGACTGCGCCGGATCGATCCGTATCCCCGCCGCGGCGTGCGGGCTGGTCGGTCTCAAGCCGTCTCGACGACGTGTCCCCTGGCCGGACGGCGGGTGGGACGGCATCGCCGAGGAGTTCGTCCTCACCCGATCGCTGCGCGACGCCGGGCTCGCACTCGACGTGCTG
>JBCDAK010000341.1:0-3020 GCA_039185545.1 Actinomycetota bacterium
CGACGCTGGGCGGCCCGGCTGATGCGGCGGGCGACGGCGGCGAACTCGACGGTCGAGGCGAACTCCACGCCATGATCATGCGCGCGGGGGTGTCACACGGTTCCGTGATCGACACGAGACGAGCGACACGAGACCTCGGGGGCTCCGACCGGTTCGACCCTCAAGAATCCGTCCCACCTGGTTGACGACCCTCAACCGCTGCGGACCATCAGCCGATCATCGAGACATGGCGGCGGACCCCTCGACGATCGAACGACACGGTGCACCGATCCCCCCGATCGGACTTCTCGCCCACGTTCCGATCGCCGCAATGGTCATCGACGCCGACCTGCGCATCCGGTGGCACAACGATGCCGCCCACCGCGCCCTGACCGCCGGCCCGACGAACGATCCCGCCGTGCCGCTCCCCTCGATCGCCTACGTCGGCCACGACCTGACCGACGTGATCGAAGACGTCGGCCACCAGTCGATCGCCGCCGGACTCCGCAACGTCGCCCGTTCCCGCAGCGGCAGCGTCGAGCGTCTCCCCGCCACCGTTCGGAACTCGGCCGGCCAGCCGGTCCCGATCGAGCTCCACGCCACGCCGGGGCTCGACGAGACCGTCGTCATCCAGATCGTCGAACGACGCGAGAACAGTGGCGCCACGCTGGAGCAGCAGCGCGACTTCCGTTCCGCTCTCCTCGAACTGAGCGAGCTGTCCCATCGCCACATCGACGACACCCGCTTCTACGGCGTCCTCCTGCAGCGGTCGATCGAGGTGATTCCGGGCGCCGAGGCCGGCAGCATCCTCCTTCGCGTCGACGACACGGACGAGTACGAGTTCGTCGCAGCGCAGGGCTTCGAGATCGACGCACTCCGGTCGAGGCGGATCCGGTCGGACGAGTTGATCGACGACATCGAGAATCCCAAGGCCACCATCGTCCGGCGACCGTTCGAGGGCGAGTACGACGTCACCGAGGCCACCGCCGAGTGGTTCGCCGAGGTGGGACGGACCGAGGAGATCACCTCCTCGATCTCCGCCCCCGTGGCGTCGGAGGGGACGGCGATCGCCTACCTCTACCTCGACTCGTTCGAGGCGTCGAACCCGTTCACCTCGGTCAGCCTCGAGATGGCGACCGTGCTCAGCCGACTCATCGCCGACCTGATCCGCCGCCGCTCACTCGAAGCCGAGCTGCGCATGGAGCGCGAATCGTTCAAGCATCTCGCCCTCCATGACGGCCTCACCGGGCTCGCGAACCGCCGGCACGTCGAGGCCGCCATCATCGACGCCGTCTCCGCTCCCGCCGGTCACGAACGGCCGGTCGCCGTGCTGTTCGCCGACGTCGACGACTTCAAGCGGATCAACGACGAGCTCGGACACGACGTCGGCGACCGGGTCCTCCGCGCTGTCGGCGACGCGCTGCGGCTCGCCACCCGCTCCGACGACGTCGTCGGCCGATGGGGTGGCGATGAGTTCGTCGTGGTCGCCACCGGCGTCACCAACCGGATGGACGCCCACCGACTCGGCCAGCGCGTGCTCGAGATCTTCGGCGACGAACTCCACCTGGAGGACGGCCGCACCGTCGCCTGCCGGCTGTCGATCGGCGTGGTCTGGAGCGACGGCCGCGACGAGAGCGCCCACGGCCTGCTGCGTCGCGCCGACGGTGCGCTCTACGAGGCCAAGCTCGCAGGCAAGGGCGTCGTGCGACTCGACGACGATCGCTGACCGTCAGCCCCCGTCGTCCTCAGCCGCCGCCACCCTCGTCACCGGCTTCGCCGTTCTCGCCCTCGGCGTCGTCGCCGTCCTCGGCCGGTGGCGGCGGGTCTGGAAGGCCACTTCGACCGAGGTACACCATCACCTTCGCATTCGCGAGCCCCGAGACCTGCGGCGCCGCGTCGAACAACCCGATCGCCACGTCGTCGGGCTCGACGACCTCGACGGGGTCGAGCACGACGTCGTATCCGAGCGATCGGGCGAGCTCCTCGGCCTCGGCACGGAACTCCTCGTCGACCGCGAAGATCAACGTGGTCGGCACCTTCGCCGCGCCGTTGAGGCCGCGCACGTCGGAGTAGCCGAGCTCGCGAACACGATCGACGACCGGGGCCAGCAACTCGCCCTCATTGGTGCCGTTCACGACGACGGCAGCGACGAAGAACGCCTCGATCGGCGGCTCGGTCGGGGGCGGCGGCTCCGTCGTGGTGGTCGTCGTGGTCGTGGTCGTCGTCGTGGTCGGAGGAACCGTGGTCGTCGTCGTGGTCGTCGTCGGCGGAAGCGTCGTCGTGGTGGTCGTGGTCGTCGTCGTGGTGGTCGTGACCGGCGCGGCCTCGTCCGACGTCTCCAGGACGATCAGCGTGATCACGAGCGTCGCGGCGACCGCGCCGAGCACGAGATTGAGGAGCGTCGTTCGGCTCATGATCGGCGGCGACACTACCGACGCGCCAGGCGCGGGTGGGGGTTAGTGTCCGCCGTCGTGGCGACGTCGGACGACAGATCCTCCGTCCCACTCGTCGAGCTCACGCCGACACAGCAACGGACGCTCGACGCGCTCCGCCTCGTCGGCGATCCGCCGGAGTTCGACGCCGACGACATCGACGAGATCGTCGACGAGATGCGGGCCGCGCTCGCCGACGTCGCCGCCCGGCTCGACCCCGACACCACCCTCTTCGTCTCGAAACATCGGGTCGGCTCCATCCTCGACTGTGAGGAGTTCCATCTCGTCGACAGCGGCTTCGAGTGGACTCCGGCCAACGCCGCCGGCACCATCGCCCATCGAGCCATTCAGCTCACTCTCAACTGGCGTGGCGACGTGGTGCCCGCCGACCTCGTCGACGAGGCGATGGCGCGGCTCGCCGACGAGGCCCGCGGGATCGGCGAGTGGATCGACGGCCTCTCCCCCGCGGACGACGCCGACACCCGCGGGCACGCGATCAACCGGGTGACCGGCTTCCTGTCCGACTTCCCGCCACTGTCACGTCGGTGGCACCCGATGACCGAGACCTCCATCCGATGGCCGGTCTCCGGGCCGGTCGTCCTGTCGGGC
>JBCDAK010000342.1:0-2924 GCA_039185545.1 Actinomycetota bacterium
CTCGAGCGTGTCGAGGAGCTCGTCGAGCAGATCGCTCTCGACCAGCGACATCACGGCGTCTTCGGGCGTGATGTCGTCGTTGGCCATGAGGTCGCCGAGCGTGGCATCGCCGTCGTCGCCGACGGTTTTGTCGAGGCTCACCGGGGTGGTCAGGCGGTGCAGTTCGGCGTTTGCCTGGTCGAGCGTCTCGCCGTCGCCGGAGGCTTGGCGCAACGCAGCGCGCAGGCTGGCGGAGCGGTCGCCTGGGATGCGGATGAGGCTGGCCTTCTGGTCGAGCGCCCGGCCGATGGCCTGACGGATCCAGAAGGTGGCGTAGGTCGAGAACTTGAAGCCGCGCCGCCAGTCGAACTTGTCGACGGCGTGCTCGAGGCCCAGGTTGCCCTCCTGGATGAGATCGAGGAGGTCCATTCCCTGGGGGAGCGGGTAGCGGCGGGCGATCGAGACCACGAGGCGGAGGTTGGAGCGGATGAAGCGGTCCTTCGCCTTGGCGGCTTCGCGGACCTGGCGCTTCAGAGCGGCGCCGCGCTTGCCGGCGTCGAGCTGTTCCTGCGCTTCGCGGCCGGCCTCGATGATGCGCGAGAGCTCGCGCTCGTCCTCGGCGGTCAGGAGCGGAACCTTGCCGATGTCGTTGAGGTACAGGCCGATGGAGTCATTCATGATGTGTGGTACAACCGTTCTTGCTCGGGAAGATTCCGGTGTGACGTGTGCCGGGCGGCACAGGTGTCTCGGCTGGATCTGGGACACCTCGGCGCATCTGCGCGGAGGCGAGATCGAGGCGACGGGACGTCGTTGGGGGGATCGGTACCCGGTTGGTCCGGGCGTCAACCGAAATCAGGTGGGGATTCGGGTGGGAGGTGGTGAATTGGGGCCGTTTCAAGGTAACAGACGTGTCAAGACCCCTTCGGATCCTGCGAGCGATTTCGGGTCTGGCGGCACGTACAGTGGGATCCCGTGCCGGACCGCAGCCTCGGAGTGAGCGATTCCACTCGGTGGCCAGCGGGGATCGACCACTCTCCGCGTCGCGTGGGCATTTTCGGTGGCACGTTCGATCCGCCGCACGTCGGACATCTCGTCACGGCGGTCAACGTCCTGCACGAGGTCGACCTCGACGTGGTCCTGCTCATGGTCAACAACGTCCCGTGGCAGAAGGACGGAACCCGCGACATCACCCCTGCCGAGGACCGCTTCGCCATGGTGGCGGCGGCGGTCGAGCAGGTGCCGGGGCTCCAGCCCGGCCACCACGAGATCGAACTCGGTGGTGCCAGCTACACCGCCGACACCTTGGGTGTGCTCGCCGACGAGTTCCCCGACGCCGAGCTGTTCACGATCGTGGGCGATGATGCGGCCGCCGGTCTCGCCACCTGGGAGCGACACGAGGAGGTCGTCGCCCGGTCGCGCCTCGTCGTCGTCGACCGTCCGGGTGAGCCGGTGTCGCTCGACGACGAGATCGACTGGATCCGGGTCGAGGTGCCGCGTCTCGAGGTGTCGAGCACCGATCTCCGGGCCCGTTTCACCGACGGACGTCCTCTCGACTACCTCGTCACCAACCCCGTCCTGCGTGTGATCGAGGCCCGGGGTCTCTACGGCGTCGCCGGCGCCGGTGATGAAGGTGATGAAGGTGATGAGGTGGTTCCGCAGGTCGGGGCGGCCTCACCGAGTCAGCCGGTCGTGAGCTCGTGACGGCCAGCCCCCGACGACGGCGTCGGCGCACGCAGATCGCCGCGATCGTCGGGGTGGTCCTGGTCGTCGCCGCGGGAATCGTCGCCACGGTCGGCGTGACCGAGTTGTCCACCTCCCGAGCCGGCGAGACCGTGGCGTTCGACGCCCGTCCGGTCGCCCAGTTCCCCACCACGCCGAACGCGATCGTGGGCGTGGTCGACGGCGACTCGCGACTCACGTCGCTGGTGGTCGCCACGCTCGCTCCGTCGGGGGTCGGCGGCTCGCTCGTGACCGTGCCGGTCAACGTCGACGCCAACGCGGGGTTCGGCGACGAGGTCGTGCCGGTCGCCGCCCGGCCGTACTCGGTCGACGACCCGACCTCGGTCGACGAACTGATCTCGCTCGTCGAGCCGGTGCTCGCCATCTCGATCGGGTCCGGCGTGCTGCTCGAGGCCGACGACGTGGCGTCCTTCGTCGAGCCGTGGGCGCCGCTCACCGTCGACCTGCCCGAGGACGTCGTCGACGACGCCACCGATGGACGGGTGGTCGTCTCGGCGGGGGAGCAGCAGCTCGCGGCCGAGGCCGTCGCGAACGTGCTCACGTCGATCGACGCAAGCGGACGTTCGTACGACCACCACGCCACCGACGTCGCGGTGTGGGATGCGCTCGCGGGCGCCGTCAGCGCCGCCCCCGCTTCTGCGCCGGCCCCGTCGTCGGACGACGCCGCCGGAGCTCCTCGGTCGTCGGCCGTCGACGTGCTCGCCCGACTCGTCGCCGGACCGGTCGACGTGCGCGACCTCGCCCTGTCGCCCGAGTCGCCGACCGGAGCCGAGGTCGAGGCCGGCACGCCCGACGCGGTCATCACCGACCGCCGCGACGCACTTCTGGTGTTCGGCTCGATCTCGCCGGGTGTCGTCTCGACCCCCAACCCGGCGTTGGCCTTCCAGATCGTGGCGAGCTTCAGCGACGACGAGCTCGCCATCGTGGGCCCCGACGCCACCGTCGAGACCGTGGTGGTCGAGTACATCGGCGAGTTGCTGTTCTCGAGCGCCAACGTCGTGTCGATCGTGATCTCGCCGGCGGTCGACGGGGAGCCGGCGCCCGAGGTGACCACGGTGAGCGTGGTCGACGGGACGTACGTCGAGGACGTGACCGAGGTGTCGACCATCATCTTCGGCGACGAGGTGGTGGTCGGGCTGGCCGGGAGTCGGATCGACGGAGTCGACGTGGTCGTCGAGCTGGGTCTCGACTCGCTCCGAACCCGC
>JBCDAK010000343.1:0-2924 GCA_039185545.1 Actinomycetota bacterium
CAGCAACCTTGCGACCGGCCTCCAGCAGCGCGATCACACGTTGTCGGAACTCGGCCGGGTAGCGCCTCGGCATGATGATCTCTCCTCAGATCGAGCATCACCATCCCAGCATCCCGTGCGCGCCGAACTGGGGGAACATCAACGTGTCCGCTGTTGCGGGGGAGGAGGTGGTCGAGCACGTCCCGCGTCAGCAGGAGTGTGGCCTCGAAGTTGAGCCGGGCGAGGGTGCGGATCTCGTCCCGTGGCGTACTGGCGAAGCTCGTCGACGTCTCGATGCCGGCGTTGTTGACCCACACGTCGACGTGTCCGAGCGTGGCGAGGCACTTCTCGACGAGACCGTCGACGTCACCGGCGTCGGACAGGTCGGCGACGACGTAATCGCCCACGTTGCGCGCCGCGACGGTCCGCAACTTCTCCTCGGAGCGAGCGACGACGAGTACCCGTGCTCCCCGCTCGGTGAACTCGTCGGCGAGCGCGGCACCGATACCCGTCGATCCGCCCGTGACGACGACATGTGCGCCGTTCAGATCCATGGGATTCTCCGTTCTGCAGTCGGTCTGTACGGCCTCCCGCTCAGCGCAGGATGACGGGGATGTTCCGTGGACCTCGGATCTGTCCGCTGGTCCACGTGCTCTCGTGGTCGGGATCGAGCCGGTACGTCGGGAACGCCCGGATCCACTCCTGGAACGCGACGAGCATCTCGAGCCGCGCGAGGTTCGAGCCGAGGCAGCGGTGGATCCCGAGCCCGAACGCGACGTGCCGGTTCTCTTCACGACCGATGTCGAACAACTCGGGCCGGTCGAACGCGTCGGGGTCGTGGTTCGCCGCGGGGAACGTGACCAGCATCTGCTCGCCGGCGCGGACCGGACACCCGGCGACCTCGGTGTCCTGGATGACCTTGCGGCCCATCGTGACGGGGGCGTAGTACCTCAGGACCTCCTCGACGGCGTAGATCCACCGCGGGTCGTCATCGGGTACCCCGACCAGCCGGTCGCGGTCGTCGGTGTGACCGCCCAGATGCCAGAGACCGGATCCGATCGCGCTCCACGTCGTGTCGATCCCGGCGAGGATCAGCAGGATCAGGTAGCCGACCTTGAGCTCGTCGGCGATCGGTGCGCCGTCGTCGTCGACCGCCTCGGCCACGAGCGTGGCGAGGTCGTCGTGCGGCTCGACCGCTCGCCGATCGAGCAGATCGAAGAAGTAGGCCCGCATGTCGGCGGTGACCTGCTCGCGCACCCGGTTGTCGCGTGGGCCGAGCTGGAAGTTGCGGTAGATCCAGTCGCGGAAGATGTCACCGTCGCTCTCGGGGACACCGATCATCTGTGAGATGCCGTGAACCGGGATGTTCTGGCTGTACGCCGTGGCCGCATCGGCGCGGTCGAGGCCGTCGAGCTCGGCGATCAGCTCGCGGCAGTACTGCCGGAGGTCGTCCTCCATGAGCGAGATCTTCTTCGGGCTGAAGGGAGGGAGCAGCCGCCGCCGGTGACCGTGGTGATCGGGAGGATCGGAGGTGATCGGCGGAGCGGGCCGGCGAATCGCATCGGGTTGAGCGACCGACACCTGGATCGACGAGTAGTTCTCGGTGTCCTTCGCGACCTGCGCGACCGCCTCCATGGTGACGGGCATGAAGGCGCGCCCGTATCGCTCGGTCATCGCGACCGGGGTGACGTCGCGCACGGTGTTCCAGATGTCGACCGCGTCAGGTCCCCACTGCGGATCGAGCCAGTCCCAGTCGTTGATCCAGTCGGTGACCGGCTCGGCGATGGGCGAGTCCCCCTCGTACCCCATGGGGAGATCCTGGCAGATCGTGATCATGTGCTGCGGACGCTGGTGCGCCCGGTGAACGCGATGAACCGATCGATGGCGTGCGGGGACTCGGTGCGGACCTCGTCGCCGAACCGGCCCGGGCCGCGCATGCGCTCCGCGATCGGGGAGATCGTCTCGTGGGCCGAGATCGCCGATGCCTCGTCGATCCCGTGGTCGATCCCGACGGCGTCGGCGATGTCCCACGCGTGGGTGAGCGTGTCGACACCCATGAGCGCGCAGAAGCCATCGACGTCCATGCCCCACGGCGTCGGCCGCACGAGTGCGCCGAGACGGTCGAGAGAGGCGATCGCGCCGTCGATCGACGCGGACACAGTGGCCGCCGGGTCCTCGCCGGCCTTGTCGGCTTCGGGTATCTCGGGCGCGGGACCGGAGCCGTGGGCGAAGCTCGCCGTGGTGTCGAGACCCCAGGCGATGTGGCCGGCGACCTCCCGCGCCGACCACCCCTCACAGCACGATGCCGAGTCCCACGCGTCGGACGGCACACGATTCACGACGCTCCGCAACATCCCGGCGCCCTTGACGAAGCTCTGCAGGTTCTTGCTCATGGGACGAACACGAGAACGCGCCCCTGGAACACCGTGCTGAACCGATTGATCGGTGGAGCGGCCCTGCCGGTACCGTGGCTCCGATGTCGACCCCCACCGAGACCGTGGCGCCCGCCGACGCCCCACCCCGCTTCGAGAGTGTCCAGAGCGTCCGCGATGCGCTGCGTGAGGTGAAGTACCTCGCCGACGACGGAATCGCCGGGATCGCCTATCTCGCCGACCGGCTCAACAAGCCGATCCTCGTCGAAGGTCCGGCCGGCACCGGGAAGACGCAGCTGGCCAAGTCGGTCGCGGAGATCACGGGCGCCAAGCTGATCCGTCTGCAGTGCTACGAGGGCCTCGACGAGTCCAAGGCGCTCTACGAGTGGAACTACAAGAAGCAGCTGCTGCGCATCCAGACCGAGAAGGGGTCCGAGGGCGATCAGGCCGGCGACTGGACCGAGGTCAAGGACGACATCTTCTCCGACGAGTTCCTGCTGACGCGGCCGTTGCTCGAGGCGATCACGGCCGACGAGCCCGTGGTGCTGCGCATCCAGACCTCGTCGATGAGCA
>JBCDAK010000344.1:0-2907 GCA_039185545.1 Actinomycetota bacterium
GAGATCGGCGTCGTCGTCCGGGCGCTGACTCAGGCGTCGGAAACGGCGTCGGCTCGGAAGCGCCGATCGTCGCCGTAGACCGGACCCCGGTCGTCGGCCGCCCACAGCCGGTTGTCCGAGGCGAGGAAGCCCGGACTCGAGCCGAGGACCTCGACCATCGCCGCGTAGTTCGGGTGGTCGAAGTGTTCTGCGAGTCGGTCGGCGTCGGTCCACAACTCGTAGACCTGGATGTGGGTCGGTTCGGCGGGGTCGGCGGCGAAGCAGTACGCCAGGCACCCCGGCTCGTCGTCCCGCGTCGCCCGCTGGATCGGCGCTGACGCCGTGACGGCGGCGTCTCGGTGGGCTTCGGTGTCGAACGAGAGCGTCGCGGTCACGATGATCACCGGGACAGCATGACCTCGGCGGCGTCGTGCCGACGGACTGGTCGACGGGTGGGCCGTCTGGTGCGCTGCCGTCCGCCTCGGTGCCGGTCAGCTGTCGACGTCGTTGATGTTGACGGCCCGCAGCTCGCCGACCTGCCAGGTGACCTCGAAGTCGTGGAAGCGGTCCTGGCGGTTGTACGTCTGACCGTTGAGCAGGCTGATGACGGCGTACTCGGTGCGGCCCGAGATGGTGACGGTGCCGCGCATCGGCGGCACCCATGTGCACGGGCCGATCTCGCCGACGACGGCCGAGAAGTCGTCGAGCACGCCGAGGGGCGGGCGGCCCGGCATCGTGCCGTCGCCCGACGACAGACCCGCGTCGAAGGTGGCCGACGACAGGCAGTCGACGGTTCCGTCGTAGGCCGTGCGGGTGTCGACGCCCGGGTCGCCGGGCTCGTCGGGATGAGGCTCGAAGTCGACGTCGAACTGCAGCAGCGTCGGGTAGCCGAACATGGCGAACGTGTTGGTGCGGTGTTCGATGACCCGGGTCGACCGGACCTGCCAGTCCTCGGCCGGGATGCTCAGCCAGGCCGGCGACCGCACCACGAGTCCGCCCCACCGCTCGTGCACGGCGTCGGGCACGATCGTCGGCTCCTCGAACACGAGCTCCCGCTCGAGCCGAGCCAGGATCAGGTCGGCCTCCCAGATCGGATCGAGGATCGAGACCTCGATGAAGTCGGGGTAGAAGGTGGCGTCGAGGCGGCCGGTCTCCGGGTCCTCGCACCGGATCCACAGGCGACGCATCTGCCGATCGAGCGGCGAGTACCGGGCCTCGATCGACGGTGCGATGTCGGTGTAGCTCTCGCCGAACGTGGTCGTGATCTCGGTGATGATCGGTCCGTAGTCCTCCGTGAGGTTGTCCCAATCGATGGCGATCGGCAGGTAGACGTACCGGCCATCGTCGTACGAGTTGACCTCGATCGAGTCGACGGAGACGACCTGATCCTCGAGCGCATCTGCAGCTGCATCACTGAGAGGCTCGCCTGCGGTGTCGGGGATCGGGTTGCCGTCTTCGTCGAGGACCACGTTCCCTTCCTCGTCGAGCAGAGCCGGATACCGATCGGTCCGATCCTCCAGCCGCGAGTACTCGCACCTCGGAGGCTCGTGGTACGAGTAGACGATCGATCCCTCGGCGATGGTGACGCCGTCGCTCACGCGATTGTTCGACCCGCTCAGATTCAGAATGCGATTGCCACCGCTGCTGCCTGGTGAACTTGAGTCCTGAGGCGGCGGACACTGAGATCGCGACCGATCGCATGAGGGCGACTGGGCTACAGCGTCGAGGTTCGGAACAACGCCGACCGAGACCGCAACGGCAGCGACGAGAAGAGCAATCGTCAGACGCACGCCGAGTCGTCCTGCTGGAAGAAGTCGACAATCCACTCGCCGTCGATCCGAACTAGCGACGCTCGGATGCTGTTTGTGAAGTAGGGATCAGTCGAGTCCGAGATCGGCTGACCTTCGGCGTCTACCGTGTTCGACGACAGGAATCCACAATCGAGAACAGTTGCAGCGAGTCCATCGGAGTCCGCCGGAACCTTCGGTCGAAGCAGTGTCGGAGCGTCGACCAAAAACACATCTCGCTCGCCAGCTGAAGCCATCGAGGAAAAGAGCGGACGCCAGCTCTCACCACGATCAACGAAGGCCGCTCGGACTCGGTCGTTCGGTTCAGCCGAGACCTCATCCACGAAGGTCTGCGAAGCAAGCGCCGCTTGCGCCTCGACGTACGCCGCGATGACCGGCAACTGCTCGTCTGTCGGAGCGACCACGTTCGGATCGCCGGGGTCGTCTTCGAACGGGAGGTAGACGTACCCCATGTCGTAGATCTCGTAGAACTCTCCCGGGGCGTCGACGCCGGGGGCGTCGGGGTAGGGGATCGAGTCAGTGACCGGGCCGAGATCTTCGGGCAGGCGACGCTCGGGGGCCGACTCGGTCGTCGTGGTCGTCGTCTCCGGCGGATCGGTCGGCGGCGTTTCCGTGTCATCGGGCGGGTCGGTCTGGACCGGCTCGCTCTCCTCGCTCTCGGTCGCAACCGAATCGTCGACGTCCGGTGTGGACTCCTCGATCGAGGGAGCGGACTCCTCGTCACCGGCGGACGGGACCGGGGCGGTCGCGTCGGACTCGTCGTCACCGGAGCAGGCGGCGGCAGCAAGCGCAGCGCAGCAGAGTCCTGCCACCACACGCTTCGTCGAACCTCTCATCGCTCCACCTCCCGCCCGTGTGCTTCCGCCCGAGGCACCGGCGCCGACCGGGCCACCTTCCCCGCTCGACGACTCCGACTCTAGTGGCAGGCGGTGGACGGCCGATCGCACAGCTCCACTCCACCACGTGCTGCAGTCCGCGGGCACCGGGGACGACTCCCCGGTCCGCACCTCGACATCGACTTCCGGGCCGACCCGCCGGCGTCTCGCGTCAGCGCATGTCGGCGCAACCGCGGGATGGGCTGACGCGAGTCGGAGGGGCGGGCGGTCGTGTCAGCGCATCC
>JBCDAK010000345.1:0-2903 GCA_039185545.1 Actinomycetota bacterium
GCGAAACCGGTTCGGGGTCCGGGTTCTCGACGACGGGGTCGCGCCTCCGACGTCCCCGGACCAGGGTGTCCGTGTCGGGCTGACCCACGGCGCCGACATCCCGTGGCGATGGGCGGTCCCCGACGTCCCCGACGTCAGCCGTCCCTGGCCTACGATGCGCGGCTGATGACCGTCGTCTCTCAGGCTCGTCTGCTCGACTTCATGGCGTCGCTCGTTGCGCCGCCGAAGGTGTCGGTCGACGTCAGCGCAGCGGGGAAGCCGGCGGTCGTGCAGCCCGACCCGGCCCCGTTGCTTCGTCCCGAGGCCAGTGCCGACGGCGTCAACGGCAAACGGGCCTGGAGCCGCGCCTCCGTCGAGAAGCTCTGGGCGAAGGACCAACTCGACCCGAGCGCCCATCGGCTCCGGGTCGGGTGGGGATTCGTCGGCGGTCGGTTGACCGTCGACGGGCGCGAGCGGCGAGTGTTGGCTCCGCTCGTCTCGGCCGCGGTCAAGCCACGCCGCTTCGCGGTTGGGGCTCGGGGTGCGCTCTCGACCGGCTTCGAGCTGGTCGGCGATGTGGTCGCATCGAATCTGATCGACGACCCTGCCGATGCCGAAGCCGTGCTCGAAGGGCTGATCTTCTTCGACGGAGCGATCCCTCGCAGCGTCGACGAAGACAGCTGGGCCGCGATGGCTCCGCTTCGCAAGTGGCTTGAGATGGGTGCCCACGCCATGGGCTTCGAGGCCGAAGCCGTACCCCCGCCAACCCGTCTTAGCACCCTTCGCGACGGCCTCTCCGCAACGGTCGCGCCCGTCGGAGCGTTCTACCTGAGCGATGCCGCTGACGAGACCTCGCGTTCGGGGGCGCTGGCCTCGTGGCGTGATGCCGTGGTTGATGACCCGCCGACCGCCTTCCGCTCGCTGTACCTCCCGTCGGGCGACCCGGTGCCCGAGCCGGGAGAGATCGATGTGGCCGCCGTCCCGCTCGACCGCGATCAGCAACGAGCGGTTCGCAACGCTCGGACCGAACCGGTCTCGGTCATCGTCGGGCCGCCCGGGACCGGGAAGTCACATACCGTTGCGGCGACGGCGCTCGATGCCGTGGCCCGTGGCGAGAGTGTGCTCTTGGCGACCCGCAGCCAGCACGCCGCAAGCGTGCTGATCGACTTTCTCTCCGAAGCAGGTGGGCCGACCCCGATCGTTTTCGGCGACAACCAATCGAGAGCCGAGCTCGCCGGCGATCTCTGGGATCGAGTGTCGGCTGATGATGCATCGACCGATGCCGTGACGGCGTTCGACCAGGCCCACCGGGCACGCTCAATCCGTCGCCGTCAAGCCACCGAGGCACTCGACGCCGAAGCGATGCTGACCGATGGCGACGTGGTCGCCCGGATCCTGTCGACCCCTGACGCGGATGTCGATCTGCTGGCCGCAGAGCACCAGTTGGCGACGATCGACGATCCGAATGCCGGTTGGTGGGCGAGACGGGGCGCTCGCCGAGCATTGGACCGACTCGGAGGAGGCGATCTCGCCGGTCTGCGTCGCCGGGTGGCCGTCGACCGGCTCAAACGAGATGGCGGGCTGGCGCTCGGGCCGCTCGTCGCTGACCACATCGCTGTCGAACACAGCCTCCGCCAGCGCTTCGGCGTGATGATTCGGTCCCGCATTGCCGACGCGCTCGAGCGCAGAGAACGTGCTGCGGTTCTCGACCTCGCCCGTGCGCTGCGAGCGGGACGGGTCAAGCGGCGCGAGATTCTCGGCAAGATCGATGCCGACGCACTGCTGCGGGCGGCGCCGCTGTGGGTCGGCACCATGGGAGACGTCGAAGATCTCCTGCCCCGGCGTACCGGCATCTTCGACCTCGTGATCATCGACGAGGCGTCACAGGTCGCCCAGTCGACGGCACCGCCGGCGCTGCTGCGGGCCAAGCGGCTGGTGGCGGTCGGCGATGCCAACCAGCTCCGCCACACATCGTTCCTGAGCGACGAGGCGATCGGTGAGCACCTCCGCCACGCGGGCTTGGCTGAAACGGTGGTCGAGCCGCTGCTCGATCTGCGTCGAAACAGTCTGCTCGACGCCGCGGCGAGCACGGGACGAACGGTGGAGTTGTCGACCCACTATCGAAGCGACCCGCATCTCATCGACTTCTCTGCCCGCCGCTTCTACGACGGCCGGGTGCAGCCGGCGACCCGGCACCCGGCGCGCGACCTCGTGGACTGCATCGATGTCTGCCGGGTCGAGGGCACCCGTCGCAACGGCACCAACGAGGGCGAAGCGGACGAGATCATCGAACGGATCCGGCGCATGCTCGACGAGCGCTCCGGCGGCACGGTCGGGATTGTCACCCCGTTTCGAGCGCAGGCCGATCTCTTGTCCGAGCGGGTGCTCGCCGCCTTCAGCGCCCCGGACATCGAGAGCCTCCAACTCGCCGTCGGCACGGTGCATGCGTTTCAGGGCGCAGAGCGCGACCACATGTTGGTGTCCTTGACGATCGACGACGACAGCCCGGGCGGCAGCACGGCGTTCATCGAAGACCGCAACCTCTTCAATGTCATGGTCACCCGAGCTCGATCACGCATGACGGTGTTGACGTCTCGTTCGGAGCAGGGCTCCGGACTGATCGACGCTTACCTCGCCCATGCCGAACAGGTCCGCCCGCCACCCGCCGAGCGAGGGGCAATGGGCTCCTGGGCGGCTCGGCTCGAGACCTTCCTACGCGACCAGGACCTCACCGTGCGGGCCGGGTACGTGGTTGGTCACGAGGTCATCGATCTCGTCGTCGGCGATGGCGATGCCGCCGTTGCGCTCGACTGCGAGGTGCACCCCGGTGGAGCGATCGCCCACATCGAGCGCCGGTCGATGCTCGTTGCGATGGGGTGGACGGTGGTCGACGCCTTCGAGAGCCGCTGGGGCGAGCGACTCGC
>JBCDAK010000346.1:0-2864 GCA_039185545.1 Actinomycetota bacterium
ACCGGTTCCCAGTTGGTAACACCGAGATCAACAGCCACTCCCCACGACCATCTCGGAGTCAGCAACCGGCAACCAGCACCTGACACTCCGTCGCTCGGACCTTCCGAGCACGACGGAGTGTAACGGCGCGATCACCGGAACAGGCGGATCCGTTCGTCAGCGTGCTCACCGGCCGATGCACGAGTTGCCGAACGGAGCGTCGGCACCGAAACGTTCGACGACGAACGGAGCAGGAGCGAAGAGATCGTGGAGGATGAGCGCGTTCGTGGTGCAGGCATGGATCCGCCCGCGTCCCAGGAAGGCCGCGTTGACCCCACCGTCGAGGCCGTCGGCTCGTGCGACGACGTCGCCGTTCAGCGAGTAGGCGAGGTAGCGGCTGTTCGTCGGCTGTTGGGCGGGAACACCGCGACCCTGGCCGCTGAGCACGACGGTCGCTCCGTCCGGCGCGACATCGACCGTGCTGACTCCGTCGAACGCCTCGATCGGGAACGTCGTCGACCATCCCTCCGAGATCGAGCGGATCGTGACGCTGAGGGCATTCGCCTCGGCGCGCCCCTCGCCCTGCCCGTGCACGATCACGACCGTGTCGCCATTCTCCGCCAGACGCTCGAATCTCTGACCGTTGATCCGATACGTGTCGCCGAGTCGTGGGAAAACACCCGACGACACCAGCACCGCGTCGTCGCTCAGGTCGCGGACCTCGTACCGAACGCCGGCGGACCCGCTCGGCAAGGTCGCGTCGATCGACGCGAGGTAGGCAAGCACACGGTCGTCGACGACCGTCGGACGCTCGGCGTTGAAGTTCGTGAATCGGTCGGTGATCCGCCCCGTTGCCACGTCGACGACGATGAACTCGAAGAGTGCACGGACCACCACGACGGAACAGTCGAGCGCGGTGCCGTACACGTCGGCCGAGAGGCGACTCGGGACGACGACTCGACGGTCGTCAGACTGATCGCCGTCATTCGCCAACAACACCAACTCGGCGGAGGTGGCATTCAGGTCGGTGCTCAATGCGATCGGGGTGAACGGGCAGTCGGCTTCCCAACCCTCGCGGCTGTCGGAGAGGCGGACAGGCGTGAGCGGCGTGAAGAAGTCCTCGGATGTGACGAAGCCGGACACGTCGTAGATCAGGTCGGCTGTGCCTGACGACAGCAGGCACATGTCGCCCGACGCATCGAGCTTGGCGAGCGACCCGTTGGCGACACCGCCTGGCCCGCTCCAGTTGAGCGAGGCCGTGAACGGGACGTTCGGTGTGCACGGGAACGCAGTTGCGAAGCCATTGGACGCCTGGCGAGCTGCCGTGAGATTCCCCAGCACGGCCACGGCGTCGGCCGGGGCCCTGACGTCGACCGTCCGGCGCTCGGACGGTCCGAACGGCCCTTGCGGTCCGCCCCGGCCGATCCGACTGTCGAACACACGGTCGGGCGTGTCGAGCAGCGTCAGGCCGGCGGCGTCGGCCGGCATCGACGCCACGACGTCGACGAGGACGTGCACGTCGGACGAGGCGACCAGGCACACTGCGCCGCCGTCTCCGAGCTTCGAGATCACGAAGTTCGGCACAGCGGCAGGCCCCGCCCAGTTGACCGTCGACGTCTCCGGCCGCACCGCTCCACAGGCCGAAGAGGTGATGAAGCCAGGATCTGCTCCACCCACGGCGGTCAGCGTGAACGCGGCTCCACCGGCGTCGGCCGCGATGCCCGCCTCACCTGCCAGTTGGACGCGGAACTCCTCGCCCGCCCGGAGCCGCGTCGCTCGCCGCGTGTCGACCACGCGCACCGGAGCGTCGAGAGCAGTGAGATCCGAGCCGGCCGGGACGTACCCGGCGAGATCGACGATGGCGTCGGTGGTTTCGCTGACCGTGAGACAGATCGAGCCCGCGGCACTCAGCTTGGAGAGCACGAGCGACTGGGTGAGCTGGCTCGCCGCGTGGTTGACGACCGAGGTCGTGGGGATCGGCCCCTCGCACGGCCACAGCGTCACGAATCCGGAACCGGCGGCTCGAGCGACACCGACGTGGACGGCCGCCATCGATGCGTCGGCGGGGACCCCGTTCTCACCGGCGACCTGGAGCTCGATCGTGGTCGAGCCGGCGACCGCACCACCGGACGGTTGCGCCTCGGTCACGGGTCCCACCCCGACGGCCATGGCGACGAACGCGCCGAACGAGACACTGCCTGCAACGATCCGCCTCACGGCGAGAGTGTCACCGGCCGGTCAGAATCGAAACGTCGGCGCTGGTCGGCGCCGACGACCCGCGCCGCCCGGACCGCGTCAGCGGCGGAGGCCGAGGTCGGCGACGATCTTGCGGTAGCGCTCGACGTCCATGGAGCGGACGTAGTCGAGCATGCGGCGGCGGCGGCCGACCAGCATGAGGAGACCACGACGGCTGTGGTGGTCCTTCTTGTGCACCTTGAGGTGCTCGGTGAGGTGGGAGATGCGCTCGGTGAGGAGTGCGATCTGCACCTCGGGCGAGCCGGTGTCGGACTCGTGGGTGCGGTGCTTCTCGATGGTCGACGTCTTGTCGGGCACGGTGCTGCCTCTGCCTTCCGAATGGAGGTCGCAACCGGACCGGATGGCTCGGCTGCATCACGCCCGAGCCCTCCTCGTGGAGCCGACACGTGGTCGGTGGATCCCGAGGCGCCCGAACGGACCCCGCAATGCTACGGACGCCGGTTCGAGACACCAACGCATCGCCCGCCCGGATGGGGACGCGGTGGGCGACGACCACTCACCGCGTCGACGCCGAGCGTCACCTCGAACGGCATCGCGACGCCATCGCGGAAAGGTGCCCTCTTCTGCCCAGATGACGACAGATCACGGAGCCGTGACGAGAGATCACGGTGTGGTGACAAGTGCGCGAC
>JBCDAK010000347.1:0-2861 GCA_039185545.1 Actinomycetota bacterium
CAGGATGCTCAGCACGGTCAGCACTCGGACGGTGGTGACGTCCCAGTCGAACCGCCGGGCGACGGCGGCACACACGCCGGCGATGCGGCGGTCGTCTCGCGGTCGGGCGAACCGTCGGCGCTGGCGGGTCCAGTTCGAGTCGCGGGGCGGAACGTTTGTCGAGGAATCGGGCGGCGGGAGGGTGGTGTCCATCGCCCGATCATCCGCCTCTCGGGGCACCGGATCGACCCGGCTGGCCGACGTCTCGATGGTGGGGTTCACCCCACCATCGGGCCTGCTCGCAGCGGTCTCGCAGCGGGTTCGGCAACAAACTTCATTTCCTCGACGGAATCCCGGGCGGATCGACGATGATTCGTTCGTGAGGCACGCGCAACGGCGACGAGGGGCGGTCCTGCCCTCGCCACCGGCCGTCGATGCGCGCGCCCGACTGGGCGACTTGTTCCGTGCCGAAGCCGACTCGGTCTTCTCGTTCGTGTACCGACGCTGTGGCGTCCGGGCCGTGGCCGAGGACGTCACCGCCGAGACGTTCGCCGAGGCCGCCCGCGTTGTCCGGACCGAACGCGGTGACCAGGTGTCACCGGCGTGGCTGATGGACGTCGCTCGCAAGCGGCTCATCGACCACTGGCGGCGCGACGGCCGCGAGGCACGCCGACGAGAACGACTCCTCGGCGAGCGGGTCGTCGGCACGGTCGGCCCCGCCAGCGACTCGATCGACGGAGCCGACATCGACGGCGCCGTCGGCGATGCCCTCGACAGCCTGCCGATCCGGCAGCGGGCGGTCCTCGTGCTCCGCTACGTCGACGAGTGCTCGGTGAGCGAAGTCGCCACGGCGATGTCGATGACCTACCGCGCAACCGAATCGTTGCTCGCCCGAGCGCGACGATCACTCCTCGACGCCTACGACGTCCACGTCTCGGCGTTGGCGCTCGACTCCGATTGCTCCGACCGTTGGGTGCCGCAGGAGGCGGCCGTCCATGACTGACGTGAACGACCCCGAGCTCCCCGAGACCATCGTGGCGGCGATGCGGCGGCCCGGTTCACTCGAGCCGCTCGCCGACGACGAGCGGTCGCGTGTCGCGGAACGAATGTGGGCGGCTTTCGACGACATCGACGGCGCCGTCGCCGGCGAGCCGGAGGCATCGACCACGGACGAGATCCGCTTCACCGAAGCGCCGCCCGAGACCGGCCAGAGGATGGACCGCTGGGGATGGGGCCGCCTCGGTCTCGTGGCCGCAGCGGCCACGGTGGTCGTCGCAGCCGGACTCGTCGTCATGTCTCCGAGTCGTCACGGAGAGGTCGCCGATCTGGCTCCGAGCGCCGTGTCGATCGCACCGTCCGAGAGCAACGACCCGACCAACCTGCCACTCGCCGCGTCGATCGACGTCGACGAGCCGGCGCCGGGGGCGCTCACGATCGAGCCGTCGCAGCCACCGGGGTCGCCCGACGGGATGATCACGGGCTTCACCGACGACCCCGACCAGGCCGACGAACCCGATGGTGTGTGGATCGAGACGGAGCCGACGGTGTCGCGGTCACCCGGATCCTCACCGGGATGGGACACCGTGACCGCCGATCTCGCGGGACTCGAGGTCTCGTTCGACGTCCCGACCGACGCGGCCGTCGGCGGCTCGCCCGACCGGCTCGTCCTCGGACCCACCGCCGACGCGCCGCCGGGCGATGAGGTCGTCGTCGCCCGGGTCGGCGAACTGTTCGACGGTCAGCCGGCCGACGACTTCTTCGCCGAGAGCGGATTGGAGGCCGACCCGACCGACGCCGTGTTCGACGGTGAGCCGATCGATTCCTGGGTGGTCTCCGTCGATGGTGACGCCGCGCTCGCCGAGGGGTGTGCCGCCTCCGACGAATGCGTCACGGTCGGTACGTCGGCCGACGGCGACGACCTGGACATCCGAGCCGGTCTGTTCGCCGACGTCCGGGTGATCCCCACGTCGGACGGATCTGATGACCTGGTCGTGATCTCTCACCACTTCGGTCTCCGCCTCGGAACGGCCAACGACCCGACCAGCGTGCTCCGGGACCAGATCGTCGAGACGCTCACCTTCCCCTCCCACGACGAGCCGCTCGATCAGGACGATCAACCCGTCGAGGGCGATCGGCCGGACGGAACGAGCGAGGTGGGGCAAGACTGAGCGCGTGGACGATCGGCGTCGGTTCGTGATCCAGCAGCACGACGCCACCCGTCTGCACTGGGACCTCCGGCTCGAACACCAGGGCGTACTGCGATCGTGGGCACTGCCGCGGGGCGTTCCGTGGAACCCGGCCGAGAACCGGCTCGCCGTCGCCACCGAGGACCACTCGCTCGACTTCCTCGACATCGACGAGGAGCGGGGCCGAGACGACTCCGACCCCGGCTACGGGCGAGGGCGACTGACGGACTGGGATCGAGGGACCTACGAGACCCACAAGTGGGAGGACGAGAAGGTCGTCATCACGCTCGAGGGACGCCGGGCCACCGGCAAGTACGCACTCTTCTCGATGCGCGGCACGAAGGACTGGCTGATCCACCGGATGGACCCGCCCGTCGACGCCGACCGGCAACCGGTCCCAACCGCACTGGAACCGATGAGGGCGACGGCGGCGACCCGCGGCGAGATCGAGGCGCTCGTCGCCGAGCCAGACGGATGGGTGTTCGAGACCGCCAGGCCGGGTCTCCGGGTGATCGTCACGGTCGACCACGGCAGGGTGACGATCGACGGTCATCCCACCGGCGGGCCGGGCGATGGCGACGCATCGCCAAGGCCGTGACTACTACTACTACTATTTAGGTCAGCACGGGTAAGATGCATGAGTATGCGCGATACTGTACAGGAGAGCACAACTCGTGATCGTAATACACGAGAATC
>JBCDAK010000348.1:0-2860 GCA_039185545.1 Actinomycetota bacterium
GACGACCTGCCGCGAGGCCAGCGGCTGTTCAACCCGATCGTCGGGGCGGGGAACCCCGTGGCACCGCCGGTGCACATCGAGGACGTCGACGGTGCCGCCGTCGGTCGCTGCACGCTCGACTGGCGCTACGAGGGACCGTTCACCTACGCCCACGGCGGGATCAGCGCACTGCTCCTCGATCAGGTCATGGGGTACGCCGCCGTCGCGTCGGGCCATCCCGGCGTGACCGGCCGGCTCACGATCCGCTACCGCGAGGCCGTCCCACTCGGAGAACCGCTCCGGCTGCAGGCTCGACTGGTCGACGTGCTCGGAGTCCGCGCCGCCATCACCGGTTCGATCGCCCGCGAGTCGGCGCCCGAGACGGCACTCGTCGAAGCCGAGGGCAGCTTCCTGGCACTCCGGCCCGAGCAGGCGACCCGGCTCTTCGGTGCCGCCGCCGAGCGGACCGAGTGATCATGGACCGCCGACGGCTCGGCCGATGGACACGCGGTGTCTGACACCGTTCGTCGCGCCGGTCGTCTGCGACGATCGACGCATGTCCGAGTCCTCCCCCGACGATGTCGTCCTGTACGAGGTCGCCGACCGCGTCGCGACCATCACGCTCCACCGTCCGAGCGCCCGAAACGCTCTGTCGAGCGAGGTGCTGCGTCGGCTTCCCGCCGTGATGAAGCAGGCCGAGAACGACGACGACGTCGACGTCCTGATCCTCACGGGCACCGACCCCGCGTTCTGTGCCGGGCTCGACCTGAAGGAGCTCGGGTCGACCGGCGGCAATCTCGGCGGCGGGTCCGGCGCCGACGGATCGAGCAACTCCGACGGCGTGCGCGGCCCGTTTCCCGCGCTCACCAAACCCCTGATCGGAGCGATCAACGGGGTCGCCGTGACCGGTGGGTTCGAGCTGGCGCTCAACTGCGACTTCCTCGTGGCGAGCGAGAACGCCAAGTTCGGCGACACCCACGCACGGGTCGGAGTGATGCCGGGGTGGGGCCTCACGGTGCTGCTCCCCGAGGCGATCGGCGTGCGGCGGGCTCGCGAGATGAGCTTCACCGGCAACTTCATGGACGCCGACGAGGCGCTGGCGTTCGGGCTCGTGAACCACGTGGTCGCTCACGCCGACCTGATGCCGTTCACGCGTCAGCTGGCCGCCGACATCGTCGGCAACGAGCAGGACGGTGTCCGCCAGATCCGCTCCACCTACGCCGAGATCGCCCACGACGACGACGGCTGGAACACCGAGGCGCTGAGCAGCCGCGAGTGGCGGGCCACGATGTTCAGCCCCGACAAGGTCGCCGCTCGCCGGGAGAAGATCGCCGCCCGCGGCCGCACCCAGTGACAGCACATCCGGTGCCGGGTCCGTTTCGTGCCGTTCCCGCACCCGCTCGGTCGACTCCGGGAACCTCCGGCGTCGGGAGAACGTCGAACCACGATGAGGACCGAGCTCGCATGCATCGTGGTTGTCGGTGGGCTGATGGCGGCGGCGTGCGGCTCGGATCCCTCGGTGGGAGACGGCGTCGACGAGACGATCGCCGAGGTGAGGGCGGGCGAGTCGATCGCGACCGGCCCTCCATCGCCTGACACCGTCGCCGGCACCGACTCGGACGGGGACCTGCCGTTCGGACTCTCCCGCTGCGGACCGTTCGAGCTGATCAGCGCCGACCCGTCGCTCTACCGCGACGAGCCGACGTACGTGGCGAACGAGATGCCGACGGACGAGGTGCGGTCGTGGGCCCAGCGGCAGCCGGGTTTCGAGGAACTGTGGATCGACCGAGAACGGCGGGGATGGATCACGGTCGGCTTCAGTGAGGGCGTCGACGATCGCACTCGCGATCTGCGCTCGGAGTTCCCCGACGACGGCGTGGTCGCGGTGGAGGTGCCCTTCACGCGGGCTGAACTCGACCGACTCGCCGACCGAGCGTTCGATCTCGCACAACAGGCTGATCTGTCGATCGGGGGGAGCGGCAACGTGCCGCGAGGACTCGTCAGCATCTCGGTGGGCGTCCTCGACGACGAGACACTCGAACCGTTCGCCGAACTCGCCGGTCAACCGATCTGTTTCGACGGACGCGAGCCGGCCGAGGCGGTGCAAGACGGGCCGCAACCGACCGAGGGCGCCGGCTGGCGGCTCCTCGGCTCTGCAGCTGGCGGCGAGACGTACCGAACCACAGTGGCGACCACGCTCGAGCAGTACGGGCGGCTGTGGGCGATCAGCGGAGTCCCCGGCGATGCCCCGGACATCGACCTCGCCGACGAGATCGTCATCTGGTTCGGAGCTGTGTATGGATCCGGCTGCCCGATCCGCCTCGACGACGTCATCGTCGACATCGAGCGCGCCGTCGTCCACGGCGAGTTCGTCCTGCCCGGCAACCCCACCGCCTGCCCCGACGATGCCAACCCCGAGGCGTACGTCGTCGCCCTCGACCGATCGGAGCTGCCGACGGGCCCGTTCATCGTCCAGCTGGACGCCGAGGATCCACCGCCGGGTGCGCCGGAGGAGCGAACCGTCGTCGCTGTCGACCTCTCCGAGCCAAGATCGACGGCGACCGACGACGAGATCGGCTTCGACCCAGCCTTGTTCGAACGGGCCGGGTCGCCGCTCCCGCTCGGTCCGGGCTCGATCACCGAGAACGGCATCCCGGGCGAGTACCGCGTGCCACCCGGCTGCTCGCTCGACGTGGTCGGACCGCTCAACACGACGCTGTGGGTCCCGGCATCGGGGTCGCTCGATGCCGACCCACCGGCGTCCTGGGCGGAGACGATCGACGCTGCTCGGGCCGACGGCGAATCGTTCGTGGTGAGCGTCGAGGTCCGGATCGACCCGCCGACGCTGCTCGTCGAGATGATCGGCCACTCAGAGACGTAC
>JBCDAK010000349.1:0-2827 GCA_039185545.1 Actinomycetota bacterium
CCGACGTCGGCACGCCGTCGTCCGGACCTTCCTGTGGCTGCACCTGCCGGTGCTCACGGTGATCGGATTCGTCAACAGCTTCTCGACGACCCACATCCTCGCCGACCTCGGCGTGGTGGCATTCCTCGCCACGCTCGCCACCGTGTCCCCGAGCCGGACGGTGCAGACGCTGGCAGCCAGCTTCGGGTCACTCGTCGCGGCAGCAGCGCTGATCCATCTGAGCGGCGGTGCGATCGAGGCGCACTTCCAGCTCTTCGTCGTGCTCGTGTTCGTCGCGCTGTACCAGGACTGGCGTGCGCTCGGCGGCACGGTCGTGTTCACCGTCGTCCACCACGCCGGCGTCAGCCTGCTCGACCCCGACGGCGCCTTCAACCATGGTGCCGCACAGGAGAAGCCGGTCACGTGGGCACTCATTCACGCCGCCTTCGTGGTGGTCGAGGTGATCGGCATCCTCTTCTTCTGGAAGGTGGCCGAAGAGGCACAGAAGGACGCGACCGAGGCGAGCGAGGCCATGGTTCGCCACGCGGAGGAGCTCCGTGCGGAAGAGGCGCGCGAGAACGAGAAGCGCCTGCATGAGGAGGAGGAACTCCGTCGGCAGGAACACGAAGCGCTCGTCGCCGCGTCCGAGCGGGCCGAGCGAGCCGAGCGCATCGCCACGGCTCTGCGGTCCGAAGCGGAAGAGGTGCGCCTCACCGCATCATCGCTCGACGAGGAGGTGAAGTCGGCCGTCGACCGGCTGAGCCGGCTCGGAACCGGCGTCGATCAGGTCACGGCCAAGGTCGGCGAGGCGAACAGAGCGGCGGCCGGTGGTGTGACGTCGGCGAACAACGCCGACGGGATCATGCGGCGCTTGATCGATGCGTCGGGTGAGGTCGACAAGATCGTCGAGGTCATCGCCAGCATCGCCGACCAGACCAACCTCCTGGCGCTCAACGCCACGATCGAAGCGGCGCGAGCCGGTGAAGCCGGGAAGGGATTCGCGGTCGTCGCCAACGAGGTGAAAGAACTCGCGTCGCAGACCGGGTCGGCGACCGGTGACATCGACAGTCGGATCGCGACCATCCGCGAGGCCGCCACCAGCGCGGGCTCGGCGCTCGGTCAGATCCGCGATGTGATCGACGACATCAGCACGGCCCAGGACGAGGTCGTGAGCGGGATGGGCGACCAGTCAGAGATGACCCACGAGGTCACGCGGGCCTTCGACCAGGTGTCGAGCGACGCCGGCAAGATGTCCGACGCCGCCGGCCGGCTGGCGGGAATGGTCGACGAGGTCCTCGTCGACGCCCGGTGACGGCCCGACGTCACGACGGTGTCCGGCTCGCCGACGTCACGCCTGTGATCGGCTCGCCGACATCACGCCTGTGATCGGCTCGCCGACCACGCGGCCTCGGCGGCGCCGAGGTCGGTCGCCGGTGGGCCGTCGTGGGTGTACTCCATGAGCATCGCCCGCCACGGACCGGAGGCCTCGAGCTTGCCGAGGATGGCGCTCACGCCCCAGATCACGCGATCGAGGATCACGAAACTCGGCGGCATGTTGAGCTGCTCGATGACCGGAGCGTGCGGACCCTGCACGTCGAAGATGCGGGCCAGGGTGTCGCGCATCCAGTCGCGGGTGAACGTGAACTCGTCGGTCAGATACGGAACGTACGGACTCGACACGTAGTCGTACACCAGCGATGGATCGAGGTCGTGGCCCGCCCGCAGGAAGCCCGACTCCTCCATCCGTCGCACGAGCAGCTCGGGGTCGCGGTCGACGATGATCGCATCCATCGACGGGCTCAACGTCTCCCACTCGCCCGGCGACCACCGCTTGACGAGGCCGTAGTCGAGGAACGTCACGCTCCCGTCGTGATGGAACCGGTAGTTGCCGGGATGCGGGTCGCCGTTGAAGATCCCGTACCGGTGGATCGCGTTCTGCGCGAACCGCCACACGACCTCGGCGGCGCGCTGCTTGGTGTCGTCGGACGCCGACGACCGGAACTGATCGAACGTCATCCCGTCGACCCACTCGGTGGTGAGGAGCCGAGACGTCGACAGGTCGGGAACCAGCTTCGGGATCCGCACCCACGGATGTCCGGCGAAGCGCCGCTCGAATTCCTGCACGTTGCGCGCCTCGAGCGAGTAGTCGAGTTCCTCGCGCATCCGATCGCGCAGCTCGTCGACGAGACCCTTCGCGTCGAGCCCCTTGAGCATCATCGCCGAGAACATGGCGTACATCGCCTCGGCCGCGTCGAGGTCGGTCTCGATGGCCTCGTGAACCCCGGGGTACTGGACCTTGACCGCGACGTCGCGACCGTCGGCGGTGACCGCACGGTGGACCTGGCCGATGGAGGCGGCCGCGACCGGGGCGTCTCCCCACTCGAGGAAGACCCGCTCGGGTGCACGACCGAGATCGCCCTCGACCACGGCGGCGGCCAGCGTGGGTGCCATCGGAGCGGCGTCGGCCTGCAGTGTCGCCAGTGCCTCCTGGGCCTCGTCGGGGAGCGCTTCGAAGATGAAACTGATGAGCTGACCCGCCTTCATCAGCACGCCCTTCATCTCGCCGAGTTCCTTCGCCACGTCCTCGGCGGTGCGAATCGCGAACTGCTCGTCGAGCTCGGCTCGGCGCTCGGCGGCGGTACCGAATCCACGAACCCGGGACACGGCGAAGCGAGCGGAGTTGCGAGCGGACAACTTCCAGACCCTCGCCGATCGAGCGAATCGGCTCGTGAGCGGCGAGTCCGTCATCCGCTTCGCCGCTGCGGTGAGGCCGGCCGCGAGCGCGGCGATCGAGGCCAGGGAGGCGACCGACTTCGAGTTCATGTCGCCTCAGTCCGCCGGATCGTCG
>JBCDAK010000350.1:0-2807 GCA_039185545.1 Actinomycetota bacterium
CCGTACCGACGATCGGGCCGACGAGCGGCAGGGTCAGCCGGTGGCGTCGGGCGAGGCGCCGGGTGGAGTGGCCGACTCGTCGACCGAGACGTCGATCTCGGGGGTGACCCGCAGACCGTTCTCGAGTGCCTCGACGACGTCGGGGCCGGGAATGAACTCAGCGATCGGGGGGAGGTCGTCGAGCGATTCGAGCCCGAGCTTCTCGAGGAACGCCGGCGTGGTGCCGTACAGAATCGCCTGCCCGGGCCCGTCGTCGCGATCGACCTCGTCGATGTATCCCTTGCCCTGCAGCGTGCGAACCACGCCGTCGGGGTCGACGCCACGGATCGACGCGATCTGGGCCTTGGAGATCGGCTGCTTGTAGGCGATGATCGCCAGCGTCTCGAGCGCCGCGCCGGTGAGACGGGCTCGCTGGTCGTGGAGGAGGAACCGCTCGACGTAGGGGGCCTGATCGGCGGCGGTCTGGAAGCGCACACCGCCGGCGATGCGCACCAGCTCGACGCCGCGTCCCTGCGCGCGGTACTGATCGGCGAGTTCGTCGCACCACCGCTCGACCAGTGCCGTCGGCTGTTCGAGCAACTGGGCGAGCAGTTCCTGAGGCACGGGATCGTGCGCCACGAGCACGATCGCCTCGATGGCCTTCTTGTTCTCGGCGGCGACGTCTCCGGCGGTCATGTCTGCGACCGACGGGTCGTCGGGCTCCGAACTCGGGTCGCCGAGCGGGATCTCGTCGGTCATCTCGTGGGTCGGCAACTCAGCCGTCGTAGGTGTCGACGAGGATCTCGTCGGCGTCGAATGACGCGTCGGCGATCCACTCGATCTCGATGTCGCCGAATCGTTCGGGCTGGTCGATGTCGACCGCGCCCTGCTTGAACAGCTCGAGGACGGCCAGGAAGTGGACGATGACCTCGATCCGGTCGTCGAAGTCGGCGGTGAGGAAACGGAACGATGTGCGCCCGATCGCCGGCAGGCGCTCGATGAGGCTCTCGACCGTCTCGGCCACCGTGAACCGGATGGGGTTGACGTGGAAGAGGTCGACGACGGGTTCGGGCGTCGGCGTGAACGCACGGATGGCCGCACGCTGGAGCGATCGGACACTGGTGCCCTCGAGCAGGTCGGGCAGCAGATCGGCGAAGCGGTCGTCGGGCCCGACGTTGCGGGGAAACGAGAGGCTGGCGTCGTCGGCGAGCGCCGAGAAGACGGTGGCGACGTCCTTGAAGGTCTTGGCCTCGAGGAGTCGGGCGAGGAGCAGGTCGCGCTCCTCCCAGAGGGCGAGTTCCTCGTCGAGGTCGATGTCGGTGGGATTCGGCAGGAGGCGTCGGGCCTTCAGCTCCACCAGGGTCGATGCGATGAGCAAGAACCCGGTGGCGACGTCGAGGTCGAGTTCGTGCAGCCGCTCGACCTCGGCGAGGTACTGATCGACGATGGTCGAGAGGTTGATCTCGTAGATGTCGACCTGCTCTTTGAGGATCAGTTGGAGCAGCAGGTCGAACGGCCCCTCGTAGACGGGGGTGGAGACGTCGACGGCCATCGGGCGCGAGCGTAGCGCCTGAAATCACACGCGTGTAAGAGCACGACCGCTCCCGCGAAACAGCACATTCGGTGCCGTGTCGAATTCGTGCTGTTTTTAGCACGTTCGGTGCCGGGTCCGATTCGTGCCGTCTCAGGCGGTCCGGGCGCGGTGGGCTGCGGTGTGGGTGCGGCTGGCGCAGCGGGGATCGGAGCAGAAGCGCCGGGACCGGTTCTTCGTGGTGTCGTGGAACACGCGCTCGCAGCCGACCGCTGCGCACCGCCCGAAGCGGGCCATGCCGTGGTCGCACAGCACCTGTGCGAGCGCCATGAGCCCGTCGACGACGATGCGATGGGCGAACGGTGCCTCGGTGCCGGTCCAGTGGATGTGGAGGGCCGCGCCGTCGTGGGCGGTGAGCGACGGCGAGATCGCGCACGTCCGAAGCTGACGGTTGACCGCGGCGACCGCCGCTCCGAGCTCGAGGTCGGGCAGGCTCTGGACGAGTCGAGCGAGCGGGGCGAAACGATCGACGAGCTCGCTCAGCTCGTCGGTGGTCGCCGAGGCGGCACGAATGAAGTCGTGCTGCACCAGGATGAGCCGCAGTGTCTCGGTCAGTGCGGTGTCGTCGTCCTGGGCAAGGGCATTCGCCAGTTCGACCGTCGCGTCGGTGGTGATGCGGATCTCCGCCTCGAGGTTGTCCGAGTTGACGAACACGTCCTCGAGGGTATCGGGTCGGGCGAGACGGTGGCCTCCGGCCATGCCAGGATCGGTTTGATCGGTGCGGATCATTCACGCGTATGCTCCATACATGCTCACCGAGACGTGGACGATCGTCATCCTGATCGCGGCCAACGTGCTGGGTGGCGCGATGGCTCTCCCCCAAGCGATGAAGACGCTACGAACCGGCAGAATCGAGGGTGTCTCCACGGTCTGGGTCGGCCTCAGCGTCGGCGTGAACCTCTGGTGGGTCGGCTATGGGTTGGGGGTCGACGACATCGGCATCGTGCCCGTCGGGGCGATTTCGGTGACGGCCTATTCACTGATCGGTCTTGGTCTGGCTCGAGCGCTGTCATCGCACGCTCGGAGTCAGCCCGCGGTGCAGATGGTCGCGTCGGCCGTCGGCGTCGCATCGGTGCCGGCGGTCGCTCTCTGGGTCGGTGGTTGGCCCGCCGCAGGAGTGATCCTCGGATTGCTCTACGGCGTTCAGTTGTCGCCGGCCGTCGTCACCGCCTATCGGTCCACCGACGTGTCGGGAGTGTCGGTGTCGACCTGGATCATCGCGCTGGTCGAGGCAGTC
>JBCDAK010000351.1:0-2764 GCA_039185545.1 Actinomycetota bacterium
GAGCGGACAGTGTCCGGATCTGGCCCGGGCGGAAGCGGACAATGTCCGGATCTGGCCCGGGCGGAAGCGGACAGGTCAGAGGGACTCGGACCGCTCGGCCAGATCGAGCCACTCGGTCTCGTGGCGATCGAGATCGGCCTGAGCGGCCGTCAGCTCGGCGCCCCGTTCCGCCAGCTCGGTGTGATTCCCCGCCTCGGCGAGTGACGCGACCTGCTCGGTCAAGGAGTCGACCTTCGCCTGCGCCTTCACCATCGCTCGCTCCGACTCACGGAGGCGGCGCCCGATCGTCGACGCGCTCGGCCCGTCCGACTGCGATCGACCCTTCGCGTCGCGGCGTCGTTCGGAGCGATCACCACCGGCCCGGGGCGGGGGCGCAGACGCCGACGCCGACGAGCGTTCGCCGAGCCATCCGGTGACCCCACCGGGGACTCGTCGCACGGTGCCGTCGGGCTCGATCGCGAGGACGTGATCCGCCACACGATCGAGGAACGCACGGTCGTGGCTGGCGACCACCAGGGCGCCCGGCCACTCGTCGAGGAAGTCCTCGAGGCTCCGGAGCGTGTCGAGGTCGAGATCGTTCGTCGGCTCGTCGAGCACGAGCAGGTTCGGCTTCGCCGCCAGCACGGTCACGAGCTGGAGTCGCCGCCGCTCACCACCCGACAGCAAGCGGATCGGCGAGTGCTGCGTCGCCCCCTCGAACCAGAACCGTCGGAGCAGTGCCCGATCCTCGTGATCCGGTTCTCGGTACGGGCCGGCCACCAGTTTCAAGACGGTCAGATCGCCGTCGAGGTCGGCCACGTTCTGATCGGCGTGGCCGACGACCACGGTCGACCCGACCCGCCGCTCGCCCTCGGCCGGTTCCCGCCTGCCGCTCACGACGTCGAGCAACGTCGTCTTCCCCGAGCCGTTGGGCCCGACGACGGCGAGCCGGGCGCCGGGTTCGACGAGCAGGTCGACGTCGCGCAGTACGCGCCGGTCGCCGAGCACCTGTCCGACGCGCTCGAGCTCGACGACCTGGTTGCCGAGCCGGGTCGTCCCTGCGCCCAGGACCAACGCCTCGTCCCGAGCGCCGGGACCAGCCGGCCCACCCGACACGATCTCGGCGGCCGACCGCAACCGCGCCTTCGGCTTCGACGATCGCGCGGGCGCCCCCCGCCGGAGCCACGCCAGCTCGCGTCGAGCGAGGATCTTGCGCGTGGCCTCCTCGCCCGCCTCCCGATCGAGGCGCTCGGCCCGTCCGTCGAGGAACGCGGCGTAGGCACTGCTCCCGGCGGCCGCTCGGTGCTCGTGCGCCGATCGTCCGTCGAGCTCGATGACCCGGCCCGGTCCGACGGCGGTCGTCAGTCGATCCAGCAGGAGCCGGTCGTGCGTGACGAGCAGCAGCGCGGCCGTCATCGAGGTGAGACGGGACTCGATCCAGTCGATCGCCTCGAGGTCGAGGTGGTTGGTCGGCTCGTCGAGGATCACGAGGTCGTGGGCCTCGGCGTCCGCTCCCCCGCTGTTCCCGGCGAGGACGGCGGCCAGCGCCACCCGCTTCGCCTGGCCGCCCGACAGCTCGTCCGTGCGTCGATCGAGCAGGTCGCCGACGCCGAGTCGACTGGCGATCGACATCACCTCCCAGTGGTCGCCGAGATACTCGCCGACCGTTCCGGGCGGCAGCACGGGATCCTGATCGAGGACGGCGATCCGCGCATCACGGCCGAAGCGGACCTCTCCGGCGGCCGGTGCGTCGTGACCGGCGAGCACTCGGAGCAAGGAGGTCTTCCCCGAGCCGTTCACGCCGACCAACGCCACGCGATCGCCCCGCCGGATCGTGACATCGAGGTCGTCGAGGAGCACGCGATCGGACTGCTCGATGCGCAGGCCGGTGGCGTCGACGCAGATCACGGACTCCGACGCTACGGCCGCAGAACCGCACGTCCGCTCGTCCTCAGACGCAGTGGGCCGGACGCGGCGATGCCGCCGTCTCGCCGGACGGCGAGACGGCGGCACGGTGCCGGACGGGCGACGATCCCCGGTGGGGGGAGGGATGGGAGACGGGATCGTCGCCGGTCGGACCTCAGCCCTCGCCGTCGGCGGGGGCCTCCGCAGGAGCACCGCCGGGACCGCCGCGACCGAACCGGTCACCGCGCTCACCGCGCTCCGGGCGTTCGCCGTTGACCCGTGCGGTCACACGCTCCTCGAGCTCGGCGGTCGCCTCGGCGGCGCGCTCGGCGTCGATGCGGCCGTTCTCGACGGCCTCGGCGATGCGCTCCTCGGCGCCGGCCGTCAGCGTGTCGACCAGCTCGGCCTCGGAGACGCCGTTGGCCTCGGCGACCTCGACCAAGGTCGAGCCGTTCTGGAGTTCGGCGACGACCGTCTCGGCGTCGACACCCAGCAACTCGGCGACCGCCTCCTGGCGCACGTCCTGGCGATCCTCGCGACGGTCCTGGCGTGCCTCGCGACGGCCCTCGCCGTCGTACCCGCGGTTGACGGCGGTCGTGATCCGCTCGTCGAGGCTCTCGGTGACCTCGGCCACCCGCTCCTCGTCGATGCGACCGTCGGCGACGGCCTCGGCGAGACGCTCCTCGGCAGCGGCGACGAGCCCGGCGACGAGGTCGGCCTCCGAGACACCGTTGGCCTCGGCGACCTCGGCAGGGGTGGCTCCGTTCTGCAGTTCGGCCGCCAGCGCCTCGACCTCGATCCCGATCGTCTCGGCCATCGTCGTGAGGCTGGCTCCCTTGTGTCCGCGGCGGCCGCGATCGGCCGGCGCGTCGCCGTCGGC
>JBCDAK010000352.1:0-2689 GCA_039185545.1 Actinomycetota bacterium
CCCCGGCTGGGTGCCGATCGCGGGACACCCCACCGGCGGGCGGGGCTTTGGCGACTCATCGCCCGGCCGCGACGACCTGACGATGCGGTTCCCCGAGATCCGGCGCATCGGGCGAGCGATCGGGCACCGGGAGCTGATCCTCGACGCGATGATCGTGCCGGTGGCGTCGTCGCACGATCCGTTCGGTGGCGACGACGGTCGGGGTCCGGATCTCGACGATCTCCGTCTCGACCGGAGCGGGCTCGCCCGCCGACTCCGTATCCGCAGCGACAGCGGTGCCCGCAACGCGGCCGCCGGAACCGCGCCGACCGTGCTCGTGGTCTCCGACCTGCTGTGGGTCGACGGACGACGGGTCACCGACCTCCCGTGGGAGTTGCGACGACGCCAGCTCGACGACCTCCGACTCGACGGACCGGCGTGGATCGCCGCACCGCTCGTGACTCCCGACGAGGCGTCGTTCGCTCTCGACGCAGCGACGTCACTCGTCGCGAAGCGGACCGATTCGCCCTACCGACCGGGCGAGCAGACGTCCGATTGGCTCGCCACCGACGCCGGCGCCACCTGACGGCACCCGCACCTCACTTCGCGTCGGCCCAACACCGGATGATCGACGTGTCGGCGACGAATCGCACGCCGGAACCAGCAGCTGGGCTCCACCGAGCGGCGGCCTCGACGAGGGCATCGTCGATCGCGGCTCGGACCGTCTCGACGGCGACGTCGGGTGCGTGGACCAGCAGCTCGTCGTGGAGGCAGAGCACGATCCGGGCGCCCGTCGTCGCCGTCCGTGCCCGGACGAGCAGCGCCCAGACCTTGAAGAACTCGGCCGCCGCCCCCTGGATCATCGCATTGCGTCCGTAACGACCGCGTGCAGCGGCCCGCGATCGATCGGCAGTGTCGTCGATCGCTCCGTCGAACGAGCCCGTGGAGCTCAGCGAGCCTGCCGAACCGTCCGTCCCCGACGACATCCGGACGAGTCGTCCTCCGACGGTCCGCAGGTCATTCCCGCCCTGAGCAGCGCGGTCGGCCTCGGCGAGGAACCCCATCGCCACCGGGTACTCGCGCTCCAGACCGCGAAGTGCTTCGGCGCCGACGCCGGTCGTCTGTCCGTACATCGCTCCCAACACCGCGACCTTGGCGACCTCCCGGTCGACTCGCAGCCGGGCGGCGACCGGCGCGTACATGTCGTCGTCCTGGGTCGCCCGGGCCAGGTCGGCGTCGCGTGCGACGGCGGCGAGGATGCGCGGCTCGATCTGTCCGAGATCAGCGCGCACGAACTGATGTCCCGGCTCGGCCTCGACCGCCGGACGGATCTCGGCGGGCATGTTGTGCAACCCGGCCGTGGCGGTCATCCGACCTGCGGCGCCATCGCTCGACGACCACCGTCCCCGGAGCCGACCACGGCTCGCCGGGAGATCGCCCCCCACGTCCGCGCCCACCGGCCCGACGTGTTCGTCGATCCACCCGTACCCGAATGTCGTGGCCATCCGCTCGGCCTTGCGCCAGTCGAGGAGGGGTTGCACGACGGGATGGGCATCGACCAGTCGCTCCAGACGCCACGACCGGGTGTCCGGCACCTCGACGCCGCACCGCCGCAGCATCGACTTCACCTGCTCGGGCGAGCGGAGGTCGTATGAAGGTCCGTCGGGCACGTGACGCAGCACCGACGCGTCGCGGCGCGCCACCGACTCGACCTCCTCGGCGGCCGAACGTGGGCGCGGGCCGACCAGATCCGTGAGGATCCGCTCGCCGACCGCCCGATCGAACGGCAACCCCTCGACCTCCAGCTCGGCGGCGAGCATCGCGGCGGTCGACTCGGCCTGCAACGTCGAGGAGATCGCCGGCCGCTCCGACATGACAGAGTCGGCGCGCACCATCTGTCGATCGAGCACGTCGAGTGCGAGCAGGTTCCATCGTCGGAGACGAGCGTGAGACCCGACCCAGCCGCCCTCCGCCCACGCCGGGTCGAGGTACCCGTCGGCACGGACCGGCTCCTCGGGATCGTGGTCGTCGGCGACGCTGAAGAGATCCGGCGCACGGAGTTCGGGAATCGACGACGTGTCGAGATCGTGCGCCCGCGCCCAGACCCGAGCTGCGTTCGCCCGCCAGTCGCCGTACAGGAGGCGGTGTGCGGCGGCGAGGTCCCAGCACCGCATCGGACGGACGCCCAGATGCGCCAGCGCCCGGGCGGTGTCGTGACCCCACCAGACCCATCGAGGCGTCCGGTCCCGCTCGATCGATCCGAGGTGTCGCGCGAGGGCAACGGGATCGAGGTCGGTCGCCGACCAGACATGGTCGCGTGACCCAGCGCCGGTGACGACCGCCGTCCACCGGTCTCCGTCGGTCGTCCGCGCGATCGCGATGGCGATCAGGGGTGGAGCGACCGCCATCGCCGACGAAGCCTAGGAACTCGCGACGTCGGGGTACGGCCTCGTCAACGGGCTCGCCGTCGACCACACTGCGGGGAGTCAGGACGTCACGACATCGCCACGAAGGAGAACCGAACGATGAGCCGACCCAAGGAGCACGGCGGCGGGCAGGCCGGTCCGCCGATCGCCGGCGATCCGTCGTCGTTCCCCAGCGACGCTGAGCTGTCGCGCACGCTCGTCGCCGCCAACCGCATGGCGACCCTGTCGACGCTCACCGCCGAGGGATATCCGTACGGATCGGTCGTGTCGTACGCAGCGGACGA
>JBCDAK010000353.1:0-2679 GCA_039185545.1 Actinomycetota bacterium
CCCGGGTCAGGACGACACCATCGATGTGGACTCCGACGGTGTGCCCGACTGCATCGACCCGCTCATCGACTCCGACGGTGACGGGGTCGCCGATGCCGACGACGTCTGCGCGGGTGAGGACGACACCATCGACGTGGACTCCGACGGTGTGCCCGACTGCATCGACCCGCTCATCGACTCCGACGGTGACGGGGTCGCCGATGCCGACGACATCTGCCCCGGCACGGTTCTTCCCGATGAGCCGACGAAGCGACTCGGCTTCTTCCGGTTCGCCGCGCAGGCAGACGGCACGTTCGACGCCGGATGGTCGAAGCTCGACGGGAAGTACACGATCGCCGACACCGGCGGATGCTCCGGGATGCAGATCGGGATCGAGCTCGGCGCCAAGAAGATCACGAAGAAGTACGGCCTCGGGTGGGGTGCGCTGAAGTTCTGGATCCACACCCGAGTCTGAGCGAAGGCCGGGCGACCCGCTGCGTGCGCTCCACTCAGCCGAGGAGGTCGTCGACGGCGTCCGCGGCCGAGCGGGCAGCGGTGTGCACGGCGCTCCAGTCGTCGAACGCCGTGTACGCGTCGCCGGCGAAGTACACGGTGCCGCCGATCGGTCGTGACAGTCGGGTCGACGTCGCAGACGACTCGTCGTCGGCGAGATACGCAGCGCGAGCGAACGGCTCGTCGTTCCAGTTCTGGACGAGGTGCTTCACGTACCTGGGCGATGCCACGCCGTCGAACACCTCGTCGAGTTCCGCGAGGATCACGTCGATCAACTCGTCGGGCGGAACCGCCTGGTAGCGCTCGGCCTGAGCGCCGACCGAGAAGAGGCCGAGCACGTTGGCGTCGCTGTTCTGGCCATAGGCCGCGTCGTAGTAGAGCCGTTGACCCTCGGCCGTGAAGCTGTCCGGAAAGCTGAGCGCCGCCGGATAGAAGGCCTCGTCGAACTCGACGAACGCCTTCAGCCCGCTCCACACGTTCGCCTCGTCGATCGTGGCCAGCCGGTCGTCGTCGAGTGGTGGCACGAACGACACGTCGCCGAGTTGGAGCAGCTTGAGGGGTACCGTCACGATCACGGCGGCGGCCTCGTGGGTGTCGCCGCCCGAATCGGTCAGGACGACGCCCTCGCCCGAGTGGTCGATCTCGACGATCGGCGTGTCGAACACGAAGGTGTCGGCGATCCCGGGGACGATGTACGTGTCGAAGAAGTCGAGCCAGCTCGACCCGACGAACTTGCGGTCGCTGGCGAAGAAGTCACCGACCTCGAAGAGTGACAGCGTGCCGTCGAAGAAGCCGGCGGTGTCGTCGGTTCGGTACTCGATGATCTCGGTCGTGATCTCGACCGAGTCGTCGTTCACGATCTCGGGGAGGATCCCCGGTGGCACGTGCATCCACTCGGCGCCGAGTGGGATCGGGAAGTCGGTGAACTCGAGGTCGTGACGGATCCGGCCACCGTGGGTTGGGCCGGCCTCGAGCACGGTCACGTCGACCCCCTCCTGTCGCAGCAGGTGCGCGGCGCTCATCCCCGCGGGTCCCGCACCGATCACGATGACGCGATCGCCCGAGTCGTCGATGGTCGCAGCGTCGTCGTCGGCGGGGGCGGTCGCCGTGGATCGAGCAGCGGTTGCCGTCTCCGAGTCGTCGACCGTCGAGCCGTCGGCTGGGCCGTCATCGGTCTCCTCATCGGCGTCGTCGTCCCCGCAGCCCGTCAGCAGCAGCGCGGCGACCGCCGCCATGCCGCTCGACACGAACGTCCGCCGCCTCATCGGATCCATCCCGGGATCGACCATGTGGACAGCCTGGCAGCGCATCGGCAGAGGTCGACCATCCGCATCGGGTGCGTACGGTTCGGTCCACGTACGGTGACGCGATGGCGTTCTACACCGAGGCACAGCGAGAACAGCAGGATCGCTTCGAGAGCCGACCGCTGGCCGATGCGCTCGAAGCGGCGATCGTCACGCCGGACCTGTCAGAGGACCAGGTGGCGTTCATCGAGTCGCGCGACTTCTTCTTCCTGTCGACGGTGAACGACCGCGGCGAGCCGACCGTGTCGTTCAAGGGCGGGGGTGTCGGCACGGTCACGGTCGTGAACCCGTCCACCCTCGCGTTCCCGGTGTACGACGGCAATGGGATGTACCTCTCGGTCGGCAACATCGCCGACACCGCCAAGATCGGGATGCTCTTCATCGACTTCGAGATACCCAACCGGGTGCGCGTCCAGGCCGACGCCGTCGTGCACGACGACCACGAACTCCTCGCCGCGTACCCCGGTGCACTCGCCGTCGTGATCGCCACCGTCACGTCCGCGTTCGTCAACTGCGCGCGTTACATCCACCGTCACGAGCGAGTCGAGGACTCGCCGTACGTGCCCGACGAGTCGGGTCAGCAGCCGGTGCCGTCGTGGAAGCGGATCGACCTCATCCAGGCGTTCCTCGGCGCCGACGACCAGGCAGCCGTCGAGGCCGTCGGGGGCACCATCACCGGCGACGAGTACGCCGAACGACTCGCGGCCGGCACCTCCTGACAACGGGGCACCGGGAGGGACGCCGGGGATGTGTCGGCTGTGCGGGTTGGGTCAGGTCCAGATGGCGTTGCGGGTGTCGGCGTCGAAGAAGTGGAGGTTGTCGGTGGACACGGCGATGGTGACGTGTTCACCGATGCGGACGCGGCTGCGGGGGTTGAATCGTC
>JBCDAK010000354.1:0-2679 GCA_039185545.1 Actinomycetota bacterium
CAGATCCCCGCTCTGCTCGTCTCGATCTCGTCGGGTCTGATCGTCACCCGGTCGGCCGGCGAGACCGGCGACCTCGGATCGGACGTCCTCGGCCAGTTCGCCCGGCAGGGGAGTGCCATCCGTTCGGGCGGGGCGATCATCCTGCTGATGATGTTCGTGCCCGGTCTCCCGACCGTGCCGTTCCTCGTCATCGGCCTCGGGCTGGTCGTCGTCGGCCAACGGCTGATGAACCGCCCCGAGCCGGTTCCGGAGCCGATCGTGGAACCGGTCGACGAGCCCACCGAGCCGCCGACCGCACAGGACATCGCCACCGAGTCGCGCGTCGAGCCACTCGAGCTCGACCTCGCCTACGACATGATCGAGCTCGTCGATCCGAATCAGGGCGGCGACCTCCTCGACCGCGTGGGCGCACTCCGCCGCAAGATCGCCGGCGAACTCGGCTTCGTGATGCCGGCGATCCGCACACGCGACGACGTCGGGCTCCAGCCGAACAGTTACGTGCTCCGCGTGCACGGTGTGGAGATCGGTCGGGGGACCGCACCTCCCGGCCAGATCCTCGTGATCGGCGACGACACCAGCATGTTCCCCGGCGACGTGATCGTCGAGCCGGTGTTCGGCCTCGACGCGAAGTGGGTGCCCGTCGAGCTGCGCAACGCAGCCGAGCAGATGGGCCACACCGTGGTCGACCGGTCGGCGCTCGTCGTGACCCACCTCGCCGAGATCGTCCGACGCCAGGCCGGCACGCTCCTGTCCCGCACCGACGTCGCGGCGCTCCTCGAGAGCGTCGCCGAGTCCGATCCGCCCGTGATCGAGGACCTCACGGCGGCCAACGTGACCAACGGCGAGGTGCAGTCGGTCCTCGCCGCGCTCCTCGACGACGGCGTCTCGATCCGCGACCTCGTCCGCATTGTCGAGACGATCTCCGACCGCGCCCGCATCAACCGCAGCACCGACAGCCTCGTCGCCGCCGTTCGTGAGACCCTCGGACCGGCGCTCTCGTCGAACCTCGCGGTCGACGGTCAGCTCGACGTCGTGACGATCGCTCCCGCCTTCGAGAGCGCCCTCGCCAACGCGCTCGACGTGACCGAGACGGGCTCGGTGCTCCGCCTGACGCCTGATCTGCACGACCACCTCGGCACCGAACTGCGTCGAGTCGTCGGCACCCACGTCGGACGGCCCCGGACGCCCGTGCTCGTGTGCTCGCCCGGACTGCGTCCTGCGCTCGCCCGCACCGTCCAGATGCTCGGCACCGGGACGACCGTCATCTCGTACCAGGAGATCGGTGAACACCTCCAGATCGACCTGATCGACACGCTCTCGGACCCGCCTCTCGCAGGCCTCGCCCCGGCTCCGTCGCCTGCGGCGGCCGCCGGACAGCCGGGGTCCGCACCTCATCCCTCGACCGCTCCCACCGCCACCTCACCCGCCACTCCCGCCGGAGGAATGACCGATGACCGACTTGCACACACCGTCTGATCGTGCCGACACCGCCGGGTCCGATCCGGCAGCGCCCGACGCGGCGAACCATCGCACGTTCCGTGCGGCGACGCTCGACGAGGCCGTCGCCGCCGCGCGTTCGGAGTTGGGCGCGGAGGTCGAACTGGTCGAGGCGCATCGGGTTCGCCGCGGTGGGCTCGGTGGGTTCTTCGCCACCGACCTGGGTGTCGAGATCGTCGCGGCTCCGAGTCGTCGGCGACCGTCGGCGACCCGCCCCGCGTCGGCGCCGGGTGCTCCAGCGGCAGGTGCTGGTTCGCCCGCCGCGTCACCCTCTGCGGCCCCGCCGCCTCCACCGACCCGGGCGGAGCGCGAGGAGCCGCGGATCGCGACCGGTCTCGACCGACTGATCGAGCGGGTCGAGGCCGCCGAGACCGGTGGCAACGACACCGCCTCACGCAACGCCTTGGCGGGGGCGATCGCCGACGCCATCGCCGGATCGCATCCGTTCGACGAACAGATGCGCAACGAACAGATGCGCAACGAACTCGGAGCGTCCGAGCCGACTCCGGCGTCGCGCCCGACTCGCCCGGCCCCGTCGACGACTCCGATCGCCGACCAGCTCGCGGCAACGATCGCGGACGCCGTCGTGATCCCACCGCTCGTCGACCCGTTGACGACGCTCGACGACGAGCTGGCACAGGCGACCACTCCGTCGCCCCGATCGACGATCGAGGAACTCGACGACGAGCTCGCTCGCCACACGGTCGCCTCGGCCGACGTGCCGATCGTCGATGCCTCCGTCCTCGACGACGGCTTCGCCGCGCCGACCGGTGCGCCGGTGGACACTCCGGCCTCGGGAACGGTGGCGACCGAGGACGTCGACGGGTTCGAGGCGTTCGATCCCGACAGCGTCCGCAACACGAACATCATCGACGACGTGACCGACGATGACGTCGAGATCGTCGAGTCGACCGATGCGCGGGACGACGACACCGAGATCATCGGCCCCGACGAAGGGGAGTGGGCTCCGGGTGAGGCCGCTCTCCGTCAGCGGAAGAAGGAGCTGGACCGGACGCTCGGCGCGCTGGAGGAGATCGACGACCTGCTGCGCGACGTCGGGGTGAACGTGCCGGCCCGCGGCGAGTCGATCGGCACGAGCCTCGTCCGCGCCGAGCCGGCACCGGTCGAGGAGATCGCCCGAGTGGCCACGTCGCAGCTCGTCGAGGGCATCGCCGCCCTCGA
>JBCDAK010000355.1:0-2599 GCA_039185545.1 Actinomycetota bacterium
CACGCGACCGTCACGGATCGGGCCGTGACGCGTTCACGGCGACCGCGCTCGGTACCGTTCGTGCCGCGCCACGCGCGGCGGGTGTGACATGAGTGATCAGCACGGACAACAGGGTGGACCCGGGTCGTCCGGCGGCGGTGTGGAACGGTACGCCTCCTCCGGTGCCGCGCCGCCGGCCATGGTCCACGACGCGCTCGCAGCCGAGCGCGAGGCGCGGGAGCGTCGGCGGCGGCAGGGGATCATCGGGCTGTCGATCGGTGCGGCGATCGTCCTGATCGCCGGGATCGTCGCCGTCGTCATCGCCGGTTCGGGCGACGGCGAGGGATCGAGCGAGGTCGTGATCCCCAGTTCGGAGGCGGCGACCACGGTCCCGGTCGAGTCGACCACGACCACCGTGCCTCCGTCGACGACGACCACCACCACGACCACGACGACGACCATCCCGCTCGAGGTGGTCGCTGACGCCGGTCCCGACCTGTTCGTCAGCTCGGCAGAGGTGGTCACGTTGAGCGCCCAGAGTCTCGCTCCGGAGGTCCAGGCATCGGCCGTCAACTGGGTGCAGACGACCGGCCCCGACGTCACGTCGGGCGTCGGTGCACTCGGAGGTCGGGAGGCCTCGTTCACCGCGCCGGCACAGATCACGACACTCGGTTTCCGACTCGAGATCGCCGCCGACGGCGGTGTCGGATCGGCGGAGTCAGCGCCGACGGACTCCGAGGTGCTCAGTGACGAGATCGCCGTGCGGGTGCTCGTCGACGCCGAGCGTGCGGTGTTCGTCGACGGCGCCGCCGGCGACGACCGAGCGGCCGGGACACCCGATGCGCCTCTGCGCACCCTGGCTGTGGCCGCGCGGGCGCCAAGCGGCGGCGACCTCTACGTCCGCAGCGTCGGGCGCTACGTCGAAGCCGACACGATCGAACTCGACCGGGGCCAGAGCATCTTCGGCGGTTACGACGAGGCGTGGGACCGCGACCCGACCCAGCGTGCACTGATCGACGGATCGTCGCTCGCGCTCCGGCTGCAGGGTGCGGGTGACCGCACGGTGTCGGCGATCGAGTTGACGGCCGCCGACGCTCCGCCCGGGGCGTCGTCCGTCGCAGTGCGGGTCCTCTCCTCCGACATCGTGGCGATCGAGGACTCGGCGATCCTCGCCGGGCGGGGCGGCCAGTCGGCGCCGGGCGTCACCGGCGGCAGCAGCATCGGGGTGTTCGCCACCGACTCGCAGCGCCTCATCGTGAGCGCCACCACGATCAATGCGTCGGTCGCCAGCGACGGTGGTGCACCGGACGGATTCGGCGACGGCGCCGAGTCGGGCGATGACGGGGGCGACGGTATCGGCGGAACCGGCGGCTCGGGTGCCGGTCCCACGAACGGAGCGACCGACATCCGTTCGGGAGGCCGCGGCGGCAACACCTCGCTCACGGGCCCCGACCCGGGTGCCGCGGGCGGCGGAGGCGAGGGCGGTGCCGGCGGCGAGATCGGTTCGGCCGACGACGTCGACGGTCGTCCGGGCGGCGGCGGCTCCGGTGGAGTCGGAGGCGCTGGGGGCGCCGGCGGAAGTGCGCTCGCCGTCGAAGGTCGCACCCTGCCGTCAGGTGGATCCGGCGAGCCGGGGGCGCCGGGCTTCGCCGGTGCCGGCGGCGGTGGTGGAGGAGGCGGAGGAACCGTCGAGCTGCTCGGCGTACCGCAGTTCGCCGGAGGTGCCGGCGGGGGCGGCGGAGCCGGCGGCGACGGCGGTGACGCCGGCATCGGGGCTCCCGGCGGTGGTGGATCCGTCGCCGTGTGGGCGGCCGGTGTGGAGCGGATCGTGATCTCCGAGTCGCTGCTGGCCGGATCTCGTGGAGGCGCCGGTTCGCCGGGTGTCACGGGTCAGGTCGGAGGGTCCGGCGGCGCGGGCGGAGACGGAGAACCGCCGCTCGACGACGGCGACGACAACACGATCGGCCTCGGCATCGACTTCTCGGCGGGCGGAGCCGGCGGCGGCGGCGGCGCAGGAGGACAGGGCGGATTCGGAGGCGGTGGTGGCGGCGGTGCCTCGTTCGGACTCATGACCGAGAGTGTTCGTGTGGTCGAGATCTCGCTGTCGACGTTGCGCGGGGGCGTCGGTGGTCCAGGCGGACCCGGCGGCGCCGGCGGATCGTCGGGAGCCGACGGTGCGACCAGTGACGATCGCTCCGGCGGGGCCGGCGGAACCGGCGCAGGAAACGACACGGCGACCGGCGGCGCGGGCGCCGGTGGTGGGCCGTCGTTCGGGTGGTTCGACGTCGACGGGCTGTCCGACGCCACGGTCGACGACGCCTCGGTGTTCGATCCCGGCACACCCGGCTCGGGTGGTGCCGGCGGTGTCGGCGGTGCGCCTGCAGGCGTGAACGGTGCGTCCGGGCCCCGCAACCGTTGACGTCAGGCGTCAGTACGCTGCGCCGTCTCGCCCCCGTAGCTCAGCTGGATAGAGCACGTCACTTCTAATGACACGGTCGCAGGTTCGACTCCTGCCGGGGGCGCCAGCAGCAGGATCTCGGACGTGCGCTTCTCATGACGCGGTCGCAGGTTCGACTCCTGCCGGGGGCGCCAGCAGCAGGATCTCGGACGTGCGCTTCTC
>JBCDAK010000356.1:0-2577 GCA_039185545.1 Actinomycetota bacterium
GGTCGAGACGCCTCAGGAGGAACGCCTCCGCCGAGGCCTCGCCCGCGACGGAGACGATGCGCTCCCGCTGTGGGAGGAATGGGGCGCAGCCGAGGACGAGCACTACCGGAACGACCCGACGCGGGATCATGCCGACGTGATCGTCGACGGGACGGTGCCGTGGGGCGACCACTCGTTCACGGCCGTGCCACCACGGGCCTGAGACCGGACGGAGCGCATTCGGCGACCGGAGCCGGGGGACGATCGCGTGGACGCCGCAGCCGGCGCGGCCACTCCGTCCGGTCGGCGGCATACCGTCGGGTGGTGCGTCGTCTGCCGGTTCCGACCGATCCCGACGTGCGGCGGGTGCTCGACCGCCAGGTCGAACTCATGCTGCACCTCGCCGGCGAGGTCATGGATGGCGTCACGCTCGACGAGTGCCTCTGGAGGCCGACCTCCGACGGCTGGACCGTGCATCAGCGTGACGGCCGGTGGTTCGGTGAGCTCGACGAGGAACCGCCCGATCCACCGACGCCGTCGCTCGGCTGGGTGATGTGGCACCCGATCTGGTGGCTCTCGGTCCTGCTCGCCGATGCCCGTGGCGAGCCGACACCCGCTGCCGAGTCGATCGAGTGGCCCGGCCCGACCGAGTCGCTGCCGACGATCACGGGTCTCTGGCGCGAGTGGATGGACCTGCTCGACGGCCTCTCACCCGATCAGCTCGCGTCGCCGGAGCACACGGGATTTCCGTACCGGGACGAGCGCCCGTTCGTCCACATCGCCGGCTGGGCCTCGATGGAGCTCACGAAGAACCTCAGCGAGATGTGCCAGCTCCGGCGGATCGCCCGTCAGCTCGGATCCAGCTGAACCGTCGTGGCACGAGCTGGACGGGACCGGTCTACGATCTCGCTCGTGCGACGGGGTGGCACGAGCGAGGTGCGGCACCGTCAGGTGCCACGCCGCCTCCGGGGCACCCCCGGGGAACCACCACCACAGCGACATCACACCGCGTGCAGCAGACGTCCGATGCCACGGACCAGACTGCACGCACGACGAGCTCAGTCGTGCCGCTCCGTCGCACACCTGGGCCCGCGATGAGCAGCACGATGCGCTCCGCCATGCGGTTCGGTGTCGCCGAACTCGACACCGCTCGCGACCTGGCCGATCTCGTCGGAATGCGGCCGACCGACCTCGTGCGGTACGTCGACGCCCGCTCGCTCGAGCGGACGGCCCCGATCGACGCCATGCGCAACCACCGGTACCGCTGGCATCGCAGCCGCTCGGGGTCGCTCCGCCTCATCGAGGCGCCCAAGCCCATCCTGGCGCACCTGCAGCGGACGGTGTCGCGTGAGGTGCTCGCCCCGGTTCCGACCCACGACGCCGCACACGGCTTCGTCCGCGGTCGATCTCCCGTCACGGCCGCTCGGCCGCACGTGGGAGCCGACGTGCTGATCCGGCTCGATCTCGAGGCCTTCTTCACGACCGTGCCCGTCGGGCGCGTCCACGCACTGTTCCGCTCGTTCGGCTACTCGAACGACGTCTCCCACCGACTCACCGGTCTGGTCACCAACGCGACGCCGCCCGACGTCCTGCGACACTCGCCGACGCCTCCGCCGGACGGAGTCGAACGGCACCGGCGGGTCCTCGCTCGACTCGGCCATCCACACCTGGCGCAGGGCGCTCCGACGTCACCGCTCGTCGCCAACCTCGTCGCCTGGCGATTCGACGTCCGGCTGACCGGGCTCGCCCGGGCCTTCGACGCGGTCTACACGCGATACGCCGACGACCTCGCGTTCTCGGGTGGTGACGCGCTCCGTCGTCGATCCGAGCGGCTCATCGACGTGATCTCGGCGATCGCCGCCGACGAGGGATTCGTGATCCACCCGGTCAAGACCCGGGTGGCCACACGAGGCCAGCGGCAGCAGTTCGCCGGCATCGTCGTGAACGAGCGACCGAACGTCGACCGTCGAGACGTCGATCGCCTCCGAGCTGAACTCCACGACGCCATCCGCCACGGCATCGACGTCGCCAACCGATCCGGGCTGCACGACTACCGCAATCACCTGCTCGGCCGAATCGCCTGGGTCGCCTCGGTGAATCCTGCCAAGGCGGAACGACTCCGTCGCTCGTTCGACCGGATCGACTGGAGCGTCGGCTGACCGGGTCGGCCCCGGAGATCAGGTCTCGGTCCACCTTCCGTCGGGGTGGCGTTCCCAGAACCCGACCCGCCACGAGGCGTCGAGGGAGGCATCGACCGTCTGCCGGGCGAACGATGCGTACGGCGCGAGGTCGTCGACGCCGTAGGCGAGGCTCACGTGCAACCAGTCCTTGGGACGGAGCGCGTCCTCGTCGGTCCCGGGATCGTCGGCGGCGACCACGGCAGCGATGACGTCGAGCAGCCAACTCGACGTGAGCTCCAACCCGACCCACTCGTCGTGAACCCCCAACCGATCGACGCGGACCGCGCCGCGCGGCGCCGGACCGAACGAGTCGACCACGGCCGACAGTCGGGCGAGCACGGCGTCCGCGCGATCTCCCTCCCGCCGGAAGAAGCCGGTGAGCGTGCAGTGCACCGGATAGGTCTGCGCCGTCGTCGAC
>JBCDAK010000357.1:0-2527 GCA_039185545.1 Actinomycetota bacterium
CCGTGACTCGCGTGGAGCGGCGCATGTTCGTCGACGACGAGATCGCCGCATCCCAGACCCACTGGCTGCCCGTCGACCTCGTCCCGGACCTGGCCGCACGCCACGACGCCAAGGGTTCGTTGTCGCAGACCCTGACCCAGGGCTATGGCATCGAGCTCGACCGGGCGTGGGCGCGGGCCAAGCTCGCCGTGCCGAGCACCGAGACCGCCGCCGACCTCGAACTCACCGGCCGACCCCCCAGCTGGCGGGTCGAGTCGCTCAACCACTGTCTCGACCGCAAACGACCGGTCGAATACGCCATCGCCTGGAATCGAGCCGACGTCTTCGACGTGATGCTCGAACTCGGCCCCACCGACGGACCCAACGAGGAGATCCGATGACCACGATGACCCAGTCGTCTCGCGCCGCCATGCTGGCGCAGGCCGACCCCGAGGCGCTCGCCACCGTCGCCGACGAGTGTCTCGCCACCGCACCAGCGCCGGGGATCCATCACGGGCCCGACGTCGGCACGGTCGTGTTGACCGTCCGTGAACCGGTCGAGGCGACCCGCTTCCACCTCGGCGAGGTGCTGGTCACCCGATGCCAGCTCGAACACCGAGGCGTCACCGCCTGGGCCATGCGCATGGGCGACGACCGGGCGGCGACGCTCGCGGCAGCCATCTGCGACGCCGAAGCACAGGCCGACGGTCCCGCTGCGGCCGCGGTCGAGCGCCTGGTCGCCGAAACCCGCACCCAACTCGACGCCGAACGGGCCGAGGAGTGGACCGAGCTCGAACCCACGATCGTCGCCTTCGAGGAGATGGACTGATGGCCGCTCCAATCCTCACCGGTGCGCCAAGCCAGCTCGCCTTCGACGCGATCCTGCGCTCGCTCTCCGAACCCGGCACCATCCGGCAGCTCCCGCCGGCGCCGGGTCCCGATGTCCCCGCCGCCGCCATGGTCGCCCTGGCCCTGGGCGACATCGATCTCGGCGTGTCGGTCGACAACGATCTCACCCACCCCGTCGCCCAGCTGCTTCGCGCTGCGACCGGTGTGGACATCGTCGAACAGTCGGGTGCCCATTTCGTGGTGTGCACCGATGGGGCCGTGCCGGTGGGCAATCTGCGCACCGGCACGGCACTCGTCCCCGAGGACGGTGCCCGACTCACCATCGCGGTGAGCGACCTGGCCACGACTGCTGACTTGGCCAGCACCGTGGTCCTCTCGGGCCCCGGGGTTCCGGGCGAACGGCTGCTCTCGGTCGATGGCGTCGATGCCGAGGCGCTGCTGGCCCTCGGCCAGGCCTCCGGGGAGTTCCCCGCCGGGGTCGACACCTGGTTGGTCACGCCCGACGGGCGGATCGCCGCAATCTCACGAAGCACAACCGTCACGAGCACAACGACCGAACACAAGGGAGACCGCTGATGGGCTATGTCGCCGCAAAGGGTGGCTTCGACGCCATCCAGGCCGCTGAGACGCTGGTCCGGCGCCGCCGGATCGAAGGCCGCAGTTCCTGGCTCGAACTCGACCAGATCATCGACCGCCTCCGGTACTCCGTCGACCGAGTCATGGGCGAGGGCGGACTCTGGGACGAGATGCTCTCCGCTCGCGCCTTTCGCCAGGCTGAGGGCGACGTGATCGAGGCCGCGCACCTCATCCGTGCCCACCGTTCGACACTCCCCCGCTTCGGCTACACGCGCGTCGTCGACGCCGACGAGATCGACGTCCTCCGCCGCATCGTTCCGGCGTTCCGCGAACCACCGGGGCCACAGCTCCTCGGCCGCACGCTCGACTACACCGGTCGACTGCTCGACCAGACCCCCGAGGACGAGGGGCGCCGCCAGGCCGCCGAGGCCGCCGCCGAGCGACGTGAGCGCATCGTGGTCACCGCCACGACCAACGGAACCGGTTCCACCAACGGGTCTGGTTCCACCATCGAGTCAGCGGGTGAGGACGGCCAGCGCGTGCCGGGTCGCCTGATCGACGTGCTCCGTAACCTCGACGCCCTCGTCGACCGTCGCCGTGACGACGACCCCGAACCGGTCGACATCAGCCGGGTCGCCGCCCGTCCCGGCGCGCCCCGTTCGGCCCGACTGTCGACCATGGCCCGCGCCGAGACCGGCGCCCTCGTCCAGCTCTGGTACCGCAACATCCTCGGACCCGACCGGAACCTCCACGAGGTGACCCTCGGCGAGGTCCGTCACGGCCGACTGCCGGTCGAGGTCGAGAACCCCCTCACCGGTGAGACGGTGAACATCGGCTCGGTCCGGGTCACCGAGGTCGAAGCGATCGAGGATCTCGACGGCGTCGAGGAAGACCGCACCCGGTTCGATGTCGGCTACGGCATCTGCCTCGGCCACAACGAGCGCAAGGCGATCGCCATGGCCAATCTCGACGTCGCCGTCGATCGCGCCGCCGGTCACGGACCGCTCGAACAGTCGGTGCTGATGACGACCGACGGGCTCGACGCCTCGGGCTTCCTCGAGCACCTCAAGCTGCCGCACTACGTCACCTTCCGGTCGATGATGGAGCGCAAGACGGCGATGCG
>JBCDAK010000358.1:0-2527 GCA_039185545.1 Actinomycetota bacterium
CGGGCCGGAGTGCCAGGAAGCTGCCCTCGGCTTCGACGAGTGCCGTCTCGGGCGCCGACTCGCGGGCGATCGAACCGGTGATGGCGGCGCGGACTCCGAGCACGTCGACCAGTCGAGCCTGTAGCCGGAGCGGTTCTCCGAGTGGGACGGCCTCGCGGTAGCGGAGCGTGAGTCGGCCGGTCACCCCGGGATGGCCCGACGCGGCGGCGGCATACCCCATGACCTGATCGAGGAGCAGTGCGCTGATCCCGCCGTGGGCGTAGGTGAACGGTCCTTCGTAGCGCCAGTCGAGCGTGCAGCGACCGACGGCGGCACCGTCGACGTCCTCGATGTGCACCGGCGGTGCCACCGGGTTCCCCGCCCCGACGATCGGGTTGAACAGCCGCTGGCCTCGCGGCAGGTCGTCGACGGACGGGGCTCGTCGAGTCGGCGCTGACGTTCGCCGAGGACGTCGGCGAGCGCCCGGACGTCGGCCGCGACCGAGCGGATCACGTCCTCGTCCACCTCGGTCCCGATCGCGTGGCAAGTGATCGTCCGGAGCGCATCGCCCAACTCGGCGATGGCGTCCCGCCGATCGAGCGTGATCGGAGACGTCTGGGGGGTGGTGTGGTCGGCGGGCCGGATCCCGGCGAGTGGCCGATCAGGCGCGTTGTCGGGCCGATGGCGGTGGCCGTCCGGGGTTCGCATCTCGACATCCTGACCGACGCTGCGCCGCCCTCGCGACGACGCGCGTCCGGTGCTTGGACCGGCGCGATCGGCTGCGTCCCGTCAGGCGGGTTCGTGGAAGCGGAGGTCGAGGTCGCCGAGCTTCACGAGGGTCGATGCGATCCAGCCGCCGAGGGCACCGAAGTGGTCGTCGAGCAACGTGCTCGTGCCGTCGGCGACCGTCTCCTCGGCCAACTCGTACAGACCCTCGTAGGTGATCTCGAACGCGTACTCGGGCGGAGGAACCGGCAGCTCGTCGGGGTCGGGGTGGCCGATCTCGGTCGTGACGCCCGCCCGTTCCAACACGTCGTCGCCGATCTCGGGACTGCGGGTCGGAGCGGTGTCGTAGACCACCTCGATGTCGACCGGCGCAGCGAGCTGCTGCACCCGCAACGTGATCTCGAGCTCGATCGCCGGACGCCGTTCGAGCTCGTCGTCGACGTACCACTGTCGGTACGTCGCCTGGCTCCACGCCGGCCAGTCGAACGTGATGTGGGCGACGATGCGCGGCGGCTCTCCCTCTCCCGGGAGTCCGTAGCTCGTCTCCCACGTGAGATCTCCGGACAGCACGTCGGACTGGAAGTGCTCCTCGAACGCCTGCCGTTCGAGGAACGCCGCCTCGAACGCGTCGCGGAGTGCGCTGATCGCATCGGTGAAGACGTGATCCAACATCGGCGCAGCACGCTAGCGAGCCGGACCGGGGTGCGGCGCCGCCACGGCCTCCAGTCGTCGAGCGGACGCGCTGCGGAGCCTCGAGGGTCGGGCTGACATGATCAGCCGATGGCTCACGTGCTCACCGACATCACCGACGGCGTCGCCACGCTCACCCTCAACAATCCCGAGGAGCGCAACACGATGACCGCCCCGATGGTGGAGGAGATCGTCGCGGCGATGGAGGCCTTCGAAGCCGACCAGACGGTCGGAGCGCTCGTCGTGACCGGTGCACCTCCGGCGTTCTGCGCGGGCGCGAACCTCGGGAATCTGTCCGAAGCCACCGGCGACAGCCTCAAGAACATCTACGAGGGGTTCCTCCGCATCGCCCGGAGTTCGCTGCCCACCATCGCCGCGGTCAACGGCGCCGCCGTGGGCGCCGGCGCCAACCTCGCCCTCGGCTGCGACGTGCGGATCATCGCCGACGAGGCGAGGATCGACACCCGCTTCCTCGATCTCGGTATCCACCCGGGCGGTGGCCACACGTGGATGTTCCGTCGGATCGCGGGCCCGCAGGCAGCGATGGCGTCGATCGTGTTCGGCCAGATCCTCGGCGGCAAGGAGGCCGAGCGGGTCGGTCTCGCGTACCGTTCGGTGCCGCGCGACGAACTCGCGCAGGTCGCCCACGACATGGCGGCGCGCGCCGCATCGGCGCCACGCGAGCTCGTGATCACGACGAAGGCGACCATCCAGGCCATGGCCGACATCGACGATCATCCCGCCGCCGTCGAGCGCGAACTCGAGCCGCAGCTCTGGAGCACCCGTCAGCCGTGGTTCGCCGAGAGGCTCGCGGCGCTCCAGGCGAAGATCAGCTCGAAGCGGTCCGGCTGAGCTCGGCGAGTCGTCGCCGAATCGTGGAGACGTCTCGCTGCGCCTCGGCGTAGACCTGGTCGTCGTTTCCGTCGAAGGTCGGATCGGCGACCACGCGGTCGAGTTGCTCGGCGACTCTCCAGGCGATCGACGCCTCCTCGGGTCCCAGCTCTCGACCCACGGCGTCGGCGATCGCCGGAGCGGTGGGAACCGCTGGGCGCCGATCCTCGGGAATGAGATCGAGCAGCGCCAGGACGTCGTCGTGCAGCGCTCCCCAGCGGCCGCGTCGACGGCGGGCGAC
>JBCDAK010000359.1:0-2518 GCA_039185545.1 Actinomycetota bacterium
AGCACGAACGAGCCGGTGCCGTAGGTGTTCTTGGCCATGCCGGGCGCGACGCACGCCTGGCCGAAGAGCGCCGCCTGCTGGTCGCCGGCGACACCGCTCACGGGAATGCCGGCGGCGACGCCACACACCTCGGAGGTGATGCCGATGCGGCCGCTCGACGGCACGATCTCGGGAAGAGCGGTGATCGGGACGCCGAGCAGCTCCCCGAGTTCCTCGTCCCACGTACGGGCGCGGATGTCGCACAGCATGGTGCGGCTCGCGTTGGTGACGTCGGTGGCGAACACCTCGCCTCCGGTCAGGTTCCAGATCAGCCACGCGTCGATCGTGCCGAGCGCGAGGTCGTCGCCGACCGGGATCTCGCGGTTCTGCAGCAGCCACGCGAACTTGGTTCCCGAGAAGTACGGATCGAGCACGAGGCCGGTCCTCTCCCGCACCATGTCGAGGTGGCCGTCCGCGGCGAGACGATCGCACACGTCGGCTGTTCGCCGGTCCTGCCACACGATGGCAGTGCCGTACGGCTCGCCGGTCGACCGGTTCCACGCGACGACGGTCTCGCGCTGGTTGGTGATGCCGATCGCGGCGACGCGCTCGCGGCCGACCTCCTCGATCACTTCGGTGAGCGTCGCCTTGACCGCCTCCCAGATCTCGACCGCGTCGTGCTCGACCCACCCCGGCTGTGGGTAGTGCTGGGTGAACTCCCGGTACGACGCGACGACGGGGGAGTCGTCGGTGAACACCGCCCGGCTCCGGACACCGGTGGTCCCGGCGTCGATGGCGATCACGACCTGTCCTGCGCTCACGGGCGGCGAGCGTAGTTCGGTCCCGAGCGCCGGGCCCGGGGTGGTGTCAGCGGCGCTTCTGCTTGCTCGTCGGGCGGTTGTGGCCGCCCGACGTCCGCTTGGTGGGAGGTGGCTTCGGCCGCGATGCACCGCCCGAGGACGATCCCGACCCGTCGTCGGAGGACGAGGACGATCGACTCGCTCGAATCGACTCGCGATCGGAGCGGAGCTCGCGGAAACTCTTGCGCTGGTACCCGAACTTGGCGAGCACGAACCCGACACCGAGATACAGCGGCCCGCTCACGAGGAGGCCGGCGAAGATCCCGATCAGTCCGTCGTCGTCACGGAACAGCAGGAAGAAGATCACCGCCATGATCCCGACGTAGATCAACCACTCGCGGACGAGTCGTTGCCACGGCACCGGTCGGCTGCTGTCCCACGCCATGGGGACAGTCAACCAGTCGTCAGGCAATCCCGGTGCGCTGGCCTACGCTCCGACCGCGTGCGAGTCGGCATCCTCACGGGCGGCGGAGACTGTCCCGGGCTCAACGCGGTCATCCGAGCGGCGGTCCGGAAGGGCGAGCGTGTGTTCGGCGACGAGTTGATCGGATTCCGCGACGCGTGGGACGGCGTCATGGAGCGACGGACGCAGCCACTGAGCGTCGAGTCGATGCGCGGCATGCTGCCTCGCGGTGGGACGGTGCTCGGTACCCGTCGGGGGAGTCCGTTCGACACCTCCGACGGCGTCGACCGGGTGAAGCAGTCGTTCGCCGACTTCGGACTCGACGGCCTGATCGTGATCGGCGGGAACGGCACCCTGTCGATCGCCTGCGATCTGCACACCCAGCACGGCCTTCCGATCGTCGGCGTGCCGAAGACGATCGACAACGACATCGAGGGCACCGACCTCACGTTCGGTTTCAACACGGCGGTCCAGATCGCCACCGACGCCATCGACCGGCTGCACACCACGGCCGAGAGCCATGACCGGGTGATGGTGGTGGAGGTCATGGGACGCCACACCGGTTGGATCGCGACACACGCCGGGATCGCCGGGGGAGCGACGGCGGTCCTCATCCCGGAGACCCCGTTCGACATCGAGGAGCTGTGTCAGCGACTCACTCGCCGACACGAGCGAGGGCGTTTCGCGTCGATTGTCGTGGTCGCCGAGGGCGCCGAGCCGCTCGAAGGAACCCTCGAGATGGAGGAGAAGGTCTACGACCGCTTCGGCCACGTCGTCCTCGGCGGTGTGGCCACACGGATCGCTCGTGCGATCGGCGATCGGACCGGGTTCGAGACCCGTGTGGTGCAGCTCGGCCATGTTCAGCGCGGTGGGACCCCCACCGCCTTCGACCGGGTGTTGTCGACGCGTTTCGGTGTCGCCGCGATCGATGCCGTCCACGACGAGGCGTGGGGTCAGATGACCGTGCTCCGTGGAGACAAGATCGAACGAGAAGACCTCACGGTCGCGGTCGGGGCCACCCGCACCGTCGACATGGACCTGTTCGAGGGCGTGGCCACCCACTTCTTCGCCTGAGTGACCGGCGGGTGGGTGACGTCGACGTGAGAGTCCTCTACTCGTGCTCGGCCGAGGCTACGGATCGGGCGACGCGCTCGATCTCGGCGTGCCGGACCTGCCAGAACTCGCGGTCACGGCCGTGCATCGGCCTCGCGTCGTCGTCGAGGCCGACAGCACCGTCGATCTCTTCGCGGAGGATGTCGGCGTGCCCGGCATGGCG
>JBCDAK010000360.1:0-2509 GCA_039185545.1 Actinomycetota bacterium
CGCGTAGATGCCGGGTGGCGGCCTGGGCACGGACCCGAAGGCGCCAGCGGCGAAACGGCAGCCCGGTCTGCTGGACGAAGAGCCGCCGCAACGTTCGTTCGCTCGCGCCCACGAGGGGCGCCCAGTCCGCGAGCTCCCGACGACTCGCTGGATCGGCCACCAGCGCATCGGCGACCTCACGAGCCCGAGCATCCATGGGGAAGCGGACCGGGAGTGGTTGTGACGTGAATGCGAGCGACAGATGCTCGACGACGGCGCCGGTCAGGGTCCGCGAGTGGAGGCCCTGCGGGACCCGATGTACGTGGAGCAGCATCGGCCCCGCGACCTCGCCCACCGACACGTGGGAGAACCGACGCCAGGACGCCGGGCACGACGGGGCCTCGAATCGTGCCGTCCACCACGTCGACGACGCGATCACCTCGTACCGATGATCAGCCGGGATCCACAGCCCGAGCGGAGCGCCGACGACCGCCGCCTCCTGCGGTGTCGTCACCTGCACCGCGGACGACGGCGACCACACGAGGTGGTGATGCCGTGGGTCGAGTCGTTCAACGGCATCGTCGGTCCCGCAGGCGACTTCTCGACGCACGCGAGGACCGGTCCGTGTTCCGAGCGGATCCGCATCGCCGCAACCTCGAGCACCTCTGTTCGGCGTGGTTCACGGTCCGCGGAGACGGTCGGTGAGCCATGCGCGCAGGTCGTCCTTGCGCTTGAGCGCGGCCGTCGTGAACGGTCGCAGCTTGCCGGACACCTCGCGCTCCTTGAAACCCTGGTCATGGAGCCCGAAACACCATCCGACGTTGGTGTACGAGTTGGGGTCCCGGCCGTCGAGGAACCAGCGGTTGTTCAGCTCGAGCAGCATGCGGTGCGCGTCTTCGGGGGTCTCGGTCCAGCGCACGATCTGCTTGCCCCAGTACATGCGCAGCTGGTTGTGGACCCATCCGCGCTCGCGGATCTCCCGCATGATCTCGTTCCACACGTCGTCGTCGGTCTCGCCGTTCTCGAGCTCGACGGCCGTGTACGTGACCTCGCGCTCGTCGTCGCGGTGCAGATCGAGCGAGATGCGCGCCCACTCGGGCAGACCGTCCCAGCTGTCGTACGCGGGTTGATGCTCGACGTAGTTGAACGCCAGTTCGCGCCGCACGATCAGTTCCTCGAGGAAGGCCTCGGCGGCATCACCCGCACGATCGACCACCTCCCGTGCGATGTCCACCGGCGAGATGTGACCGAAGTGGAGGTACGGCGACAGGAGGGACACCCCCGACTCGTCGCGGTACCGATTGCGGGCCTCGTCGTAGTCAGCGAACCCGTCGAGGAACGCGTCGAGCCGACGACGGGCGGCAGCGGTACCGGGTTCGATCCAGTCGACGGGCTGCGGTGCACCGCTCGAGTCGTCGGCGAGGCCCAGTCGATCGAGGAGGGACGACACGTCATCGAGCGCGTCGAGGTCGATCCGATCGGATGGCGTCACGCCGACGGTGTCGGTGTGGTCGAGAGCGGTGGGGGCGAGCTCGACCAGAAATCGATCACGTTCGCGGTTGATCTTCGGTCGGAGTGTGCGGGCTCCGGTCTCCTGCTTGTCGGACGCCACGGCGACCGGGACGACGACATCGCCCTCCACCTCGGTGAGGAGGCAACCGACCGACCGGGCGAGTTCCGTGCGCCAGGCTCTCGGATCGCGGAGGTACCCGCGGTCACACACGACCTCGACAGCACGTGACCGACCGCAGCACAGCGAAGCGATCGAGGGCACCGGGTCATCGTTCGCCGTCACGATCACGGCGGTGGCGCCGCGTTCCTCACACGCCCGGAGCGCGAGACCGAGACCGCCCAGGAAGAACGAGAACTGCCGCGGCGACGCCTCGGGGTAGTCGGCGATCACGACCGCGGCGACCACGAGCGGGACGCCGTGCTCGTTCGCCCGTTGGACGGCGTACTCGAGGGCCGGATTCTGATCGGCCCGGACCGACGCCTGCATCCAGTAGAGGACGAACGAGCCGTCGGGATCGGGATCGAGGTCGTTCCGACGTCGCATCCGCTCGCTCTCGACCACCGACGTCGCCACGGCGACATGCTGCACGGGGCCAGTCGGCGGTGTCGTGCGCAGCTGCCACTCGTGACGCGTGAGACGTCCATCAGAACGCCGCGGTACGTTCCCCGGGTGACTGCACCGGCGTCGTTCGAACTCGTCGACGTCGTGGCCGGACCGCCCGGCGCACCGATCCTGAGATCGATCACCCTCACCGTGCCGTGCGACGGGATCCTCGCTGTCGCCGGTCCCTCGGGGTCGGGGAAGTCGACGCTGCTCCGACTCCTCAACCGGCTCGACGACCCGACGTCGGGATCGATCTCATGGGAGGGACGCCAGCTCGACGAGTGGGATCCGACCGAACTCCGGCGGCGAGTGGCCATGGTGTTCCAGCGAGCGCCTCTCTTCCCCGGCACGGTGCGCGACAACTTCCGGGTGGCACTGCCCGACGTCAGCGAGGATCGGGCTGCGCACGTGCTC
>JBCDAK010000361.1:0-2507 GCA_039185545.1 Actinomycetota bacterium
GATCGCGGCGGCAGCGCCGGCGTCGGTGGTGACGTTGATGGCACCGATCCCGAGGGTGGTGGCATCGACATCGCCGATCGAGATCGACACGGTGTCGCCCGCGTTGGCACCGATCTGGAAGGCACCGCCCGAGCCCGTCGCCGCAGCGACGGTTCCGACGAGGTCGCCCAGTCCGTTGGCCGCATCGGCCAGCGGGGTACCGGTGCCGTCGGTGACGGCGATCGCAGCAGCCGAACCGTTCGAGATCGTGATCGCACCACCGGAGCCGATGGCGTCGAAGCTGACCTCGAGGTTGTTGGCCGCAGCGGCGTCCACCGCGTTGCCCGTTCCCTCGAGAGCCGACTTGATCGAGGACTCGATCGATGCAGCGGCGTTGGCGCCCGTGAAGGTGCCAGCCGACAGCGACACCGACACCGCGCCGGAACCACCGGTCACGTTGACGTTGATGGTGTCGCCAGCTGCGAAGGTGAAGCTCCCGTCCGCGTCGAACGACGACAGCGTTCCCGCCGTCGTGCCGTACGAGCCGTCCAGCAGGTTCTGACCACCGAAGGCGGTCTTGTCGCTGATGCGGTTCACCTCAGCGGTGAGCGCGTCGATCTCCGCCTGAGCTGCGTTGCGGGCCTCGGTGTCGTTCGACCCCGAGTTCGCGGCCTGAACGGCCAGGTCCCGCATACGGCCGAGGATGTTGTGCACCTCGGAGAGAGCACCCTCAGCGGTCTGGACGACGGAGATGCCGTCCTGAGCGTTGCGGGTGGCCTGACGCAGGCCGCCGATCTGCGAGCGCAGGTTCTGGCTGATGACCAGGCCCGACGCGTCGTCGGCAGCACGGTTGATCCGGAAGCCCGAGGAGAGCTTCTCGAGCGACTTGCCGAGCGACATGTTGTTCGTCGACAGGTTGCGGTAGGCGTTGATCGCCTGGGTGTTCTGGTTGATACGCATGGTGTCCTTACCTCCGTGTAAGGGTCGTGTGCTTGAACGGTCCCAGTCCGTTGGGACCACCAGCGGGTGTGCACCAGCCGGCGACGTCGACAGTGCGGACCCGCGGCGCCGGTGCCAGGAGGTGGCCCGGATTTCTTCCCCTTTTCCGTCGTCGCGCGTCACAAACGACTCAAGTCGGACGGCCGATTCGCCGAACCACTCTGCGTCACACCACATCGGGTGACGAGGAGAAGGAGATCGCCAGATGGCAATCACGACGACGTTGGCCGAGCGGGCCGAGACGAAGGAGACGGCGGCGACCGACGCCGCAGCCGTCGTGTCTCGACGTCACGTCGACACCGCCCACCTCGCGACCGGTGCTGCGGGCAACGACGCCGGCGATGAGGCCGCTCAGGGCACCACGCACCGTGACGTCAATGCACGGCTCTTCGCCGAGCGCCACGAGCTCCGCGATCGCATCGCCCGTCTCGAGCGGATCGCTGCCACGGGTGGCGACAGCACGACCAGCGACGCGACGACCCGATCCCGCCTCCGCCGGCTCCAGCGGCGTCTCGACGAGCTCACCGACGAGATCGTCTCCTCGAACCTCGGTCTGGTCCGTTCGTACACCCGCCGCTTCGGCGGTGCCGCCAACGCCGACGCCCGCGCCGAATTCGAGGCGGCCGGCCTGCTCGGCCTGATGCGGGCCGTCGACTCGTACGAACCCGACCGTGGCCCCTTCGGCCAGTGGGCGTTCAAGCCGATCCAGCGCGAAGTCCTCCGGGCCGTGCGCGATCGCGACCATCCGAACCTCAACCACGGCGACTTCGAGAAGCGACCGCTGATCCTCCGGACACAGCGCCAGCTCCGGTCGATCGACGACTCGTACGAGCCGTCCTTCGAGGAGATCGCCGCCGCGGCCGACGTGACGGTCGCCCAGGTGAAGCGGGTCCTCGATCCGCCCCGGCTCGACTCGATCTCGGACACCCCGAACGGCGCCGCCCACTCGGACGACGACCTCGAGGGCGACCACGAGATCACCAGCGACGGACCCCGTCCCGACGAGGCGGTCATCTCCGGCATGACCCTCGCCGGCCTCCAGGAGTTCGCCCTGCGGGCGCTCGACTCCCGGGAGCTGTTCGTCGTCGTCCGCCGGTTCGGTCTCGACGGTGAGCCGATCGACAAGCTGAACGAGATCGGCGACCTGCTCGGACTGTCCCGGGAAGCGATCCGGCAGATCGAGGGCAAGGCACTCGCCAAGCTCCAGCACCCGATGGTCGTCTCGAAGATCGGCCGTCCCGCTCCCGTCGCCTGACGACCGCTGCGCGATGGACCCAGTCGGTCTCGACACCGTTCGTTCTCGCATCGCGTCGCTGGGCGCGTCGGCGGACGCCGGCGCGACCGCACAACGCTCACTCGGATCGACCGCCGAGTTCGACGCCTTCGGCGAGGCCTATCAGGCCGCACTCACCCGCCGCGACGGCGGCACCCCGATCCCCCCGGCCGACGACCCGGGCTCCGCGACGGCTGCCGGCGCGACCCCTGGTGCGCCGTTCACCGGCACCACCGGTTCGGCCGGCGCTGTGGGC
>JBCDAK010000362.1:0-2488 GCA_039185545.1 Actinomycetota bacterium
CGCCAGCGGTGGGCGACTCGCGTTCAGGATCGCCCGACGTGTGTCGTTCCGGCGTCGTGGGCGGACGGTGCTGGTGATGCTGCTGGTTCTCGTCCCGGTCGCGGCTATGACGAGGGGGATCGTCATCGCGCGTTCGCAGGTCGTCTCGGGAGTCGACGGATGGGAACGGCGCCTCGGGTCTGCCGACGTCGTGCTCGTCGGAGGCTTTCCGTTCGAGCTCGACTCACCGCCGGGCGTCGAGCCCGTCACGATGGATGAGGTCGACTTGCCCGCAGGATCGACCGTCGTCGAGTTCGACTCCGTGTACAGCCCGATCCCGGACATCGGGCTCGACGGCAACAACTCGGTCGAGTTCACCGACGTGCCGCTCGACGAGCTGGGCGCCGGTGTCGGGTACGACCTCATCGACGGCCGTGCGCCCGGCAGCGCCGGCGAGGTGGCGATCAGTCGAGAGGTCGCGTCCGTCTCGGGGTTGGGTGTCGGAGACGTTCTCGACCTGACGAATCCGGACATGACGCTCGACGTCGTCGGCGTCGTGGAGAACATCGATCGGCTGAGCGCCCAGTTCCTGATCCTCGACGACATCGATCGCAACATCGTTCGACCGGGTCAACTCCAGGTCAATCAACTCATCACCTTTCCCGACGGCGTCGACCCGGTCGAGGCGAGCCGCGAGCTCGCAGCGGTCGGTGCCGCACGCCCGAACTCGTCGCTGCCGCCCTCTGCGGCCTTCCACTTGGAGTCGAGGTGGCTCGTCGAGAGGTGGTCGAGTGGCGGCGGACAGCCCGAGCCAGAGCTGCTGATCGTCGCCTGGGCCGCGTCGGTGGTCCTGTTCGCAGCACTGGGGATCGTCATCGCCGCAGCATTCGCCGTCAGCGCACGTCGACAACTCGTGACGGTCGGCCAGCTCTCGGCGAACGGCGCTCCTCACCGGTTGATCCGACGAGTGCTCGGCCTCCAGGGAACCATCACGGCGCTCGTCGCCGCGATCCTCGGCGTCGGTGTCGGGATCGTGCTCTCGGCGATCGGGCAGCCGATCGTCGAGGAGGTGCTCGATCGCCGGATCGACGGACTCGACGTCCGACCGTGGGACCTGGTGGTGATCGCCGCCACGGCGACCGTGGCGGGGACGATCGCCGCGCTCGTACCCGCTCGATCGACTTCGCGGATGCCGGTCCTCGCCGCCCTCTCGGGCCGCCGTCCCGTGTCCGATCCGCCTGGTTGGATGGCGCCGACGGGCGTCTCCCTCTTCGTCGGCGGATGGCTGATCCTCCTCGGCGTCGTGACGACCGACGTGGCCAGTGACAGCTCGGGGGTCTTCGTCGCGCTCGCTGGGATCGTCGGCGGTCTCGGGATCCTGTTCGGCATGGTGTGTTGCTCGCCGATCGTGGTGCACCTCGTCGGCCGGCTCGCCGACCGACTGCGGGGGTCGGGCCGCCTCGCGGTGCGGAGCCTCGCCCGCACTCGCGGACGATCGGCGGCCATCGTCACGTCGATCGCGACGGTCATGGCGATCGGGACCGCGGCGTTGACCGCCGGGGCGAGCGTCGACGCACGGGACAGCGAGACCGGAACCGGGATCTACGCCTTCAACACGGTGCATCTCGACTTCCAGCGCGAGGTCTTCGACCGCGAACGCGAAACGGGCGTCGATCCGGTCAGCGGGCGGCCCGACCTGGTGTTCCGCGACGGACCTCTGGTCGATCTCGTGACGCCCACCGCCGTTCCGGTCGAGATCAGCGACGCGATCGACGCCGTGATGGGCGGCGTGAATCCGCTCGAGATCCGATCGGCCGGCTTCGTCGGATCCGGCCACCGGCTCGCTCTCGCCGACGAACGCCTTCTCGACTTCCTCGGCGTCGGCGACGAGGCGCGAGCAGCGCTCGACGGCGGTGCCGCGCTCACGGCGACACCCTGGGGAGACGTCGGGGCGCTCGGCGTGACGACCTCGGGTGAACCCGTGGAGATCGCGCTCGATGCGTCGGACGCCGTCGTTCCCGGAGAACTCAGCGACGGTCTGACCCTCGCTGCGCGCCGGGCGTCGCAGCTCGGCATCGGTGGACTGATTTCCGAGCGAGAAGCGACGGCGCGGGAACTCGTGATGGAGCCCGTTCGATATCTCTACGAGCGGTCGACGCCCTTGACCCTCGACGAGCGGGCCCGGATCCACTCGTTCAGCCCGTTCGAGCCGGTGAACGACTCGGCGTTCCTGCTTCCCGGCGAGGATCCATCGACGGTCGACGCTCGCTCCGCGGGCAACGAGCAGATCGTGCTCGATGGCTACTGGAGCGTGTTCGCCCCGTCCCCGAACGAGTCGACATCACAGCTCGTCCTCGCGGGCATCACGCTCGCCGTGGCTCTCGCTCTGACCCTGCTCGTGGTGGCGATCGGCCTCTCCCTCGCCGCGACCGAGTCGAGAGAGGAGCGGGCGATCCTTCTCGCCACCGGTGCGTCGCCGCTGACGCTCCGTCGGCTCGCTGCGGTGAAG
>JBCDAK010000363.1:0-2430 GCA_039185545.1 Actinomycetota bacterium
ACGCTTGGGCGTAGCCGTCGCGATCGGGCAGGGTCTGCTCCCACGACACCACACCGCCGATCCCCTCGAGATCGGCCGATACGAAGACCTTCACCGCACCGCCGCGCAGATGCGGGAGAAGACCTCGTCGAGGGTGTCGGCGAGGCCGAACACCTGCCCGTTGATGTGGCCGAGTCGGACGATGACGAGGTCGAGCGACGGCACGACGACGGTCCGCTGACGACCACCACCCGACATGATGATCGCGTCGTCGGGGACGCCCGGGATGATGCGATCGGCGTTGAGGTAGGCGAACCCGCCGTAGGCGGATCGGTCACCCCAGGCGTGGCGTGCGGGCGTGCGCACGAAATCGGCGAACTCCTCGCTGAACAGCTGCTCGCCGCCCCAGGCACCTCGCTGGAGGTGCAACTGCCCGATCCGCGCCCAGTCGCGCGCCCGGCCGTAGTCGTGGCCCGAGATGAGGAACTGCCCGAACGGGTCGGTCTCGAGGACCATCCCGGTCGCATCGATGCGGTTGAGCAGCTGCTCGTACGGCCACGTGAGGAACTGCTGGACGTCGCCGTCGACCGCCCGCTCACGCAGCAGTCCCATGGTGAGGATCGGATCGCAGTTGCGGTACCGACCGGCCGTTCCCGGCGGATCGTCGGCCGGCTTGTCGACGCAGAACGAGTGGGCATCGACACCGCCGGCGTACACGTAGATGTGATCGAGGAACCGCCCGTCGTCGTCGCGCTTACGGGAGTGATCCTCGGTGGCTCCGTAGCTCCCGCTGAACGCGAGACCGCTGGCCATGTTCAACAGGTCGCGAGCGCGGACGTGGCGACGATCGTCGGCGGCCCAGTCGCCGAACAGATCACTTTCGTCGAGGTCGACGAGTCCGGCGTGCTCGGCGACACCGAACAGCGTCGCGGCGATGGTCTTGCCCATCGACCACGACTCGAATCGGGTCTCGGCGTCGAACGGGTCTCGGTACCGCTCGACGATCAGCTCGCCGCGGTGCAGGACGACCAGGGCGTTGGTCATCTGCTCGCGACGAGCGAACGCCAGCTCCTCGGCCTCGGCGAGCAACCCGACGTCGGCACCCGTGACGCCGGGTTCGGCGGTGACACCGTCGACGTCGAGTGGCGTCGCACCGCCGGAGCGACCGTCACGCGGCACGGCGACCGGGGCGAAGCGAGCCTCCTCGTCGGGGTCAGCGACGACGGCCACGCCCTGGTCACCGAATCGGCGGGCGTGCGCAGTGACCCCGTCGAGGTGGAACGTCCATCGTTCGGCGTCGGGATCGACCTCGATCTCCGGACGCAACGACATCAGCGCTCCCGGGTCGCGGTCGACGATGGCAGCGTGCACGGCGTCGTCGGACGCCGCCATCCAGTTGCAGCTCTCGAGGAACGTCCGGGCCGGATCACGTCCGGTGTGGACGGCTCCGGACGCGCAGACCTTGGTGGCCCACGACAGGCCGCACCGCATCGGATCGTCCTGCGCGACGGGCATCACTCGACCACGTCGTAGACGCCAGTCGCGGAGTCGAACCGCACCGTGAACACCTCGTCGACCCCGCCCTGATCGCCGGGGCCGAAGGTGGCCGTGCCGTAGGCCGGCAGGTCGATCGTGCCGATGGCCTCGATCGCCTCTTGCAGCGACTCGTTCGTCGGGTTGGGTCCGGCGCCGGCGAAGGCGGCCTCGACGATCTCGGCGAGCCCGCAGGCGAACAGGGCGGTGGTGAGGTCGTTGACCTCGGCGTCGAGGTCGTAGACGACGCCGGCGTCGGTGCGGGCGACGAGATCGTCGACGCACTCGGCGGTGGCCGGATCGTCGGCCAGCCCGGGCTGGAGCGAGGTGCCGACCGGCGAGATCGTGGCCGACAGCGCGCCATCGACGAACTCCCAGGGCACACCGGCGTCGGCGAACGCTCGCCCGGTGATCGCGGTGGCGAACATCCACTGATCGGGCTCGAAGTTGAGTTCGAAGGCGTTGAAGAGCTCCAGCGCCACACCGGACGTGGTGATGACGACGTCGACGTCGGCTGCCTCGAGGCGCTCGTACGCGACCTCCTGGGTGCGAGCGGTCTCACCGAGGTCGTCACCGCTGCCGCCGACGAGGACGCCGACCGGTTCGTATCCGCGCTCTTCGAGCGCCGCGACGACGATCTCGTAGTTGGCCTCGTTCGCGTCGGCGGTCCCGGTCACGCCGATCGTGGCGCCCTCGAACGCACCCGTCGCCTCCATCGCCTCGACGAAGTTGACGATCCGCAGCTCGGACCGGCCCGAGAGCGACGCGTACGGCGCGGTCGAGCGTTCGACTCGTTCGTCGGTCATGCCGAGCGGCACGAACGCCGCGGTGTCGTACTGTTCGGTGAAGCACAGCACCTGGTCGTCGCGGAGCCGGCCGACGACCATGAAGACCTCCTCGTCCTCGGCGAGCTCGATG
>JBCDAK010000364.1:0-2416 GCA_039185545.1 Actinomycetota bacterium
CGACGAGTGGAACATCCCACTCGGCCGACTCGGTACGCCGCAGGACATCGGCGCGGCAGCGGTGTACCTCTCGTCCGAGGCGGCGAGCTGGGTGAGCGGCGAGATCGTCCGCGTCGGCGGCGGCGCCAAACCGCGCTGACCATCAGGCCAGGAGGTGCGTCAGCCAGTCGTGGAAGTGCTGGACGCGCACCTCGTCGTCGCACAGCACCGCCGTGTCGAAACCGCGTGATCGCATCCCCGCTTGCACATCCCGGATCAAGTGGACGTCCTGATCGATCGTGATCGTCATCGACTTGCGGCCGTCGATGATGTCGTCCTGGACGAACGAGTCGTGGGCGACCCGGGATCCGACGGGGACGTCGCTCGGCCACCGGTCGTCGGCGGGGTGCGGTTCGAAGTCGACACCCGCACGATGTGCGACGGTGGGGTCCGGTTGTCGATGGAGCGTGAACTTGTCCCACCAGCACTGGTTGGGGTCGGTGGGATGTGGGCGGGCCCGCATGATCAGCGCGTCGTCGGGCATCAGCGTGATCATCGTGTTGGGGAACATGTTGTACTGCTCGATGTCGCTGAGCCGCTCGTCGGTCATCGCTGAGTAGTCGTATCCGAGGCGCGGTCCGTGCTCTCGTCGAAGCCGTTGGACGTCGTCTCGAACGTCGAGGATCCGACCGCGGTAGTCATCGGGATCGATCCCGTACCGTCGGAGTGCCATCGCCATGTACAGCGTCGGGTCGTCGTCGATCGGGAGTCGCGTGTTGACGACGTGACCGTCGATCACGACGCCGGTGTGTCCGCGATCGAACAGGTGGATCTGAGCGGTCGGACAGTCGAAGACCTCGGCGTGTTGAGGGTGGATGTGCTCGACGTGGTACAGCTCGCCGAAGTTGTCGAACACCGCCTTCCAGTTGGCGTCGAGGTGCACCGTCTGGTCACCCACGAGGGCCATGCCCGCGACGTCGTAGGGCGAGATCAGATCGCCGACGTCGCCCAGGTATTCGGCGAGCGGTGGGGTCGACGGGCTCAGACACACGAACACCAGGTCTCCGAGCGCGTCGACTCGGACAGGTCGAAGGCTTCGACTCTCACAGTCGACCGGCGGCGTGAACCGCTCGGCGTCGGGCACCACCACGAGCCGTCCGCCGTGGTCGTAGGTCCAGCCGTGATACGGGCACACGAAGTCTCGGACCCACCCCGCCCGGTTCACGATGACCTTGGCGCCGCGATGCTGGCAGACGTTGTGGAACGCCCGCAGCTCGCCGTCGCGCGTGACCAGGATCGACTCGTCGCCGATCTCGAACACGAAGTAGTCACCCGGCTCGGCGAGGTCGCGAGCGAGACCTGCGAACAGCCACTGCTCGGGGAACAGTTCGTCGAACTCACGTCGGAGCCATGCGGCCGACACGTAGCGGTCGGCATCGATCGGATGCGGGCCGGATGGTGCCGGTCGGTGGACCACGGTCGGACGCGCCGCCACGGTGGGATCGGGGACCGGTCGTGAGCGAGGCGTGCGCGCCACGATCGGATCGTCGGTCGTGGTCATGCACCGATGCTGTCAGGCGCCGGTGAGCGCAGGCGTGTCAGCGAGCCCGAGGCATCTCGGCCCTCAGCGGTCGGCTTCGGCTCGTTCGGCAGGGCGCTCCGGGAGCGGGAGACCACATCGGTGGTTGAGTCGACGGATCACGCGATCGTTCCGCTTGGTTCCGAGCACCGTGAGCGTGGCGGTCTCGAGCGGGAAGCGCCGGCCCTCCACCGCTGGAAGACCCGTCCACCGGGCGGCGAGGATCGCGAGCAGGTGGCCGTGGGCGAAGAGCACGACGTCGGGTCCGTCCGGGGCCGGCGCCCAGCGACGGATGACGTCGTCGGCGCGTTCGCCGACCTCGTCGGGCGACTCGCCGAGCGGGACCGGATCGTGCCACTTGGAGAACCCGGGCCGACGCTCGACGATCTCGGCCTGCGTCAGTCCCTCGAGCTGTCCGTAGTCCCACTCGACGAGCTGGTCGTCGACCGCGAGACCGCACGGGAAACCGGCGATCTCGGCGGTCTCCTTCGCCCGGGTCAGCGGGCTGGTGACGGCCGCGCCGATGCTCCAACCGACGAGGGTGGGGGCGACCGACGCCGCTTCCGCCCTGCCGTCGTCGGTCAACGGGATGTCGGTCCGCCCCGTGTGTCGGCCCGTCCGCGACCACGCCGTCTCGCCGTGTCGGACGAGCACCAGGTGGCCGGGCATCGGCTCAGCGTCGCATGTTCGCGGTCAGACTCGCGGGATGAGCGAACTCGATCCCGGCCGCGTGGCGGCGGTGTCCTGGGTGGCCGACGACGCCGCCGCGATCACGACCGAGGAGATGATCGAGGTCGACCGGGTGATGATCGACGACCTGCAGATCGAACTGATCCAGATGATGGAGAACGCAGGCCG
>JBCDAK010000365.1:0-2385 GCA_039185545.1 Actinomycetota bacterium
CGAACACGTAGGTCCCCGGCGCGATGTCGGGGAGTGCCGGCGTCGGTCCACCGGCACCGACCGGCTCGATGCGACGCTCGGCCCGATTCGCCGCCACGGCGGACCCGTCGATCCGGTCATCAAGGGGCCGGGCGACGGTCGACGTCGTGACGAACGTGACCCCGACCAGCACCACGACGAGGCCGCCGGCGACCGTGGTCAGGTGACGAAGCCGCCGAGCGAGCGCTCCCGTCAGGCGGGAGCGTCGACGTCGGGTGGTGTGAGGCGAAGCGCAGTCGACAGACCCTCGAGCATCGCGGGAACCGACGGCCAATCGGCACTCGGGTGGTTGCCCCACAGGTCGACGATCCCGTGCATCCAGGTGTGGACTTGTGCTGCGACGAACCACGGATCTCGATCATCGTCCAGCTCGGTCAACATCTTGACGATCAACTCGTACAGGCCCTCGTAGGCGGTCTCACCGATCGACTTCTCGTACCCCTCGATGTGGATGCGGTTCGAGAAGAGGATGCGGTACTGGCCCTGCTGTTCGAGCGCGAATCGAACGTAGGCCTCACCCATGAGCCGGAACGCCTCGAACGGCGTGTCGCCGCGCTCGCCGGCCTCGGCCAACGCAGTCGAGAAGTTCGTCCAACAGTGATCGGTCGCCGCAGCGAGCAGCTGACCGTGATCGTCGAAGTGCTTGTACACGGCGGTGGGCGAGACACCGACCCGTCGGGCCACGGCCCTCAGCGACGTGCCCTCGACCGTGCCCGTCTCGGCCATCAACTCCGCGGCGGCGTCGAGCAGGTCGACCCGGAGGCGGTCGCCCTCCCCCCGGGCATACCGCCGGCGGGTGGGAACCGACATCTCGGTCGTCGCCGCCACGTCGGCCAGGGTACTCGCCCCGTCGCTCGTCGGACCGTCGATCCGACGGAACGAGTGTCAGCAGTCTGACGTCTTCCGCACCACCTCAAGGTCGGGCGGGCGCACACCGATGTGTCTGTGTCCCGTCAAGTGCCTCTCACCGACGAACTGGAGAAAGCTCTCACACATGAGGAATCACCGCCGACACCGATCCGCCTCCGCCGGCTCCGCCGATCTGCTGGAACACGATGCTGACGGGATCGGCGACGATCGGTCGGCTCGCTTCATCAACGCACTCGATCAGTCACAGGCGATCATCGAGTTCGAGCCCGACGGCACGATCCTCCGCGCCAACCAGAACTTCCTCTCGGCGATGGGGTACCTCGCCCACGAGCTGGGGGGAGCTCACCACCGGATCTTCATCGACCCGGTGGAGGCGAAGTCCGACCAGTACGCGAGGTTCTGGGAGCGCCTCGGAGCCGGCGAGCACCACACGGCCGAGTTCCGCAGGGTCAAGAAGGACGGCTCCGACATCTGGATCCAGGCCACGTACTACCCGGTGACCGACGAGTCGGGCCGCGTCGAGCGGGTCGTCAAGGTCGCGAGCGACGTCACCGAGCAGCGCGAGGCCCGACGGGCGATCATCAACCGTTCGCAGGCCGTCGTCGACTTCCTGCCTGACGGGACGCTGCTCGAGGCCAACGACCTGTTCTGCCAGACCGTCGGGTACCGACTCGGCGAGATCGTCGGCCAGCACCACCGGATCTTCATGCCCGACGGCGACGCCGACACCGCGGAGTACCGCTCCATGTGGAGCCAGCTGGCCTCCGGCGAGAGCTACAGCGGAGTGTTCCGCCGCGTCGACTCGACAGGGCGGATGATCTGGCTCCGAGGCGCCTACACGCCCGTGTTCGGACCCGGCGGCGAGGTGATCCGCGTGACCAAGGCCGCGGTCGACGTCACCGACGAGCTCCACACCCAGGAGGAGTCCGAGCGAGTCGGTCGGTCGATCGCCGAGAGCGTCACCGAGATGAGCCAGGCGATCAACGAGATCGCGCAGACCGTGAGCCGAACGGCATCGCTCGCTCAGACCGCCGAGACCGATGCGTCGGGCGCGTCCGACTGCGTCGCCCAACTCGACGACGCCAGCAACGCGATCGGACGGGTCATCGACCTCATCCAGGGTCTGTCCGAGCAGACGAACCTCCTGGCCCTCAACGCGACGATCGAGGCGGCGCGGGCCGGTGAAGCCGGCCGCGGATTCGCCGTCGTCGCGAACGAGGTGAAGGTGCTCGCGACCCAGACGAGCGAGGCAGCCGGAGACATCCGCAGCAGCATCGAGCGCATCCAGAGCGAGATCGGCGACGTCGTCACGACGATCCAGTCGATCACCGACTCGGTCACCGAGGTGTCGAACGAGGCCAGCTCGGTCGCCGCCGCCGTCGAGGAGCAGTCGGTCGTCATGGCTCGCATGAACGACTCGGCCAACGAACTCCTCGCCGTCAGCTCGTCGAACTGACGCATTGTTCCGTCGACCCC
>JBCDAK010000366.1:0-2361 GCA_039185545.1 Actinomycetota bacterium
CCGTTCTCGACGGCCCAGTCGACGTTCACCGTCGTGGTGACGATCTCCTCGATCTCGTCGAGCATCGACTGCGGCAGCCAGTTGCCGGCGGCGAGCGGCGGTGCGGCGATCGGCGTCGACTTCCAGATGATGTCGAGGTCGGCGGAGTCCGGGTTGACGTCCTCGCCCTCACCGGTCGAGTCGATGACGCCGGCGATGTCACCGGACTCGATGAGCTGCTCGGTGAGCATCGTGTCGTAGGCGAAGCCGGCGTCGCAGTCGCCGTTGGCGACGGCGATGGCCGAGGCGTCGTGGCCGCCGGCGAAGATCGAGTCGATGTCGGTCGACGTCTCGCTCGGGTCGAGTCCCTCCGACAGAAGCGCCGCCGACGGGAACAGGAAGCCCGAGGTGGAGCCCGGGTCGACGAAGCAGACGCGGCGACCGGCGAGGTCGGACGGTTCGCGGATGTCGGAGCCGACCGGCGTCACGAGGTACGACCGGTAATCGCCGAGGCCGTCGGGTGTCTCCGACGACCAGAGACCGACGACGTCGATGTCGGCGCCGGCGCCCGTCGCGATGACGTACGAGAAGCCACCGAAGGCTCCGAGGTCCACGCGCTCGGCGACCATGCCCTCGATCACGCCGGCGTAGTCGGCGGCCTGGACGAAGTCGATCTCGACGCCGAGTTCGTCGCCGATGATCTGCGGGGAGACGTAGGCGCTGATGTCCTCGGCGTTCTCCGCCGGGACGGCGGCGAAGCTCAGGGTCGAGGGCCAGTCGGCCCGATCGTCGGCCGGCTCCTCTGCGGGAGCGTCGTCCTCGGCAGGAGCCTCGTCGGTGGTCTCGTCCTCGGCGGGGGCCTCGTCGGTGGCGGCTTCTGCCTCGTCGTCGGCGGGTGCGTCGGCCTCGTCGTCGTCCGATCCACAGGCGGCGGTGACCAACCCGAGGATCGAGACGGCAGCGATGGCCGAGTGGAGTCGGCGGGGGGTGCGGTTCTTGTTCACGGCCCGTCGTTGTACGCGACCGGACTGAACCGGAGATGAGGTGAAGTCGACGCGCGAACGAACGTCGGTGGAAACGTTCGTGCCGTTCACCCGGATGACAGCCGGCGTTCCCGATCTGCTCGATCTGCGCACCGTGCGGTCATCGACGGGTGGGGTCGGGTCAGACGAAGGTCTCGACCGCCAGTGCGACCACCGAGACGGCGAGGGTGGCGACGACGACTCGGTCGAACCCCTCCGAGCTCAGCGCGTTGCGCAGACGCGAACCGACCGGGATCGTCGCGAGCGCCGGGATGCAGGCGAGGAGCGCCACCGTCCACCGACCGTCCATCTCGTCGCTGAGCACGAGCGTGGGGAGCTGAGCGAACCCGGCGACGGCGAAGAGGGTGGTGACCGAAAGGATGTGCGCACTGCGGGGGAGGCGGTAGCTGTGGATCCACGACGCCACGACCGGCCCCGAGATCCCGACGGCACCTTGGAGCGCACCCGCGACGGTGCCCACCGCCGGTGCGAGTCGCCGTGACCGATCGGCCGGCACCGAGAAGTCGGGCTTCGCGAAGTACGTCGCCACGTACACGGCGACGACGACGACGAGCAGGACGATGAGCGGTTCGTCGGGGACCGACACGAGGATCAGCGTTCCGGCGATGGCGCCGACGAATCCGGCCGCACCGAGGATCGGCAAGTCTCGGGTGTCGCTCCAGCTCGCTCGCTCCGACCACGCGAGCGCCGCGTTGAGCGCGAGGTTCGGCAGCGCCGTGACCGCGACCGCGGTCTCGATGTCGGCCGCGGCCGTGATGGCCGGGATGGCCACGAGTGGGAGCCCCAGCCCGCTGACGCTCTTCAGCAGCGCGCCCACGACCACGGCGGCGAGGGCGACGATGACGACCGTGGTGCTCACGACGCCGCTCCCCCGCTGATCGCCCGCCACGTGCCGAGTGGCGTCACCTCGTCGGCGACGGCGAGGGCCGTGCCGAGCGCGGCGAGCATGAGCGGGTACTCGGCACCGTCATGCTGGCTCCAATAGCCGTTGCGCGCCTTTATACCGCTGGCGACGATCATCGTGCCGGCGGCGGCCGTCGGCCCGAGCCACGACCTCGGAGCGGCCACCATCAGCGCAGCCGCTCCGACCTGCACCACCCCGGCGACCACCGCCGTCGCCGTCCCGCCGCCCAGGCCCTCCTCCCGCAGGATCTCGCCGGACCGGCGCGGACCGGGCCAGTCGCGCCAGGTGACGAGCTTCTGGAGACCGTGGCCGACCATGGCACCCGCGACGATGGTGCGGGCCGTGATGTCGGTGATCGTCGATCGGTGCATCAGTTCTGTATACACTGCATACTCAATGGTGTCGACCGATTCCCCTCCCGACCTCGTGATCGAC
>JBCDAK010000367.1:0-2313 GCA_039185545.1 Actinomycetota bacterium
CGTCGTTCGGAGATCACCCGAGATCGTTCGGAGCAGGCTCGACTTCCCCGAGCCGATCGCCCCGACGAGCACCACCCACTCTCCTGGTCGCGCGACGAAGGACGCACCCTCCACGATCGGGCGTCCGCCTCGTTCCACATCGACGGCGACGTGAGCGTCGGCCAGCTCGTCGCCTTCACGGGATGGATGGGTCTCCTGGCGTCCGCCACCGCGCTCCTGACCGCTCGCCTGGCATTGCGGGGCACTGCGCTCGCCGCCGCTCAGCGGCTCAGCATCGTGCTCGCACTTCCGCCGCACCCGGCGTCGATAGCCGGCGTCGAGTGCTCGCCGCCGACGACGAACGGGGATCGTGATCGTGTTGCGCCGTCCGCTCTGAGCGGGACCGAGCTCGTCGTCGACTCCGTCGGTGTGGAACGAGGCGGACACTCGATCGTGGAGGGTGCGTCCTTCGTCGCGCGACCAGGAGAGTGGGTGGTGCTCGTCGGGGCGATCGGCTCGGGGAAGTCGAGCCTGCTCCGAACGATCTCGGGTGATCTCCGAACGACGGCGGGCACGATCTCCCTCGACGGGACGGACGTCAGCGACCTCGAGTGGCCCGCGCGCGCCGGTGCCGTCGCACTCGTGCCACAGCATCCGGCTCCGCTCACCGGGACGATCGGCGACGTCGTTCGCAGGGGTGCGCCGGAGGCGACCGACGCTGAGGTCCGGGGCGTCTTGGACTCACTCGCCCTGGGTGGCTTGGTCGACGACCTCGGAGGACTCGACGGGCGGATCGGGGAGCGCGGTCGCACGGTGTCGGGCGGACAACGTCAACGACTCGCGCTGGCGTCGGCGATCCTTCGACGGCCGCCGTTGCTCCTGCTCGACGACGCAACGTCGGCACTCGATGAAGACGTCGAGGCGGCCGTCCTCACGTCGCTGCGTTCCCTCACGGCGGGCATCACGATCGTGCTGACGACGCATCGGGACGCGCCCGCAGCCGCCGCCGACACGGTCGTCGACATGACGCGGTTCGCCGTGGCTCGACCCGTCGCCGGAGCCGTGGCCAGTGCCGACGAGGCTGAGGGAGGTCCCTCGTGACCGATTCGGCGCGCGAGGGGCGGTCGTCGGTGCTCCGGCTGACCGACGACCCCGACCAGCACCGAGCCCTGAGGCGGGCGTGGCCGCTCGTGCGGGAGCACCGGTGGCGGCTGGCGGCGTCGGTGCTCGCCTCCGCGGTCGTGAGCGCCCTCGCTCTCGCCGTGCCGGTGCTCGTCGGCCGGGCCATCGACGCCGTCGATTCGGCCGACCGGCGTGAGCTGGCCGTCACGGCGATCGTCCTCGCCGTGGCGACCTTGGGTCAGTGGGTGGCCGAACAGATTCGGTTCCGCGTGCAAGCGGGCACGGGGGAGCGGATCCTCGAGTCGCTCCGCAATCGCGCCGCCGAGGCGATCTTCGCGCAGCCGCTGCGCTTCTTCGATCAGCACGAGACCGGTCAGCTCACGGCGCGAGCGACGACCGACGTGCAGGCGCTCACCGGCTTCGTGCGCACCAGCGGCCCCACGGTGGCGAACGCCGTGGTGTTCCTCGTGGTCGCCGTCACCGTCCTGGGCGCGCTCTCGTGGCGGCTGTCGCTCGTGCTCCTCGTGTACCTCCCGTTCGTGGCGATCTCGATCCACCGATTCCGATCTGTCGCCGCCGGCGTGTACGCCGCCCGCGCCGACAGCATCGCCGAGATGACGGCGCTGGTGAGCGAGGGCATCGCCGCGCGCCCGACGCTGGCGGGGCTCGGCGTCGAGACGACGATCCTCGACCGGGCGGAGAAGATCGACGAGGTGCTGATGGAACGCGCGGTGACGGCGCTCCGCGTCGACAACCGGCTCTCGCCGCTCGAGTTCGGCAAGCTCGTCGCTCTCGCCGTCGTGGTCGTGGTGGGCGGGGTGCTGGCGTCGGATGGATCGATCAGCGTCGGCGTCGTCGCCACGTTCGCGGTGGCCACGCGCCAACTCTTCGAGCCGATCGACAGCCTGACCCAGCAGTACTCGGGCATCCAGCAGGCCCGAGCCAACGTCGCCCGGCTCCTCCAGCTGACCGACGGCGTCGCCCGAGACCCGTCGAACGGCGGGGCACTCCGGAGTCCGAGCGGTCTCGAGCGTTCCACCGGCGATGTCGACGCGGACGGGGCCGAAATGACCGGTGCCGAGGTCGTCGCTCGAGCGGTGGCGTTCCGGTACTCCGCGGACGCGCCCCCGACGGTCGACGGCGTCGAGCTCACGATACCCGCCGGGCAGAGGGTGGGGGTGGGGGGGGAGGCGGGGTCGGGGAAGTCGACGC
>JBCDAK010000368.1:0-2296 GCA_039185545.1 Actinomycetota bacterium
CCACGAGCAGGACCAGGCCGAGACCGACGTCGGCCGCGCCGCGACTGAACGCCTGGACACCCTCGTCGAGGACGCGGTCCCTGACGGCGGTTTCCCGGCGGACGTCGACGAGCGACCGGAGGCGCACGAGGACCGGCTCGACGGCGTGGTTGACTCGCACGGTGGTCGACCCGGCCATCACGTCGCCGACGAATCCGGTCACGTCGCTCGTCGCCGCACGATCGGCGGCGCGCGCGGCCTTGATCCGCGTGTCGAGCACGCGGGTCAATGCGGCGATCGCGATCAACGGTGCGATCAGGACGGCGGCGGCGCCGGCGTCGGCCGAGCCCAACACGAAGGCGGCGACCACCGTGAACGTGACCGCACCCGACACGTCGATCATCCCGTCGACGAGCTGAGCGACATCTTCGGTGTCGTCTCGGAAGTGGGTGATCGCCTCACCAGCCGACGCGACGGGTCGACCGGCCTCGGGGCCGCCGCTCGACATCTGCGCGGCGAGGAGGTTAGCGCGCAGGAACGACTGCATGTGGACCCAGCACCGCGTGAAGACGATCGCGCCGGCGTGGACGACCGCCATCCGGGTCGCCTCGACGACGACCAGCGCGACGACCCACGAGACGACCGCGCCGGTGTCGCCTCGCTCGAGCGCATCGAAGCACTGGGCGAGGATCCACCCGATCGCCGCCGGCAACGTGAAGAACACCACGAACAGCAGCCATCCGAGCCAGAACGAGCGGCGATGGTGCTGGCTGACCTGCCACGAGAGTCGCCAGACGTTCATCGGACGCTCCCGACGTGGTCGGCGTCGGCGGTCGCCGGGGTCGGTCTCGGGTCGGAGGAGGTCCGCTCCTCGTCGTCGAGCGCGAGCCGGACCAGCCGGGCGAACCGGCTGTCCTCGTCGCCGAGCAGCGACAGCCGGTCGCCGTGCTCGACCACGCAGCCTGCCTCGACGACGACGATCTCGTCCATCACGCGCAGCGTCGAGAGTCGGTGTGCGATCACGACGACGGTTCGATCCGCCCGCAGCTCCCGGATGGCCTCCTCGAGTCGGCGCTCGGTCGCCGGATCGACCCGTGCGGTCGCTTCGTCGAGCACGACGAGGTCGGGATCGCGCAGCCAGACTCGGGCGAGGGCCAGCAGTTGCGCCTCGCCGGCGGACAGGCCGGTACCACCGGCGCCCAGCTGGCGGTCGATGCCGGTGGAGGCCAACCGATCGAGTCCGACTCGACGCAGCGCATCGATCACGGCCTCGTCCGACGGCGTCGGATCGAAGAGCGTGACGTTGTCGCGGATCGAGCCGGCGAACAGCTCGACCTCCTGGGGCACGAGCGCGGTCCGCGAGCGGATCGACGCCAACGGCACCTCTCGTGCATCGATGCCACCCAACTCGACGGCTCCGGCGGTCGGATCGACGAGGCGGAGGACGAGTCTCGACAAGGTGGTCTTCCCGCTGCCGGTGCGGCCCACCACGCCGACCGAGCGTCCGGGTGCGACGTCGAGCGACACGCCGTGGAGGACGGGCTGGTCGTCGCCGTAGTCGAAGTCGACGCGGTCGAATCGCAGGCGGAGCGCTCCGTCGGGCAGCTCGGCGTCGCCCTGATCGGGGAGCGTCGTGCGCACGTCGAGCAGGTCGAGCACCCGCACCATCGCACCGCTCGCCTTCTGCACCGTCTCGAGCTCGTGGACGACCTCTTCGAGTGGACGGCTCACGAGGAGGACGTACTGGAAGAGGAGGAATGCCGTGCCGAGCGTGATCGCGTCGCGGTCGAGGAGCAGCACACCTCCGATGAGCACGATCGCGAACCCGGCCACGACCACGCTGCGCACGATCCACCACATGCCGAGGAAGGTGCGCTCGCGACGGATCGAGCTCTCCATGGCCTCGGTGCTGTCCTCGACGAAGCGCCACATCGCGTGGTCCGCGGCGCCGTTCGAGCGCAGATCCTCGACGGCGTTGAGACGCTCCTCGATGCCGCCGTAGAGCCGGGCCATCGCACCGAGCTCGTCGCTCGCTTCGAGCACCGAGCGGTCTCGGTTGATCGCCACGGCGAGCGCGGCGAGGGCGACGTACACGACCATCCCGATCGCAATCCGCCAGTCGAGCACGACGAGGACGACGAGCATCCCCACGACGAGGAACAGCGCCCCCGCCATGCGCGGGACGACGCGGCCGAGGAAGTCGGACACGTCGGTGACGTCGCCGTCGATCCGTTGGATCAGCTCGCCCGGCGTGTGGCGCCGATGGAACCCGTGGTCGAGGCCGAGCACGTGGTCGGTGAGTCGGATCCTGAGCCCG
>JBCDAK010000369.1:0-2275 GCA_039185545.1 Actinomycetota bacterium
GGCCACCGTGGCGATGCCCATCTCCCGGGCGGCGCGGATGACCCGGACGGCGATCTCGCCCCGGTTGGCGATCAGGATCTTCTTGAACACGGCTGTCAATGTAGGGGAGTGGCCACACCCGGTTTGAGTCCACGCTGGTCCATCGAGGTCGTCGACGAGATCGGGAGCACCAACGACGAGCTCCTCGGACGCCTGGCACACGGTCGAGCGCACGACGGAGATGTCCTCGTCGCCCGCCACCAGGTCGCCGGTCGAGGCCGGCTCGACCGAAACTGGGCGTCACCTCCGGGACGCAACCTCCTGATGTCGATCGTGATCGATCGGCCGGCGGTCGATCCGGCGCTCGCCACACGGGCGCTCGGCGTCGCCAGCCTGCTCGCCGCTCGGACGATCGTGGACGATCCGAGCGAGATCGAGCTGAAGTGGCCGAACGACCTCCTGCGCGGCGGGCACAAGCTCTCCGGGGTCCTCGCACAGCTCACCGGTGACGGAGTCGTCGTCGCCGGCATCGGCGTGAACGTGACGTGGGCCCCGCCCGAGGGGGCCGCTCTCGCGCCCGACGTCGACGCCACCGGCGACCGCGTCGACGACCTGGTCGGCCAGGTCCGCGACCGGATCCTGACCTCGCTGGCCGAGTTCCTCGACGCGCCGTCGCCGGCGGCGACGGTCGACGAGGCGTACCGGGCGAACCTCGGCACCATCGGTCGCCGGGTCCGCGTCGAACTCGCCGGCGGATCGACGCTGATCGGTGACGCGGTCGACGTCGATGCGGGTCGTCTCATCGTGGTCGCCGACGGTGAACGCCACCGGGTCGACGTGGGCGACGTCGTGCACCTGCGATCGATCGACGCCGGGTGACACCTGACCGCTCCGCGTCTCACGCCTGCCACCGATCGCCGACCGCCGGGCAATAGCGTCGCTGCGGTGCAACCGACCGCGGGACCCGGCGGACTTCCGCCGCAGTTCCACCAACCCCCGCCGCAGGCACCACCGCCGCAGCCCGCTCCTCAGCGGTCGCGACGCGCCCGCACGTCGGCTCCGTTCGCGCTGCTCTTCGCGATGGCCATCACCGTGGTCGGGGCGTTCGGCGTCATCACCGCCGCCGACCGGGTGACCAACTCGGCGGGCCGGCTCGACGAATTCTCCGATCCCGAGCGCATCGACCTGCTTGGCGAGGTCCTCACGCCGGTCGACGGCCCTGCGGTGAACTACCTCATCATCGGGTCCGACACCCGGGAGGGACTCGACCTCGCCGACGACACCGGCACGGTCGGCACCGAGTCCGACGTCAGTGGGCGACGCAGCGACACGATCATGATCCTCCGCCAGGAGGAAGACGGTGAGGGCGCCGCTCTGCTGAGCCTCAACCGGGACATCCTCGTCACCATCGCCGACACCGGCGCGCAGGACCGGATCAACTCCGCGTACAACCGCGGCGCCGACGTGCTCGCCGCCACGATCACGGCCAACTACGACATCCCGATCAATCACGTGGTCGACGTCGACTTCGAGGGATTCACCACACTCGTCGACGAGATCGGTGGTGTCGAACTCGAGTTCCTCTACGCGACCCGTGACACCAGCTCCGGGCTCGATCAGCAGCCCGGCCTCAACCGGCTCGACGGACAGCAGGCCCTCGCCTACGTGCGCAGCCGCAACTACCAGGAGTTCCGGGACGGCCAGTGGCGCACCGACGGCACCGCCGACATCGGCCGGGTCCAACGCCAGCAGCGGTTCATCTCGGCCACCGTCAACCAGACCCTTGCCCGGCTGCAGGCCGATCCGTTCATCGCGTCGGAGCTGATCGAAGCGACGAGCGAGTCGCTGCTGCTCGATCCGACGCTGGAGCCGCTCGAGGTCGCGGGCACGCTGCGCAAAGCGTTCGAGAGCGGGCTCACCACGTACAGCCTGTCGGTCTTCGGTGACACGGTCGACGGCAAGTCGATCCTGCGGGTGAACCAGGACGAGTCGGCGCCGATCATCGCCTACTTCGCCGGCGAGGGTCCGCTCCCGTCGACCGCCGAGCCCGAGGGCTGAGGCTCGTACACTCCGCCGCCGTGAAGGCTCTGATCCTCGCCGGGGGCGCCGGCACGCGCCTGCGTCCGATCACGCACACGAGGGCCAAGCAGTTGGTTCCGGTGGCGAACACGCCGATTTTGTTCCGGGGGATCGAGTCGATGGTGGGCGCGGGGATCCGTGAGATCGGGGTGATCGTGGGTGACACGCGCGCCGAGATGCGTGCGGCGATCGGTGATGGGTCGCGGTTCGGTGCGGA
>JBCDAK010000370.1:0-2235 GCA_039185545.1 Actinomycetota bacterium
CGGCACCGTCGTCGTGGGATCTGGAGCGGCCGACGTGGTCGTGGTGTCGGCGACCGTGGTGGTGGGATCGGCGGCCGGCACGGTCTCGCCGGGGGTCACGTCGGACTCATCCGCAGAGCGGTCGTCGGACGCCTCGTCGTCGCCCGCCGGGCCGGTGACCGGCAGGTCGACGTCGGACCCCTCGGAGTCGACGTCACCGGCGGGCTCTGTCGCCTCGTCGCGCGAACCGGCGGCCTCGCCGCCGTCGATGGAGATCGTCGCATCGTCGTCGCCCACATCGACGGCGAACAGGACGATCACCAGCCCGACGATGATCGCCGCGAGCGCAGCGAGCAGTCGGACGGGATTCATGCGAGACGTTCTCCTCGAGGTCGACGGGCGGCGGTCGGCGGGAGATCCGCCGCCGTGGTGCCATCATCGCAAACGTCCGCCCCCCGACCGGGGCATGCCGACTCAGGATCCGGAGACGGTGACCACGAGCTTGCCGTGGGTCTTGCGGTCGGCGAGATCCTGCAACGCCTGCGCCGCCCGGTCGAACGACGTCGGGTCGAACAGGGGCGGGTCGATGGTGCCGTCGGCGGCCATCGCCAGCAGCGTCGACATCTGTTCGCCGAGCGACCCAGGGAACTTGGCGATCGACGCACCCCAGTGCACGCCGACGATCGAGTAGCTCTTCAGGAGCGCGTGGTTCGTCTTGACCTCGGGGATTCCGGCGACGAAGCCGATCACGAGGAGGCGTCCGTCCCACCCCATGCACCGGCGGACCTGGTGGAACGTGTCGCCGCCGACCGGGTCGTAGGCGACGTCGACGCCGCCGCCCGACGCCTCGCGCACCGCGTCGACCCAGTCGGGTGTGGCGCGATGGTCGATCACGGTGTCGGCGCCGACCCGTCGGGCCAACTCGACCTTCTCGTCACCCCCGGCGACGGCGATGACCGACGCGCCCACCGCCTTGGCGAGTTCGATCGCCGCAGTACCGGTGCCGCCGGCCGCACCGGTGACGAGGACGGTCTCGCCCGCCTGGAGGCCGGCTCGAAGGTGGAGCGCGTACAACGTGGTGCAGTAGTTGATCGGGATCGCGGCCGCGACCTCGGCGGAGACGCCGTCGGGAACGCGATGGAGACCCGCAGCCGGCATGACGACTCGCTCGGCCAGCCCACCGCTGCCGAGGAACACGACACGATCGCCGACGGAGACGCCCTCGACGCCGTCTCCGAGTTCGGCAACGACACCGCACGACTCTCCACCCGGCACGAAGCCGGGTCCCGACGGCACCTGGTACATCCCGCGGCACTGCAGCACGTCGGGGAACGCGAGGCCCACCGCCTCGACGTCGATCGACACCTCACCCGGGCCGACCGTGGGCGGCTCCTCCTCGACCAACCTCAGCTGCTCGAGAGGGTCGCCGAGTTCGGTGAGTCGCCAGATCTTCATGATGCCCAACGTAGGCGGGCAACCGCAGCGGCTCCGTCCTCGGGCCTCAGCCGGCCGTGCCCTCGGGCCTCAGCGGGCCGTGCCCTCACGGCTCAGCCAGCCGTGTCCTCGAGCGTGTCCTCGGCGATGTCCTCGGCCCAGACCTGGGGGTACTCGGTCTGGAACCGGGTCATCAGATCGATCGAGGGCCCGTGGTCGAGGAGCAGGATCTCGACCCCGGCCTCGGCGAGCACCTCGAAGTTGCCCGGGAACGTCTGGGCCTCACCGACCACGATGCGCGGGATCTTGAACTGGATGATGGTTCCGGTGCACATCATGCACGGGGCCAATGTGGTGTGGAGGGTGACGTCGCGGTACGTCGGCTGACGCCCAGCGAGCCGCAACGCGTTCATCTCGCCGTGGGCGATCGGATCGCCCTCCTGCACCCGTCGGTTCCGCCCCGACGCGATGACCTCACCGTTGCGCACGATCGACGATCCGACCGGCACCCCACCCTCGGACAGGCCGGTGTCGGCCTGCTCGAACGCCGCCTCGTACCCCACACGATCGGCCGGATCGAGATCGTCGAACGCGATGCGTCGCACGCTCGGGGGAAGCGCAACCGGGTCGGTCATGCGGCGACGCTAGCCACCGGTCGGACGGTCCTCGGACACCGCGGCGGCCGGGCCGCGACCATCGGGCGCCGCGTCGCCGCCGGGCGCCGCCGACTGCGTCGCCGCGGGGCGCGCACCGGGACGCCGCTTGGCGACCGGCCGGGTGGCGAGCCGGAGCACCGATGCGGTGGCACGGACCGGGAGCAAC
>JBCDAK010000371.1:0-2204 GCA_039185545.1 Actinomycetota bacterium
CGGGCGGAGGTGTTGCCCGAGTGGGACTTGCCCCGCAGCGCGTTGGGAGCCCCCATGACGGTCGTCATCCCCGCATCGCGGGCTCGCTTGGCGACGTCGACGCTCAGCGGAAACTCGGCGATCGAGGCGCCGGCGTCGAGGGCTTCATCGACGTCGTCGAGGGTCTCGAGGTCGTGGGCGAGCAGACGGATCGATCCGTCCTTGGCGAGCGGCGTGAGCCGGGCCCGGTTGATGTCGCGGACCTCGCGGACCGCCTCGGCCTCTGCCATCAGTCGTGCGACGTGGGACTTCACGGTCTCGCCCTCGGGGAGTTGGGTCGGATCGACCGCGGCCTCGTACTGCTCGATGTCACGGAACTGGCCTTGGCCTGGCGTGTGATCCTCGAAGGACAGCAGCGGTGCCGCGCCCTCGATGGTGTCATCGGCGGTGAGATCTTGGAGCAGCGGCTCGAGGGCGTGCTCGTCGCGGGCCTCGAAGCGATAGAGGACCCGGTGGTCGAGCCCGGCCGACGCATCGCGGCGCCGGCCGTTGATCGCCGCGCACATCTTCCGGGCCTGGGCGACGGTGCGATCGACGCGCGGCTTCTCTTGGTAGCCGATGCCGTGGCACACCGTGGTGACGCCGGCCGCTCGCACGCGCCCCTCGAACGAGCGCAGGGCGTAGTCGAGCGGGAAGCGAGCGGTGCGGCGCGGCGAGATCTCCTTCTCGAGCCCATCGCTGTGGGTGTCGATCAAACCGGGGAGCAGGAGGGCGCCGTGCCCGTCGACCGCACCGGCCGGGGCGGGACCCTCGGTCATGTCGGTGATCGTTCCATCGTCGATCACTATCGTCAGCGGGTCGGTGACCCGGGTCGGAAGCACGGCGCGGACATTGGTGAGTGCAGTCATGGGGGAGCCTGGGGTCGGGTTGTGAAGTGGTTCAGACGAGCTCGCGCTCGAGGTTGCGGTCGAGCACGGTGTTGGCCTCGCCCTGGTCGACGACCAGCCCGTCCTCCATCACCACGACCCGGTCGGCGAGGCGGCGCATCGCTTCGATGTCGTGGAAGACGCTGAGGACGGTGGCCCCGCGGGAGGTGAGGTCGGAGAGGATGTCGAGCACGGCGACGCGGTTGGCGGGGTCGAGCGCAGAGACGGGCTCGTCGAGCAGCAGCAGGCGAGGCGCTTCGACGATGCCGGCCGCCAGGTTCACTCGCTGTTTCTCGCCACCCGACAGCAGGGTCGGGTAGGTCGACCACAGCGACTCGTCGATGTTGACCCGCAGGAGCACGTCGGCGGCCCGTTCGCGGGCCTCGTCCTCGGGTACGCCCATGCGACGAGCGGCGCCGGTCACGACGTCGAGCACACCACGCCGAGGCTCGGCCCGCAGGAACTGTGAGACGTAGCCGATCTGCTCGGAGCGCAGGTCAGCGACGTCGCTGTCGCTCATCGAGAGCAGGTCGACCGCTTCGCCGGCGGCGGTGCGGTAGAGCACGACCCCGGCGTCGGCCACGTACGTGCGATGCACACACTTCAGCAGGCTTGACTTGCCGGCACCGGAGCGGCCGGCCAGGGCGACGTGTTCGCCCTCGACGATGTCGAGATCGACCCCGCGGAGGCCGCGGACGACACGGCCGTCGACCGCATGCAGCGTGAACGACTTCTCGAGGCCGCGGATCGAGAGCAGGTTGTTGGCAGGCATGGTCACCCCCGGGCGGCGCCGACGAGGCGCTGGCTGTACGGATGTTGTGGGTCTTCGAGGAGTTGGTCGGTGAGGCCGGCTTCGACGATGCGGCCGTGGTGCATCACCAGGGAACGCCGCGTCAGCATCTCGATCACCGAGAAATCGTGACTCACCACGACGGCGGCCACTCCGGTTTCCTGCAGCAGGTCGCGGATGAGGTCGAGGACGCCGGCCGCGACCGACGCGTCGAGACCGGTCGTGGGCTCGTCGAGCAGCAGGACCGACGGCCGGTTGGCCAGCGCCTTGGCGAGCTGGACCCGCTGGCGCATGCCGCCCGAGAAGGTCATCACCGGGTCGTCCATACGATCGAGCGGCACCTCGGTGCGTTCGAGCAGTTCGGCCGCCCGGCGGCGGATGTCGCCGAAGTTGCGCCAGCCGGCGGCGGTGAGCCGGTCGGCGACGTTGCCACCGGCGGAGACGTGGAGGTCGAGCCCCTCCGACGGGTCCTGGTAGACGACCGCGAGTTCGTCGACCCGCAGCGAACG
>JBCDAK010000372.1:0-2137 GCA_039185545.1 Actinomycetota bacterium
AACCGGGGGCTCGAGATCGAGTCGGTCGCTCCCGCGATGAGTGCCGCCGCCATCGCGGCGGCGAGAGTGGTGAGGACGACCGCGAGGTAGAAGGGCAGTGACCCGCTCTGCGTGAGGACGGTCGTGCGTCGGGCGCCGTCGAGCAGGCCGTCGTATCCCCGGTCGTAGATTTCGGTCGCCAGGCTGCCCCGAGCGTCGACGGTGCGGGTTCGTGGCCGGGTGAACCACCACAGTGCGACACCCGCAGCGATGATCGCCGTCGACAGCAGGAGCGCCTCGTTCACGCCGGGCCAGAGTTTGAGTTCCTTCGTGGCTGTCTTCTCGTCGAGCGACGCGGTCGCCTCGGCCAGCCAGTCGCCGATCGGGCCGGCGAGGAAACCGGCCACGAGGGACAGCGCCGCGAGGAGCGCGGGTGCTGCCACGAAGGTCCACGAGGGCCGGTGCACCGACGCCGGGTCGATCGGCGCGCCGGCAGTGGCGTCGGTCGTCTCCTCGTCCACCTCTGCGTCGAAGCCGGGTGCATCGTCGCCGAGCAACCCGACCGCGATGCGGATCGTGTACGCGACCGTGAGCACCGAACCGACCGCGATGCCGACGAGGGCGATGACGCCGACGGCGCCGATCTCGTTGTCGAGCAGACCGTCGAGCGCCTTCTCCTTCGCGACGAAGCCGAACGTCGGGGGGATCGCCGCCATCGATGCAGCGGCGACCGTGACCTATGCGGCGACGACCGGCAGCGCACGACCGAGCCCGCGCAAGCGGCGCATGTCGCGTGTCCCGGTCTCGTGATCGACGACACCCACGCAGAGGAACAGCGACGCCTTGAACAGTGCGTGGGCGAGCAGCATCGCGACGCCCGCGTACGTGGCCGCCGACGTGCCGAGCCCGAGCAGCACCATCAGGAAGCCGAGCTGGCTGACCGTGCCGTGGGCGAGGGCGAGCTTCGCGTCCTGCTGGCGCATCGCGCGCACGCCGCCGACCAGCAGCGAGGCGAGTCCGGCACCGACCACCAGCCAGCGCCAGGGACCCTCCTCCGCGAACGTCGGGGCGAACCGGGCGACGACGACGAGCCCGGCCTTCACCATGGTGGCCGAGTGCAGGTACGCACTGACGGGCGTCGGCGCGGCCATCGCTCCGGGGAGCCAGAAGTGGAACGGGAACTGCGCCGACTTGGTGAACGCTCCCAGCAGGACCAGCACGAGGGCGACGCTGGTGAGGGTGCCGGTCGGTGGGTCGGCGGCGAGTTCGGAGATCGTGGTCGCATCGCCGGCGATGGTGAGGATGATGAATCCCGCGAGCATGCAGAGCCCACCGGCGCCCGTGATCAGGAACGCCCGCATCGCGGCGGCGCGCGCCGCCGCAACTCGGTCGGTGAAGCCGATCAACAGGAACGACGTGATCGACGTCAACTCCCAGAACACGAAGAGCGTCAGCAGGCCGTCCGCCCAGACGATGCCGAGCATCGCGCCGGCGAATCCGACGAGGAGTCCCGCGAGCTTGCCGAGATCGTCGCGCCGCCCGAAGTAGCGGATCGAGTACAGGAGGACCAGCACCCCGACGCCCGACACGATCAGGCCCATCAGCAGCCCGAATCCGTCGAGTCGGAGCGTGATCGACAGAGAGAGCTGCGGGATCCAGTCGATGTCGGTGGTGGGCGTCTCGCCGTCGAGGACGTCGCTCGACTGCGTGGCGAGCCACCCGAACGTGGCGGCGGGGGCCAGCGCAGCGAACGGGAGCGCCCATCGGGCTGCGTGCCGGCCCGCGGCGAGGCACAGTGCGGCGACGACGAGATGGGCGAGGAGGAGTGGGATCACGCGACGACAGGAGGTTCGGTTCGATCGCGTGTCTGCGAACAGGCGACGATCGATCTGAGCGCCCGAGTCCAGCCCTCGGGCGACGGGGCGAAACTAGTCGCTCGTTCGCCTCACTCGGCCCAGGCCTTGATCTTCTCGATCGTGCCGAGCGGGTCGTCGCCGGCGGGCTGGATGTCGAGGTGCGTCACCCCGACCTCGCGGTAGACCTCGAGCCGTTCGCGCACTCTGCCCTCGTCACCGACGAGCATCGAGAGATCGAGGTACTCGTCGGGCACCGCAGCCGTCGCCTCGTCGCGCTTGCCCGACAGGAAGAGGTCCTGGAT
>JBCDAK010000373.1:0-2128 GCA_039185545.1 Actinomycetota bacterium
CCGGCGGAGAGCACGCCCTGCTCGCCGACGCGGCGGTCGGCAGCGGCGCGGCGGCAGCCCGGGCGGTCGCTCGACAGCGCGAACGGACGGTGGCTGCATGACCGGCGACGGAGGCGGTGCCGATCTGGTCGACGTGTTCCAGGCCGAGCGGCGACGGCTCCGTGGGATCGCGTATCGCATGCTCGGCGTGATGGCGGACGCCGACGATGTCGTTCAGGACGTCTGGATGCGGTGGGAAGCGGCCGACCGGTCCGTCATCGAGAATCCCGCAGCCTGGCTCACGACCGTCACGACGCGCGTGGCCGTCGATCGGCTGCGTCGACGAACTCGCGAGCAGGAGGCGTACGTCGGTCCGTGGCTCCCCGAGCCGCTGGTGGTCGCCGACGATCCAAGAGATCCGAGTGAAGGAGTCGAGCTCGCGGAGTCGCTCACGTTCGGGTTCCTCGTCATGCTCGAGGAGTTGTCGCCGGCCGAGCGGGCGGCGTTCCTCCTCGCCGACGTCTTCGAGGAGCCGTACACGGCGGTGGCCGCCGCGCTCGACCGATCGGAGGAGGCCTGCCGCCAGCTCGCGTCGCGGGCCCGCGGCAAGCTGCGCCGCGAGTCGACCGACCCCCCACCGACCGCCGATCGAGCTGTCGTCGACCGGTTCGTGGCGGCGATCGTGTCGGGTGACGAGGCCGGCGCCCTCGCGTGCGTGCACCCCGACATCGATCTGCTCAGCGACGGCGGCGGGGCGCGCCACGCCGCTCGACGACGAGTGGTCGGTGCCGACCGGGTCGTGCGGTTCATGGTCAACCTCGCTCGGCGAGTCGACCACGACGCCCGGATCGAGATGGCGACGGCCGGGGGACGTCCGGCGGTCGTCGTGTGGCCTCCCGGTGAGTCGCCGCTCGTCGTCAGCCTCGCGGTCGTCGCCGGCAGGATCGCCGAGGTCCGTTCGGTCCTCAATCCGGCGAAGCTCGCCGATCTCATCGATCGGGCCGACCTCGATCGGCCGCCCGAGGTGATCTGAATCGGCTCGTCAGCTCGTCGTGAGATGGCTCGCGCTGCGGCGCTCGGTCCAGTGTTCGCTGACGTTGGCGGCGAAGTGCGGCGGACGCGACGCCAGTGCGGTCGTGGCGAGCCACAACCGCTTCAGGTGCCGGACGCGTCCGGCAGTCCTGTCGTCGTGGTACGCCTCGCGGCCGTGCATCACGTGGAAGTTGTCGATGAACTGGATGTCGCCGGGCAGCAGGTCCATCGCCACGTGGTGGTCGGGATCGTCGGCGAGCTCGACGATGCGATCGAGCCCGCGGCGGGCGGCATCGGTCAGCCGCGGAGCCTCGGGGTGGCGCTGGCTCGCATGGATGTACGGCGGGATGTACCGCACGAACAGCCGATCGTCCCATTCGGTGAAGACCGGGATCTCGTACCACGGGCGGGCCCCGTCGCGCTGCTCACCGCGGTAGTCGAACGGCTGCGGCTCGTACAGCGCGGCGACCGCCTCGGGATCCTCGCGGACGAGTTCGTTGTGGATCCGGACCGCGTTGGCGACCAGCGATCGGCCCCCGCTCAGACCGTTCTCGAGGCACATGAGGCCGACGAGATCAGCGCCGTCGCAATGGAACGGGAGAGCGATCCCGCCGAGTTCGTTGCCCCGTGAGGTCGGGTCGTCGGGGGCCTTGCCCTGGTCGGTGACGTCGCCGAGCACGTGGCCCTTTGCGTTCTGCGCCCAGGGTGTACCGAGGTGGAGTCCGATGCCCCAGTACAGGATCTCCATCTCGCGCTGGCTGTATCGCTCGCGTTCGATCCCCCGGAGGCGGACGACGCCACGTCCGTCGATCAGCTCTCGCTCGACGTGCGCGAGTCGGTCGGCGAGCGACCCGAGCGGGAAGTCATCGATCCCGAGGTCGAGCACGTCGTCGGAGACGGAGAGTGCGTGGCGGAGTGCCGCGTCGAGCTGTCGGAGCTCGTCGTCGGCGAAGACCTCGGTGTAGGCGGACTCGTCGTCGAGGTCGGTGGCCGTCCACTCGCACCGTTCCTCGAGCGTCCTCGGCTGCTGGCTCATGTCGACCATGCTGTCCGATGTGGAGCAGTTGATCGAGATCGACCCGTGGCGGATCGTCCAGAGCGGCTTCCGAGCGGACCG
>JBCDAK010000374.1:0-2054 GCA_039185545.1 Actinomycetota bacterium
CGCGAATGCGGTGTTCACCGAGCTCTCGAGTGCGGGATCGGTGTGTGTGTTCACGAGTGAGGCGACCGATCTCATCGTCGACGTCACCAGCTTCGGCGGGGCGGCCTGAGGCGATCCAGATGGCAGTGGCCCGCGCCGAGCCGTTCCGAAGCAGTGGCGACTTCGGCCGGTACTGGCAAGTCAGCACGTTCGAGTTCACCGACGACGACGACCGTCTGGCGATCGGATCAGGCATCGTCAAGGTGTTCGACTGGGACGGAGCGGCGTGGACCCAGGTTGGCGACGACGTTGAGATCGAGGACTACCTGCCCTTCGACAACGTGAGGCGACCGATCTCATCGTCGACGTCACGGCACACACGTAGGTGACCATCGGGTGACGCTGCTGCCGCCCACCGACGCCTCACCGTCGGTACCGTGGCCGCCGACGTCCCACGGCGTCCCACGATCATCGGCGGGCAGGCGGAGCAGTATGAGAACGACACGAGTCCTCACGCAGGCCGATGTCGCGCGGATCGTCGCCGACCTCGGCCTCGACGCCGCGATGGACGAGATGATCGCTCGGCTCGCCACCACGTTCGCCGCTCACGACCCCGAGCTCGTCCACACGATGGTGCGCGACGGCTTCCGTTACACCAAGCCCGACCTCGGACTCATCGAGTGGATGCCCACCCATGTCGCGGGGTCGTCGGTGTCGATCAAGGTCGTCGGCTATCACCCGACCAACCCGATCGAGCGGAGGTCGCCCAGCGTTCTGTCCACCACGTCGCTGTACGACACGACCGACGGGCGGATGACGGCGCTCTGCGACTCCAGTCTGCTCACGGCGATCCGGACCGGAGCGGCATCGGCGGTGATGACCGACGTGCTCGCCGTGCCCGACGCGCGCGTCCTCGGAATGGTCGGCAGCGGTGCCCAGGCGGTCACGCAGATCCACGCGATCAGCCGGGTCCGTCAGATCGAGCAGGTGTACGCGTACGACGCCATCCCCGGTGTCGCCGAGTCGCTCGAGCCTCGTCTGCGCAGCGCCGGCCTCGATCTGGTCGTCGAGGTGGTCGACGACGCCGACCTCGCCGTCGCCCGCGCCGACGTCCTCTGCACCGCCACGTCGGTCGATCCCGACGGCGGTCCCGTCGTCGGAGCTCGCGACCACCGACCGTGGGTCCACGTCAACGCGGTCGGCGCCGACCTCCCCGGCAAGTACGAGCTGCCGCTCGACCTGTTGCGTCGGTCGCTGGTGGTCCCCGACGTGCACGACCAGTGCGTGCTCGAGGGTGAGTGCCAACGGCTCACGCCCGACGAGATCGGTCCGGCGATGCCCGACGTCGTCCGCGATCGCGAGCGTCACGAGGCCCAACGCGATCGACCCACGGTGTTCGACTCGACCGGGTGGGCGCTCGAAGACCTGATCGCCGCCGAGTTGGCGCTCGACCACGCCGAGCGGCTGGGCCTCGGTGTCACGGTCGAGCTGCAGCCCGATCCGGTCGATCCGTTCGACCCGTACGAGCTGGTGCGGTCGTGATGCGGCGGGTGTGGGTCATCGTCATGGTGGCCGGTCTCGTCGCCGTCGGCGCGTCGGCCTGTAGCGATTCCGAGGCCGATGAGGACCGGGATCGCGTGACCCGGATCGACGGTCCGGCGGTGGTCGATCGCGAGGACAGCGGTGTCACCCAGTCCGGGAACGACGACGAGTAGGTTCGCGCGTCGTCATGGCGACGCTGCGGTTCAACTTCGGCACGATGGGCTCGGGCAAGAGCACCGTGGCGTTGCAGATCCACCACAACCTCGCCAATCGCGACCTCTTCGGGCTCCTGCTCACCACGCTCGACCGTGAGGGCCGCCAGGTCACGAGCCGCCTCGGCGTGGCCGCTCCGGCGTTCGAGGTCACACCCGACGTCGACCTCTACGCCCTGGCGATGGACAACTGGCCGATCCACTACCTCGTGTGCGACGAGGCGCAGTTCTACACGCCGCGGCAGTGCGAACAGCTCGCCCGCGTCGTCGACGATCTCGAGGTCGATGTCTACGCGTTCGGACTGCTCACCGACTTCCGCG
>JBCDAK010000375.1:0-2045 GCA_039185545.1 Actinomycetota bacterium
CGGTCCGCGGCGTGGAACCTCACCCCCTCCGACCCGTACGCGGCCGGCGTCCCGACGAGCTTCGGTCAGGCGCTCGATTCGGTCGAGGACGAGTTGGCACGAGCCGACGAACTCGACGACCGGTGGGCCGTCGTCGTCTCCGAGCTCTCGTCCATGGGCGTGGTGAAGCCGGTGAGCGGCTCGTCGCCGTCGGCCACGAGCTCCGGCTCCGCCACGCCCGTGGACGAGAGCTCGGAGACGACGACCGCCCACCGGTCGTCGAGTTCGTCGGCTCGTGCCAACTCGTCCTCGACCGAATCGAGCGCCTGACCGAAGCTCGTCGGGACGTCGGCCGCGTACGGCTCGGAGGGGGTGAGGTTCCACGCCGCGGACCGCTCGACCACCTCGTCGAGCGCAGCATCGAGGTCGCTCGCGTCGTTCTCGATCTCGTCGAGTGACACGAGGACGTCGTCGAAGGCGAAGCGGGTGCTCTCGAAGTCGTCGCGCGCAGCAGAGAGGTCGAGATCGACGCCGAGTCGCTCTGCGTCGCCGCGGAGGCCGTCGAGCCGGTCCGACACGCCGTCGATCACCTCGAGGCGCTGCTCCGCGAGAGCGAACTCCCAGCGCTCCATCGGATCGCGCACGGCGGGCGGCATGACCCACGGCGACACCGCCTCGGCGGTCGACGCGTACGCGTCGCGGACCTCGGACCGCCGATCGAGTTGAGACCGGTACGACGGCGGGAGCACCCATTCCCGCAGCGGGTCCTCGATCCCGTCGAGGTCGCCGTGCACGCGATCGACGACGTCGACGAACCGACGCCAGTCGTTGTCGGAGGAGCTCAGGGTCTCGGCGGGATCACCGCCGGGGTACGCGCGGTACCCCTGGAAGAAGGAGTCGAGGACGGCGCGGGTGTCGTCGGGTCCGAGTTCGGCGACGATCCGGTCGACGACCCACCACGACGCGGCGTAGCCGTACTCCTCCATCTCGAACGACCCGCCGTGGCCCCAGTCGAGGAGGTCGAGCCACCACCGATCGACGGTCTCGGGCGACGACTCGACACCGTCGAGTTCGAGCAGCACGTCGGCCGCCACGACCTGCGCGAACCCCTCGATGAGCCAGCGCTCGGCGAACAGGTCGTCGTCGATCCAGGCGTGTGAGAGTTCGTGGAAGAGCAGCTCCCGGTCGAGATCCTCGCCGAGTGCGATCTCGTTGTTGAATCCGTCGAAGTAGCCGCCGTACCCGAGGAAGTACTGACTGATCGCCTGGCGGATCGTCAGCACGTCGAGCGGCCACTCGGAGCCGAGCGTCCGTTCGAGGACGGGGAGCGCGTCACGGGTTCCGTCGATCACGAACTGCGTCCACGTGTCGTCACCCGGCCACGACGCGACGTCGAAGTCGGCGCCGTCGACGGTCGTCTCGGTGACGACCAGACGGTCGTCGTTCGACATCGAGACGAGGACGTCGTCGTCCTCCGCGAGACCCGACCGCTCGTACGTGATCGACGCGAACGCATCGGGTTCGCTCGCCGCGAAACCCGTCAGGTCGGTCACGTCGTCGAACTCGTAGCCGTACGGCAGGACGATGCGCAGGGTCACCTGGCCGGGATCGCCGAACCCGAACGCGAGGAACGATGCGTAGGCCTCGTTGACCCGCCAGATCACCTCGTCGCGCGGCGGTGCACCGAGGTGGTCGTAGGTGACCTGGACGCTGGTGGACTGGCCACTGAAGATCCGTCGGCCGAGATCGAACTCGTAGAACGAGAACGCGTCGGACTCGGGTGCATCGACCAGCTCGCCGGTGAGGACCTGGCCGTTCCGGGTGGCGACGACGTTCTCGGCGCCCAACGGGACGACCGCGAAGTACGAGTCGAAGTACGCCTGGCGGATCTGGTTGCCGATGCGCTGGTCGGTCGTGACGTTCCGCAGCTCGATGTCGACCGTGACTCGGACGATGCCCTGCTCGGCGTCGAAGAGGAAGGTGTTGACCGACGTCTCCGACAGGCCGTTGTCCTCGGTCTGCGCCGCGGCCGGCCGAGGATCGGTGCCGGCGAACACGAGGACGGA
>JBCDAK010000376.1:0-2005 GCA_039185545.1 Actinomycetota bacterium
ATGGGCATCGCCACGGTGGCCGTGTACTCCGAGCTCGATCGGGACGCGCAGCACGTCCGGCTGGCCGACGAGGCGTTCGCCCTCGGCGGCCAGACGGCGGCCGAGAGCTACATCGACCAGGAGAAGCTGCTCGACGCCATCCGCCAGAGCGGGGCCGATGCCGTCCACCCCGGCTACGGGTTCTTCAGCGAGAACCCCGACTTCGCTCGCGCGGTCGCCGCGCTCGGGGTCGAGTTCATCGGACCGCCGCCCGAGTCGATGGACGAGATGTCCGACAAGGTGTCGAGCCGCCAGGCCGCGCTCCGGGGTGGCGCGCCCATCGTTCCCGGCATGACCGAGTTCGCGACCGGCCCCGACGACATCCGGGCGTTCGGCGACGAGTTCGGTTGGCCGGCCGTCATCAAGGCGGCCTACGGCGGCGGCGGTCGCGGTATGAAGATCGTCCCGTCCGCTGACGAGGTCGATGCCGCTTTCGAGTCGGCCCAGCGCGAGGCGAAGAGCTTCTTCGGCCGCGACGAGGTCTACGCCGAGCGGTACCTCACGTGGCCTCGCCACGTCGAGATCCAGCTCGTCGGCGACAAACACGGCAACTGCGTGTGGATCTCGTCGCGCGACTGCTCGGCGCAGCGACGTCACCAGAAGCTCGTCGAGGAGGCGCCTGCACCCGATCTTCCGGAGGGCGTCGAACAGGCCATGGGTGAGGCAGCGGTCAAGGCGGCCCAGGCCGTCGGCTACTACAACGCGGGCACCGTTGAGTTCATCTATCAGGACGGCGAGTTCTTCTTCCTCGAGATGAACACCCGCCTGCAGGTCGAGCACCCGGTGTCGGAGATGATCACCGACATCGACCTCGTCGAGTGGCAGATCCGTGCTGCGGCCGGCGAGCAGCTGCCGATGACGCAGGACGAGGTCGACGCCGCTCGCAGGGGCCACTCGATCGAGATCCGCATCAACGCCGAGGACCCGGCCGGCGGAGCGTTCCTCCCTGCGCCCGGACCGATCACCGAACTCGTCCCACCCGACGGGTTCGGCGTGCGCTTCGACTCCGGCTACCAGTCCGGCGACGAGATCAGCCAGTACTACGACAATCTCGTCGGCAAGCTCGTGGTCTGGGGACGTGACCGCGAGGTCTGCATCAAGCGGACCATCCGGGCGCTCGAGGAGCTCGTCGTCACCGGCGTCGCCACGACCATTCCGGCCGATGTCGCCATCTTGAAGCACCCCGACTTCGCCGCGGTGCGCCACTCGACGAAGTGGGTCGAGGAGACGCTCGACCTGTCCGACGTCACCTCGTCGGCGACCGAGGCGGCTCCGGAGACCGGTGAGGACGAGCCCGACCTCGTGAAGCGATCGACCACCGTCGAAGTCAACGGCAAACGGTTCGACGTGTCGATGTGGGTCCCCGACCAGCCGACGGTGGCGGCGGCCGCTGCAGCGCCGAAGAAGCGCCCCCGGGCGGCGTCGGCCGGCGGCGGAGGGGGCGGCGCCTCGGCCGGTGCCATCGCCGCCCCGATGCAGGGCACCATCGTCAAGATCCTCGTCGAGGAGGGCCAGGAGGTCGAGGCGGGTGCCGGGCTCCTCGTCCTCGAGGCGATGAAGATGGAGAACCAGATCAACGCCGACGCGGCCGGCACCGTGAAGGAGATCAAGGTCGCTGCCGGCGACACCGTCGGCGGCGGCGACGTCCTCATCGTCATCGAGTAGGACGGTCGGCCCGAACACGGCGACGAACGCTCCCCCTCACGTCAGCGCATGTCGGCGAATCCGCAAGATGCGCTGACGCGAACCGGACCAGCAGGACTTCACGTCAGCGCTTGTCTACGAAGCGACGGGATGCGCTGACGCGAAGTCGGCGGCCGCGACTACTCCGCGGCTTCGGCGAGCGCTTCGGAGAGTGCCGGGTGGACGAGGATCGACTCGACGATGTCGGTCACCGTGAGTCCGGCCGTGACGGCGACCGCGATCACACTGATGAGCTCGGCGGCGTGTCGACCGACGATCGAAC
>JBCDAK010000377.1:0-1997 GCA_039185545.1 Actinomycetota bacterium
GACCCACTCCCGTACCAGCTCGACGTCATCCAGGCGCTCGGCGCTGAGCCGCCGCAGGTCTTTCCCTACGGCGATCCACCGATCGAGGCGCTCGCTGCGCTCGAGCCCGATGTGTTCTTCACCTACCAGAACTTCGAGACGGCCTTCGAGGGACTCGAAGGGATCGGAGCGCCACTCGTCGTGATTCCCGACGGCGGCTTCTCGGAGCAGGTGCGCATCGCCGCGCTGCTCGCCGGCGATGAGCGAAGGGGCGACGAGGCGATCGCCGATCTCCAGGCGTCGATCGATGCATTCGATGCCGGCGACGCTCCTCCGACGCTGTCGGTCGCATCACCCGATGCGACGGCGGGAACGATCTTCGCGCTGCACGATGGAACGGTCGCCGCCGACCTGCTGGGCGAGCTGGGGTTGGAGATCGTCGGTCCACCGGAGCCCGACGGCTTCAACTTCGGAATCGAGATCTCGCTCGAGACGATGGGGGAGGAGCTGACCGGCGACGTGCTGGCCGTCACCCAGTACTCCAGTGAGGATCTCGCGCAGATCATCACGGATGACCCGCTGTACCAGGCGATGCCCGCCGTCGCCGCAGGTCGCGTCGTTCCGCTGACCGTCGAGGAGTCGTTCGCCATCGACACCGCATCCGTCTTGTCACTGGCTGTCGCCCTCGACGTCTGGGAGCGCGTCGTCGAGGCGGGTACCTCCTAGACACGTCGCGCCACGTCATCTCCGACACGGCGGTGCCCCGATCGGGTCACGGAATGCGTTCGGCGTCCGGCGAGGCCATCATCGTGACGATGAGTTCGTCTGCGGGAGCGACCGACTGGAACCGACGTCCCGACCTCGACGAGGTGTCGGCGATGGTCGCCTGCGTCGAGGAGGCCGGTCGCATCGGCGCCGTCGACGTCGGTGACGGGAGAGCGGTCGTCCTCCACGATCTCAATCGGCAGGATCGTCGGTTGGCTGCGCTCACGCAGCTCTTCCCCGACGACACGCTGCACGCCGTCGCGGTCAAGGCCAATCCGCTGGTCGAGGTCCTCCGGCCCCTGGTCGAGTCGGGCGCCGGGTGCGAGACGGCGTCGATCGAGGAGATCCACGTCGCTCTGGCCGCCGGGTGCCCACCTGATCGGATCGTGTTCGACTCCCCGGCGAAGACGCTCGACGAGTTGGCGTTCGCCCTCGAGCGGGGCCTCGTCGTGAACGTCGACAACCCGGCCGAACTCGAGCGGGTCGCGGCGCTCGGCGGGTCGAGCAGCTCGGTCATCGGCGTTCGGCTCAACCCCGACGTCGGCAGCGGGACGATCGGGACCACGAGCGTCGGTGGCCGAGGATCGCGGTTCGGAGCTCCCGCCGACCAGGTGGTCGAGATGTTCGCGACTCACGCAGCCGACCTCACCGGGCTGCGCGGGTTGCATGTCCACGTCGGCAGCCAGGGATGTTCGCTCGATCAGCTCGTCGCCGGCGCGCGGGCAGCGCAGTCGGTGCGGGAGCAGATCGCAGAACGACTCGGGGAGGATCGCATCGACCAGGTCGACATCGGAGGCGGCCTTCCGACCGACTACGGCATCGACGCCGACGCGCCGACGATCGAGCGGTACGTCGACGAGCTGCGCAGGGCGTGTCCAGCGCTGTTCGACGGATCGGTCCGACTGGTCACCGAGTTCGGTCGAGCACTTCTCGCCGGGTGCGGGGTCGCGATCGCCACCGTCGAGTACACGAAGCGGGTCGACGGAATCGACCACGCCGTCGTCCACCTCGGCGCCGACCTCATGCTGCGGACCGCCTATCAGCCCGAGTCGTGGCCGTACCGATTCTCCGTCCTCGACGCCGAGGGGAACCCCAAACCGGGTCGGGCGGGGGAGTGGACCGTGGCGGGGCCGCTGTGCTTCGCCGGCGACGTGATCGGTCGCAACGTTCCGCTCGGCGACGTCGAGCCTGGCGACCGGGTCGTCATCCACGACGTGGGCGCGTACACGTACTCGATGTGGTCGCGGCACTGC
>JBCDAK010000378.1:0-1988 GCA_039185545.1 Actinomycetota bacterium
CCGGCGGGTCCACGCCGCTCGCTGCGGGAGTCGCCGAGGCGTTCGCCGTGGCCGACCGTTCGCTGGGCGCCGACGCCGACGCGCTCGTGGTGGTGCTCACCGACGGGCGGGCCACCGGCGATGACGGTCTCGAACGGGCGTACGAGGTCGCCGGTCGGGTCGCGACCTCGCGAGTCGACGCATTGGTGATCGACTGTGAGACGGGCACCGTCCGACTCGGCCTGGCCCGCCAGCTCGCCGACGCGTTGGGCGCCCGGTGCCTCGACGTCGAGGAGTTGCGACCCTCGACGCTGGTCGAGACGATCGCCGGCCACCTGCGCTCACGCTGAGCCGCTGATGCCTCGGTCCGTTCCCGATTCCGGACCTCACGGTGGCGACGGCGCGCGGGTGGCCGCCGCGCTGGGGCTCGATCCCAGCGACGTGGTCGACCTGTCGGCCAGTTTCAACCCGTTCGCACCGGACGTGGCCGCCCTCGTTGCCGACCTGACCCGATCCGACCCGGCGACGGTCGGGCGGTACCCCGACTCGCGCGGAGCGACCGTGAGCCTCGCCGACGCGCTCGGGGAGGATCCGGATCGCGTCGTGCTGACGAACGGCGCGGCCGAGGCGATCGCACTGGTCGCAGCGGAGCAACCGGTGGGTGAGGTCGTCGATCCCGACTTCTCGCTTTATCGGCGTCACCTGTCGTCGGTCGAGCCGGGTGCGCCGCGCTGGCGGTCGAATCCGTCGAACCCGCTCGGTCGGCTCGCAGCGGGTGGCGACAGGGCGGGCGTCTGGGACGAGTCGTTCTTCGCGCTCGCGACCGGACGGTGGACCCGCGGGGACGCGGAGGCCTGGCGGATCGGTTCGCTGACCAAGCTCTGGGCGTGCCCCGGGCTGCGGCTCGGGTATGTCATCGCCCCCGACGCCGAGCGCGCTCAGCGGATCCGCGGTCGCCAGCCGCGGTGGGCGGTGAACGGTCTGGCACTCGCCGCCGTCGCGCCACTTCTCGCGGCCACCGATCTCGTCGGCTGGCATCGAGCGATCCTCGACGCACGATCGTCGCTCGCCGGCGAACTCCGATCGCTGGGGTTCCGGGTCACCGACACCGACGCCAACTGGCTGCTCGTCGAGTCGACCGACCTGCGGTCCCGGCTCGCTCCGCACGGCGTGGTCGTCCGCGACTGCACGTCGTTCGGTCTGCCACGTCTCGTGCGCGTCGCGGTGCCGACGCCCGCCGCAACTGCTCGGGTCGTCGGCGCGTTCGCCGCCGTCGGCCCGTGACGTCGGCGTTGACCGGCCGCGTGGTCGGAGCAGCGGGCGGGCTCGTGGCCGACCGATTCGTCGGGGAGCCTCCTGACGCCGCGCACCCCGTCGTGTGGTTCGGCCGCGCCATGACGCGTGTCGAGGAGACGACGTACGCCGATCGCCGCGTCGCCGGCGTCGTGCACACCCTGATCGGCGTCGGCGCTGCCGCGGGCGTCGGTGCGATCGTCGAGCGGCTCCTGGGTCGGGCGCCTGCGGCTGCGCTGGCGACTGCCGTGTGCGTGGCCGGCTCGATGCTCGACGACGAAGCGGCCGCTGTCGCATCGTTGGTGCGCTCCGGTGACGTCGACGGTGCTCGCCAGCGGCTGCGCTCTCTCGTCGGACGCGACACCACCGAGCTCGGCGAGTCGGAGATCAGCCGTGCGGTCATCGAGTCGGTCGCCGAGAACACCGTCGACGCAGTCACGGCGTCGTGGTGGTGGGCCGGTCTCGGCGGGGCACCGGCCGTGGTCGCTCATCGGGCGAGCAACACGCTCGATGCGATGGTCGGTCACCGGACCGAGCGCTACATCCGCTTCGGTTGGGCGAGCGCACGTCTCGACGACGTGCTCGCGTACGTTCCCGCGCGACTCACGGCGCTCACCGTCGCAGCGGTCCGCCCTCGGCGCTCGATGGAGATCGCCCGAGCGGTCCGTCGCGACGCCGGCGCACATCCGTCGCCGAACGGCGGGATCGTCGAGGCG
>JBCDAK010000379.1:0-1965 GCA_039185545.1 Actinomycetota bacterium
GCTCCCACCCGCCGGTGACGGTCCCGTACACACCGCCGACGATCCCGGCGCGCCGAAAGAGTGCGGTGCCCGCGGGACCCTGCATCCACCGGCCGACGGGGGCGAGTTGGTCCGACCTCTGCAGCAGACTCGCCAGCCGGACGCCTGCACCGCCGTTGTTGAACAGCGGGATGGTCGACGGTGAGCGTGCAGGATCGGCGATCCATGCCGTGGAGCGTCCGATTCGGATCCCGCCGGCGATCAGCGGTCCGACCGGGAGCCCGTCGCCGCCGCCGCTCCACACGTTCGCGAGGTCGCCGACCAGGAACCCGCCCACCGCGTCGACGACCCCGGATCCGCCTCCGGCATCGGCCGCCAAACCGAGCATCGCGGTGTTGAAGGCCTCGGTGGCGCTGAACGCATCGACGTCGTCGCCGAGGAGACCCTCGAGCCGACGCGCCACGCCGGTGATCGCGGAGAGCGACGTGGTGAGCGACGCCGGGTCGGCGAGGAGATCGACGCTCTCGGCCTCGTCGGCCGTGGTCCGGAAGAGGTGTTCGAGCGACCGGGTGGTCGCGGCGATCGAGTCGAGCAGGATCGCCGTGGCGTCCGCCTCGGCGATCAGATGTGTCCGCCGAGCCACAGTGCGAACGACCGTGGCGTTGTCGATCGGATTCCAGGCGAGCATGGCGAGTCCGCCCGCGACCGCCCGTGCGGCGTCGGTGCGGATCTCGTGGGTCGTCACATCAGCTCCGGTCGACCCAGGGAGCAGGTGGTGATGGAGGCATCGGGGGTGAACCGACGTACTCGCCGGGAGACGCCATCGCGGCGATCCGGTGGAACTCGGCGATCCGGCTCTCGTAGCCGACCCAGAGGCTGTCGTAGCGACGGCAGATCTCGGCTCGCTGCCGGCAGAGAGTGGCGAGGAGGGCGCAGTGCGTTCCGGCTGCGGCGGTCTCGGTCAGCAAGGTCTCGACGGAGCGATCGACGAGCGCGGTCAGCGATGAGCCCGACATGGCGGCCGGGTCGACCGTCCGGACGAGCCCCCACGTGAAGCTCTGGAGACGCTCGACCGCTGCGTCGAGGTCGCGCGCCGCGGCGTCGAAGTCGGTGGCGGTCGGCACGCCGACGAGTCTCCGCGCGTGACGGTGCCCGGCCAATGGGGAGGACTCCCCGGTGGAGCGCGTCGGGCGGCGAGGGCGCTCGGTCGTCGTCTCAGTCGTGGGCGACGGGTGGCCCGACAGCGACGGCCGAGCCGAGTGACGCCTTCACCACCGGTGCACCGGCGGCGTACAGCAGGAAGACCGTCTCGACGACCTCGGGCGCTGTGCTCGGGCGGTGCGGTGACATCGGCCAGAATCGGCGGGCCACGAGACCCTCGGCCGACGTCTCGAGCGTCGGACGTCGCCACCAGCGGAGGCGGAAGAAGAGACCGGGCGGAAGCGGTGAGCCGACGATCGGCTCCACGATCACGCAGCGGTCGCGGCGGCGTCGGCCCCGTTCGGGTTGACGGAGGTGCGCGGCCGGCACTCCGCCCACCTCGACCGGGACGCCCGTCCCGAGCAGTCGATCGCCGAGCGGGAACGATGTGACCGCCGCTCCGATGCGGACGACGATCCCGGACGGACCGACCGCGTCGGTCGAGTCGGGACGGAGGTGCAGCTCGACCGGTCCGAAGCGGTGACGGCGATACGCCCGGTTGACCGTGGTGGCGGCGTCGGTCACGAGACCAGTCTCACGTGACCGCACTCGCGTGCGGCGTCGTCGACGGCCGTCGTGGATACGGTGATCTCCGTGGCCGGATCGGGTGGAGTTCGTGGACTGTTCGCCTCGGCGGTCGGCTGGGTGATCGTCGCCATCGTCGCGTTCCTGCTGTTCGGCTTCGTCATCGGCACGATCCGCTTCCTGTTCCGGATCGCGATCCTCGTCGCCGTGCTGGGCGGCCTGCTCTGGCTGTACCTGCGCCTCCGTGGCGACCCTGACGGA
>JBCDAK010000380.1:0-1958 GCA_039185545.1 Actinomycetota bacterium
CACAAGCCCGGAAAGCCCCGCCACACCGGGCTCTGCCTCGGCGCGGCGGTCGGCAACATCGTGATCGAGGTCTGAGCATCGAGGGCCGTCCGGGCCGACGTGACGCTCAGTTCCCGACACCGTCGAACCGATGAAGAGGTGTGAGCGTCGCAGGAGTCGATCGGTCGGTCCTGGACGAGCGCGCCGTCGCCGAGATCGTGGCCATGACCGATCCGGCGCAGCGGAATCTCTGGATCACGCAGACCTACGCCGAGCTGGCCGAGCGGCTCCGCGAGTGGATGGGGGCCGACCAGACGTGGTGCAGCTTCGCGATCTGGGCGTCGAACACCGCCGGCGTGTCGATCCGCGGAGAGGAGCTGCCACACGTCGTCACCGAGGTGCTCGACGAAGTCGGGCATCACGTCGACGCCATCGTCGAGCGCGGTGGCGACCATCACCTGCTCATCGGTTGGCTCGCCGCCCCTCTGCGCCACAGTCACGTCATCGCGGCGGTGCGTCGGGCTCTCGCTGACGTCAGCGAGCGCATCGCGCACGGCAACGTGCTCGTCTACGCCGAGCTGGCACCGCTGTTCGTGCGGCTGATCGACCACCTCGACGCCGTCGGGTCGCCGGCGGCCGGCGACATCGACGCACTGCTCGCCGACATCGGCATGCCCGCTCGGGCCGACGAACCCATGCTCGACACGGCATTCCGGTCGTACGCCGCTGCGGCTGGTGAGAGCGATCCATCGCTGCGTGCGCAGCTCGTCTTGACCGCGAACATCGCTGCGGTCCTCCACGAGCAACGGTGCCTCCACGACGACATCGTTGCGTCGCTCGATGCCGGTCTGTTCGACGTCGCCGGCGAGGTCGGTCGGCTCTTCCACCGGCTCCTCCCCCGATCGGTCCGGAGAGTGTTCGCGTGTCGCGCGGTCGAACGCATCGAGTTCCACGTCGAGGCGCTCTGGGAGCACGTCGTGACGCGACGACTGATGACGATGCAGACGCCGATCGAGACGCTGCACCTCGGTGTCGACGTCCCGGCTCCTCCTGGCGCACCGTTGTTCCCGCATGCGCTTCGTCGGCTCGACCACCCTCCGCTCGTCGATCTGATGGCGCGGTGGGATCCCACCGGGGGGACCGGGCGGGGATCCGGCGCACGCGACTGGGCGCGGCTGCGCGATCGAATGGGCTACATCGTCAACTTGTTCCGCAGTCGCCAGCAGGTGATGGCGCTGACGGCTCGGCCGTTCGACGCAGAGCAACTGGCAGTGATGGACGCCGGCCGAGGACGTCCCGACGGTCGAGCGTGACAGAGTGACTACGCGCCGTCGGCGAGATGGGTCGGGATCTGGAACGCCGGCCGCTCTCCGTGGCGCTGTTCGGCCAGGATGCCGTTCATCAGGTGGCGGCCGACGAACGCGCTCCAGCGAGCGTGGGCGCGGTGCTCGCTCGATCCACGGGTCGTGAGTCGGGTCATCCGCGCGAGCGCCGGGAACACGTGACGCGACCAGTTCGCGGGAGCGATCCCGATCACGTCGGCGACGTCGTCGCCGAGGTAGTGGCGGAACGCCGTCGGCAGCATCGGTCGGACGAGTCGCGGCATGTGTCGATGAGCCTGCTCGACGAGTGCATCGGTCATCGCGACTCCTGATGCGCACCGCGCCCGCTGTCGCAACTGGATCCGCTGGTACAGCGCCGTGGCCGACGCTCGATCAGGCGGGAGCAGGACGGGATCGACGCCGAGGTGGTGGCCGACGAGCCGCCACATCTGCAGATGGTCGTCGACGTCCCCATCGGTGTAGACCACGCCGCTCGCGTCGAACGCGTCGTACACCGCCACGGTGAAGGTCAGCCAGGTGCCGACGAGGTCTTCCTGATTGCCGGGCAGCCCCCACGAGCGAGACCACACGAGGTCGCGCGGGAGGGTCGGCGGCGGGGCCAGGTCGTCGACGCGGCGGACCGCGGGATCGTTCGCG
>JBCDAK010000381.1:0-1928 GCA_039185545.1 Actinomycetota bacterium
GGATCGGTTCCGCGGATTCGACAGCACACGAGAAAGAAATCTCGAAGATTCTCCGCGCGCCCCACCCGGCCGGGCGACGGCACCCCCGCCCGAGCGCGGTGCGAGGCGTCGACGGTCGGCTGGCTCGTCGACCTGCGCCAACCTCAACCGGCGGCTTCGTCGATGGCCGCGATCTGTTCGGTCGACAGCTCGGGGATCGGTCGACCGAGTTCTGTCGCCTCGACGACCGACCGGCTCCCCACGATTGCCGCGACGCCGTCACCGTGTGCCGCAACGGCGAGCGATGCACGCGTGAGGTCCGTCCCGAGGTCGTCGGCCATTCGCTGTACGGTCGCCCGGACGCGGCGGGTCACGTCGACGCGGTCGCCGGCCCAGGGCAACCGATGACGAAGATCGTCCGGATGGAGCTCGGCCAGGTCGAAGTCGTCGGCGAGAAAACCGCTCGCCAGCGGCGCCCACGACAGGAACGGGATGCCGCCCTCGCGGCACCAGTCGACGATGCCGGAGCGGACCGTCCGTCGGAACAGCGCGGACGACTGGTGCTGCACGACCGCGATCGGTCCGACCGCCAGCGCTCGCTCCATGAGGTCGATCGGATGATTGGAGAGACCGGCGCCCCCGATCAGACCCTCGTCGACCGCGGCGTGGAGCTCCTCCCACGTGTCCTCGATCGGGGTCGCCGGATCGGGGTCGTGGACCTGAACCACGTCGATCCGGTCGCGGCCGAGATTCTCGAGGCTCGACTCGATGCCGCGACGGATCGACGTCGGCGACGCATCGTCCGCCGCACTGCCGTCGTCGAGCGGGACGACTCCGCACTTCGTGAGGATCGGAGGAGTGTCGGAGCGGTCGGCGATGGCCTCTCCGACGATCTGCTCGGCGAGCCCCCAGCCGTAGAAGGGCGCGGTGTCGATGAACGACGCACCGGCGTCGATCGCGGCGCACACCGTGAGGACCGCCTCGTCGCGATCCTGCGGTCCCCACCACAGCGGTCCGTCGGCTCTCGACCCGAGGGGCGCCGTCCCGAGTCCGATGGGGTGTCGTGCGATCCGGTCGTCCAACGTCATCGCGCGACGGTAGGCGGGCCGCTGACATCACGGGGAGGAGCGAACCCGGACGAGGCCGTCGGGCCCGAACGGAACCGGCGCCCCGCCGACGCGGGCGATCACGTCGGGCGGCACCGAGATGTCGGCGACGAACAACTCGCCGACGTGTTCCGAACCGAGCAGGCCGGCCTTCGGCGCGGCGAGGGTGACGGTCGCGTCGGCGTTCACCGCTTCGCCCGGCGTCGACCCCGTCGTGGCGTCGACCCCGCTGGGCACGTCGAGCGACACCGTGGGAGCGGTCGACCGGTTCAACGCGCCGATGAGGTCGGCGCTGACACCTCGGGGCGCACCGTGCAACGAGTACCCGATGACCGCGTCGACGACCACGTCGGACTCGCCGACGTCGCTGGCCTCACTGCCGACGCTGATCGGCACGCCCATCCGGCCGAGGATGTCGGCCTGGTGAGCCGGCACACCCCTCATGTCGGCCACCGGCCGCGTCGTCGACACCGTCACGTCGACCCCCGCGTTGGCGAGGTGGCGGGCGGCCACGAGTCCCCCGCCGCCGTTGCCGCCCGTTCCCGCCGCCACCCATGCCCTCGTCGGTCCGACCAGCGACCGCACCACGTGCGCCAACTGCCGGCCTGCGTTCTCCATCATCTGGATCAGTTCGATGTGCAGGTCGTCGATCATCACCCGGTCGACCTCGATCATCTCCTCGGTCGTGATCGCGGCGGCGTCGTCGGCCACCCAGGACACCGCCGCCACGCGGCCGGGATCGAGTTCGCTCATCCAGCGAGTCTGACCGCGAACATGCGACGCTGAGCCGATGCCCGGCCACCTGGTGCTCGTCCGACACGGCGAGACGGCGTGGTCGCGGAC
>JBCDAK010000382.1:0-1908 GCA_039185545.1 Actinomycetota bacterium
CGACCCGACGTCGTAGTTCACGTTCGCCGTCTCACCCGCCGGAACGTCAGACGAATGCACCACACCGAACCCGCGCGCCGACCCCCGCACCGGCGTCACGTTCACCACCACGAACTCACCGGCGCTCGCCTGGGGGACGGCGACGCATCGTTCCGTACCGGGCGCGAGGGTCGAGCCACCGACACCGTCGCGTGTGTCCATCAACCGCACCGCCGATCCCGGCGACGGTCGATCGGCGATCTCGACCTGGAACACACGACGCTCCAGACCGGCGGTGCCGTCGACGAGGTTGTCGGCGAACGACGTGAACGTGACGACGGCACCGTCGTCCGACACCTCGATCTGCTCGGCGGGTGCGGCCGGCTCGGCACCGCCGAGCCCCACCGTGATCTGCGTCGCCTCGGCGTCTCCGGGTGACCACACGAACAGCTGTGGCTGCTCGCCGAAGGTGCTCGTCGACGCGTTGCGCAGGAACACGATCTGGCCGTCGACCGTGAGCTCGTAGATACCGCCGGCGATGTCGAGCTCGAGCTCCGAGTACGGGACCGGGAACACGAAGTCCTGGCTGTTCTCGAGATCTCGGATCGTCATCACGTCGTCGTCGACGAAGGTCACCCAGCGCAGGTCGCTCGACGCCTGCCAGAGGCCGTCGCTCGCATCGTGCTCGACCGGCGGCTCGACCTCGTCACGGACGTCGCTCGAGCGCGTCCAGCGGACCCACCGAGAGGGCTGCGCCCCCACCGACGAGAACTCGAAGTACAGGATCTGGTCGCCGTCCGACGAGATCGACACGATCGAGGAGTTGTTCGAGTTCGTGACCGAGATCCCGTCGTCGCCGGGCGTGAGCAACTCGTCGGTCGCGACGTCGACGACGATCCCGATCCGCCGATTCACCGACCCGTCCGGCGGGATGTCGGCCGCCACGATCCGGCCGCCGGCTCCACCCGACAGGCGAAAGGGGACGGGTGGCACGGCCACGGTCCGACCGTCGCCGCCGAGCAGCTCGTCGAACACCACGTTCGTGGTCTGACCGCTCCGCAGATCGGTGATCACGCCGCCGTCCGCCGTGTCGTTCGGATCGAGCACCGAGGTCCCGGCCGGCGACAGCACGGCGTCGAAACTCACGGGCCCGAACGTCTCGCCGGTCGCGACGTCGGCGACCCACCGCCCGTTGATCGCGGACGACACGATCACTCGGTCGGCGGATCGGGTGACGTCGACGATCTGGATGAGGTTGTCACCGGCCGTGTCGATCGGGACGACGGCGAGCGGACCCACGTCCGCGGCGAGAACCGGGGAGGTGGACGACGACATGGTCACGGCGACCCCCGCCGCGAGGAGAGCTCCCACACCGAGCCCGAGGTGACGACGACGTCGTGAAACGGTCATGAAACCGCAACATAGACGTCGACGGCGGGCCGGGCAACGTGTCGAGCCGCCCGACGGACCGGCGCCGGTGGTCAGTCGTCGGTGTCGTCTGGGCCGTCGCCTGCGAGTGAGCCGACGGCTGGCGGCGGGATCGGGTCGGTCGCCTGGGCGAGTGCACGGCTCACGATGCCGGTCGTGATCCACACGAGGAGACCGAGGCCGGCGACGCGGAGCAGCAGCGCGTCGCTCGGATCGCCCGCCATGAGCGAGTTCCACAGCGGCAGACCGAGCACGAGGAGGACCGCGGCGACGGTGATGAGGAGTCGGTAGGGCCCGAGCGGTCCACGCTTGTTGGGGTGGCGCACGATGATGCGGAACTCGGGCAGCTGCTGCGCGAGCCCCACGTCGTCGCGATCAGCCACGGCGATCTCCGAGCTCGGTCGACATGCAGACCGTCGTGGCCGCGGGGGCCGGCCCCGGGGCCCCGACCCCCCCCCGCACACACCAGCAGCCGGGGGAGAGGGCGGCGCAGCCCCCGCC
>JBCDAK010000383.1:0-1896 GCA_039185545.1 Actinomycetota bacterium
AGGTGAACGGCGGGGACGGCGATGATAGCCTGACCGGCAACGAGCTCGACGAGATAATCTCCGGTGCGGATGGCAACGATACACTCACGGGTGACGGTGGCGACGACAGCATCACCGGCGGCGACGGGGACGACATCCTCTTCGGCGGTGACAACGACGATCTCACCGACGAGACCGATGGCGACGGCGAGAGCGACAACGACACCCTCGACGGCGGCTCGGGCGACGACAGCCTGGTCGGCGAGCAGGGCTTCGACAGCCTCCTCGGCGGCTCCGGCGACGACACCCTCGACGGCGGCGACGACGACGACGATCTCGATGGTGGTGAGGGCAATGATAGCCTTGTGGGCGGCGACGGAGACGACGACCTGACCGGTCGCCAGGGTGACGACACGCTCGAAGGCGGCGACGGGGACGATGAGCTCCGCGCCGGTGAGGGTGACGACAGCCTGTCCGGCGGCGACGGAGAAGACGTCCTCGCCGGTGGTCCGGGGTCCGACACGCTCGATGGCGGGGATGACGACGACATCCTCGAGATCGATCTGGTCGCCCCGCTTGGCGGCACCTCGGGCATCGGAGCCGATCTGCTTACCGGTGGAGCCGGCAGCGACACGTTCCGGTTCTTCGAGGGTCAGGGTCCGGGGTCGGAAGACAACGACCAGTCCCGTCCGACGGAGCCGGGTCCCGATGTCATCACCGACTTCAACGGCTCGGGCGAGACCGATCCGGACGACGAGAACGACGTCATCGATCTCGAGGACTTCGGGTTCGACGACTCCGGCACCTTCGTCTTCGTCAGCGGCGAGAGCGGTCCGGTGACGGTCGAAACCGACCTTACGGCGTTCGATCCGACCTATGACGGCTCGCCCATCTTCGCGGTCCAGGACGGCGATGACACGCAGCTGATCATCGACCTCGACGAGGACGGGATCTTCGAGCAGTCGGACGCGGTGATCATCCTCGCCGACTTCGACGCCGACGATCTCGTGGACGGCGACTTCCTCCTCTGAGGACTAAGATGTGCGGGTGCCCCAGAGCGGGGCATCCGCTTGGCAGACAGAGAGGCGCTCGGGACATCCCGGGCGCCTTTTTCGTCGGTCGAGGGGCGAGCGAATGCGCTTGCCAGCCGGGTGCGGTGCGTCCTAGTGGGCAGGGTGCGGCCTGTGGGGGGCCGTCCGAACCCAGAGGAGCGGTATGCTCGGCGTGGTGATTGTGGCCTACACCTCCGCGGATGTGATCGGGGACTGTCTCGACAGCGTCGTCGGGGCGCCGGAGATCGCGCGGATCGTGGTGGTCGACAACCGCTCCCCGGACGCGACGGTCGAGACGGTGCGGGCATGGGCGGGCCGCATGGGCCCCCCCCTTGCCGAGAGCGACCCTGCCGCCCCGCTCGAGAGCCGCGTGACGCTGATCCATGCGGGGCTCAACCGCGGCTTTGCGGGGGCCGTCAACATCGGGCTCGATCGGCTGAAGGCGGACCCGGAGATCGACGCATTCTGGATCCTCAACCCCGATGCGGTGGCGCGGCCCGGCACAGCGGCGGCGCTGGCGGCCTGCGCGGCTCAGAACCCGGGCTTCGGGCTCATGGGGGGGCGCATCGTCTACAGCGGCCGGCGCCAGGCGGTTCAGGCCGACGGCGGGCGCTACAGCCGTTGGACAGGGGTTTGCGAGAGCGTCAACCAGGGGCTCAGCGCGGCGGAGGCCGTCGCCCCACCGGCCGAGGCGCTCGACTTTGTCACCGGGGCGCACATGGTGGCCTCACGGCGCTTTCTCGAAGAGGTCGGGCCGATGGAGGAGCGCTATTTCCTCTACTACGAGGAGGTCGACTGGGCCATGCGCCGGGGGGCGTTGCCGATCGTGCGCTGCGACGGCGCCGAGGTCGTGCACCAGGGCGGC
>JBCDAK010000384.1:0-1844 GCA_039185545.1 Actinomycetota bacterium
GAGGGGCGGGCGGTCGTGTCAGCGCATCCTGGGAGTTCGGCGGGATGTGCTGACGCGAAGCCGCGACGGCCGCGATGGACGCCGGACCGCGCAACTCAGAGGGAATCGCGGAGCTCGAAGCGCTTGATCTTGCCGGTGGCGGTCCGGGGCAGGACGTCGACCACCTCGATCCGGCGGGGCCGCTTGAACGAGGCAATCCGCTCCCGGCAGTGCGACTCGAGTTCAGCGGGGACGACCGTGGCACCGCTCGCCGGCACGACGAACGCCACGACCGTCTCCAACCCCTCGCTGTCACGGGCTCCGACCACGGCCACCTCGAGCACCGACTCGTGCTCGATCAGCACCGCCTCGACCTCGGCCGGCGAGACCCAGATCCCGCCCGCCTTGATCATGTCGTTGTTCCGCCCGAGGAACATCAGGTTCCCCCGATGGTGGCGGACGTACACGTCACCCGTCCGCACCCAACCGTCCTCGCGGAACGCACCCGCCGTGGCGTCTGGCCGACCGTGGTAGCCGACCGCTGCCGAGTCGCCACGCACGTGCAGGTACCCCGGCACGTCAGACACCTCGATCACCTCGTCATCATCGCCCCGCAGCTCGGCCTCGTAACCGGGGACCGGCCGCCCGCTCGACCCCGCCATCTGCTCGTCGATCGTGTTCGAGATGAAGATGTGCAACAGCTCGGTCGACCCGATCCCGTCGAGCACCGGTGTCCCGGTCAGCTTCGTGAACCGGGCGTGGATGGTGGCCGGGAGCGCCTCACCCGCCGTCACCGTCGCCCGCACCGACTCGAACGCGGACGGGTCGGGCGACGAGTCGAGCAGCGCCGCGCAGAAGCCCGGACTCGAGAAGAACAGCGTCGGCTGCTCCGTCCGCAGCAGTTCGAGCATGGCGGGCGGCGTCGGCGGATCGGGATTCAGGATCGCCGTCGCCCCCTGCGAGAACGGGAACGTCAGAGCGTTGCCCAGCCCGTAGGCGAAGAACAGTTTGGCGACCGACAGGAACCGGTCGTCGGGACCCACGCCCAACACCTGCTCGGCGTACGTCTCGACCGTCGCCGGCACGTTGCCGTGCACGTGCATCACGCCCTTCGGCACACCCGTCGTCCCCGACGAGTACAGCCAGAACGCCGGCGACTCCCGTGTCGTCTCGGCGAGCGGCATCGGCTCGGCGGATGCGCCGTCTGCACCTCCGTCGGGCGCGGGCCATGAGCGAACCTCGACCGCGCCGGCACCACCACCGCCCGACACGTCGACTCCGCTCGCGTCGTCCGCGCCGCACACGACGACGTACGCGACCTCGGGTGCACCGGCGACGATCGCCGGCACCGACTCGGCGAACGCCGCCGACACGACCACGACCCGGGCACCGGAGTCGGCGACGATCTCGCCGAGGGCGTCGCCCTTCAACATCGTCGACAGCGGGACCGGCACGACGCCCGACCGCTGGGCCCCGAGGAAGAACGCGGGGAAGTGCTCGTCGTCACGCACCACCATCGCGACCCGGTCGCCGGCGGCCACGCCGAGCGAGTCGAGCAGCCGCTGGACGGCGAACACCGAGCGCTGGACGTCGGCGTAGGTCGATGATCGCCCCTCGCATCGAACCGCCACACGCTCACCCCGACCCTCGTCGACATGGCGGTCGACCAACCACTGCGCCACGTTGAACGCGACGTCGCTCTCGCTGTCCCCCATCACTCCCCTGTTCGCGTCGCGTGACGTGCCGGGCACGTGACGCGACAGCTCAGACCTTCACGTAGTCGAAGTCGACCGGCTTCTGATGGATGCCTCGCGACGGCGGAGCGACCCATCCCGCCATCTTGCCCGGCTCGTGGACCCCGACCA
>JBCDAK010000385.1:0-1841 GCA_039185545.1 Actinomycetota bacterium
CCTCCGGACGCGGCGTGATCGGCGAGTGCACGCTCGACGAGCGTCGCGGCGCCGGCGTCGAGTTGGGTGAAGGGCTCGTCGACGAGGGCCACGGTCCGGTTCGTCGCCAGGGTCCGAGCGATCGCGATACGCCGACGTTGGCCACCCGACAAGTCGGCGACGTGGCGATCGGCCAGATCTCCGACGTCGAGACGCTCCAGCTCGGAGATTGCCCTTGCTCGATCCGCGTCGTGAGGCCGGCGCCCGAGGCCGAAGAGCACGTTCTCGATCACGGTGCGCCACGGGAGCAGCCGGGGCTCCTGGAAGCAGACGGCACACCGCGACGAGCCGACGACCGAGCCCGACCACGGCCCGGCGACGCCGGCCAGCGTGCGCAGGATCGACGTCTTTCCGCTGCCCGACGGCCCGACGATGGCGACGACGTCACCCGGGCGCACGTCGAGGTCAAGTGGTGCGGTCCGAAACGTGCCCCGTCCGGCGACGAGCCGCTCGGCTCGGAGCAGCGAGTCGCGGGAGTCGGTCACGGCGTCAGTCCGACGACGGCGAGGTACTCGTCGTCGATGGCGATGCCGTCGGCGGTCGGTCGGGCGCGCCGTTCGGCGTCGGCCACCAGCGAGGCCGACACGTCGCGCCATCTGCCGGCCGCCTCGACGGCGCTGACGAGTGGCCGGAGCCCGCCCGCCGCCGCCGTGATCGTCGCGACGGCGTCCTCCGGATCGGCGACCAGCCACGACACCGATCGGCGTTCGATCGACACGTCGGTGAATCCGGCGGCGTGCATGGCCGCTCGAGCGGTGTCCTCCACGCCCAGTGACACCGGGAACGGCGATGCGTCGCGACCCAGTGCGCGAGCGAGGAGAGTCCGCCAGGAATTCGGCCAGCCACCGGGGCACCAGGCACTCCAGGCGCACCGCCGCTGTGGAGCGAGGCAGCGCCTCGCGTCGCGCAAGACGACCTCGGGTCGCGTCGCGAAGATCAGAGCGAAGTTGGAGATCACCGCGTCGACGGCGTCGTCGCGGACCGGCAGCCGTTGACCGTCGGCGAGCACGAGTGGTGCGCCGGTCGGTGCGGCCTCGTCGAGCTGATCGATCGATCGGTCGAGCCCCAGCGGTGACCATCCGAGGTCGGTCGCGAGTTCGAGCGCCGTGCCCGTGCCGGTCCCGATGTCGAGGAGCTGAGGTCGTTCCGACCCGGGGGGAGCGCCGACGACCTCGAGGAGGTGGCGCACAGCAGGCAGGACGTGGAGCGCCATGCGGTCATAGCGCTGCCAGCGATCGAGGAGCGGCACGGCCACGTCATCGTCTTCGCTGGATGTCGTCTCGCTCACCATCTCGCTCGTCACCTCGCCCGCCGCCCTTGACCGCTCGCTGTAAAGTCTGCCTACTGTAGATTGCATGCAAAGTATGGCACGTCCGATCGGCCTTCTCCTCGCTGCGGCGACGATCGCACTGACCGCCTGCGGCAGCGATGGTGACGACGGGTCGGCGGCGGTGACCGAACCGCCACCGACGAACGAGGGTCCGGAGGCGACCGAGCCGCCCGCCACCGATCCGCCCGTCACGGATCCGCCGGCCACCGAGCCGCCCGCCACCGATCCGCCGGCCACCGAGGCGCCCCCGGCCAGCGAGTCGCCGACGACGGATGCCCCGGCCGTGGAGCCCGTCGACATCACCGTGGGCGTCCCGTTCGGAGTCGTCCAGATCGCCGCCCTGGGTTCGCTGGCCGACGATCCCGACCTGGCCGAGCTGGCCGCGGTGACCGAACAGGCCATCACGGCACCCGATCAACTCCGTACCGGCTTCGTGGCCGGCGATCTCGATGTGGCGATCCTCCCCACCAAC
>JBCDAK010000386.1:0-1838 GCA_039185545.1 Actinomycetota bacterium
ACCCCCGGGGTCACGTGACTCGTGAGCATGTCGGCGATCGCGTCGACCGCCGGGTCGACGACGGCGCCCATGCGCCGAGCGAGGACGAGGTGCCGCGACACCACCTCGGGGCCCACGACGAGATCGTCGTCGGGGGCTCGGGCGAGCACCGTCCATCCCAGACCCAGCCGGACCATCTCGCGCAGCACCTCGGGTTGGTGCGACTCGGCGGCGATCGCCGGCGGAGCACCCTGCGCTGCGAGCGCCGTGACGATCTCGCGTCGGCTGTGCGACCCCTCGGGGAACGTGACCCACGGGCCCCAGCGGCCCGCGTCGCGGAGTACCGCCGGAGGTGTCGACGGCGGCGCATGGACGAACAGCGGCTCCTCGAACAGCGGCGCGGTGATCACACCCTCGACCACCTCGGGCGGAGCGACGCACACGACCAGATCGAGATCACCGGCGCGCAAGGCGTCGACCAGCGGTCCGGACGGTTCGACCCTCAGCACCAGCTCGGCGTCGGGCCTCTCGGCGCGGAATCGAGCGAGGACGTCGGGGAAGTGATCGACCGCTGCGACGTCGATCATGCCGAGGCGCACCCGGCCGGCGCTCCCGCTCGCCATGCGCTCCGACCACGTCACCAGATCGGCCGTCAACGCCAACACCTGGCGAGCGTGGTCGAGGACCGGTGCGGCGACCGGCCGGAGGTGACGGCGGCGACCGACACGCTCGAACAGATCGACGCCGACGCGGCGCTCCAACTCGGCGAGTCCCTGCGAGAGCGCCGACGCACTGACGCCCACCGATGACGCAGCGTCGGCCCACGTGGGCGAGTCGCAGGCGGCGACCAGGTACTCGAACTGACGGATCGACAGGTCGGGGAGCACCCGCGCAGAATACTTCAGTGCTTCTTCACCGACTGATCAGTCAATTTCACATCCCTTAGCTTCGATGGACATGACGACACGACCGACCGCGCGACAGATCGCCCCCGCCACCGGCAAGCTCGGTGTGCTCACGCCCGGCATGGGTGCCGTGGCCTCCACCTTCATCGCCGGCGTCCTCGCCGCCCGTCAGGGCCTCTCCGCCCCGATCGGGTCGCTGACCCAGATGGCCCACATCCGGCTCGGCACGAAGGACGAGAACCGCAACCCGCTGATCAAGGACTTCGTCCCGCTCGCCGACCTCGACGACATCGTCTTCGGCGGCTGGGACCCGATCACCCCCAACGCGCTCGAGGCCGCCCGCACCGCCGGCGTGCTCGAGGGCAAGGATCTCGACGCCATCTCCTCCGAACTCGAGGGCATCGTGCCGATGGAGGCCGTGTTCGACCAGCGCTGGGTGTCACGCCTCGACGGCGTGCGCGTGAAGCAGATCGCCAACAAGTGGGACCAGGCGATGGCCCTCATCGACGACATCGCCAACTTCCGGGAGCAGAACGGCTGCGACCGGATGGTCATGGTCTGGTGCGGCTCGACCGAGGCGTTCCAGGAAGCCTCCGAGGTCCACGAGACCGTCGAGGCGTTCGAGGCCGGTCTCAAGGCCGACGACGACAACATCTCGCCGTCGCAGATCTACGTGTACGCCGCGCTCCAGAGCGACGTCCCGTTCGCCAACGGCGCCCCGAATCTCTCGACCGATCTGCCCTGCATGGTCGAGCTGTCACGCCAGCGCGGCGTGCCGATCGCCGGCAAGGACTTCAAGACCGGCCAGACGCTCATGAAGACGCTGCTGGCACCGGGCTTCAAGGCTCGCATGCTCGGCATGCGCGGCTGGTACTCGACGAACATCCTCGGCAACCGCGACGGCGAGGTCCTCGACGACCCCGAGAACTTCAAGACCAAGGAGGAGTCGAAGCT
>JBCDAK010000387.1:0-1794 GCA_039185545.1 Actinomycetota bacterium
CGCGGATGCAGCAGGTGTTGAGCACCACGACGTCGGCGTCGTCCTCGGACTCGGCTCGCACGAGACCGTCGGACTCGAGCAGGCCGGCGATCCGCTCGGAGTCGTGCTCGTTCATCTGGCAGCCATACGTGCGAATGACGTACGACCGTGCGTCCGCCGCCGCGACCTGCTCCGACATAGGAGTCGAGGCTACCGACGCATCCGTTCGCCCTGGCCTGCGAGACTCGGAGTGTGCGGATGGGCGGCGTTGCGATCGCTGCGATCCTCGTGACGGCGTGTCTGGCGACCGGTGGCGATCATCCGTACGCCGACCTCAGCGACCGGCAGCTGGCGTACCTCATACCCGCCGCAGCGTCGTGGTCGCCGGGAGACCCGTGCGACGGTGACCGTCCCGGCGCCATTCCGCTGGAGGTGCTCGACGACGCGATCTGGCATGACGTCATCGCCGTACGCCGCCCACCGGCGGGACAGATGCGCACGAACGTGGTCAGCTTCACGATCGACGTCGGCGCCGGCACCCGGACGGTCGACGTTCCGATGAGCATCGACGACCCCGATCGGATCAGAGCGGCCGATGACGCGTTCGACCTCGTCATCGCCCGACCCCGTGACTCCACCTGGGTGAGCGTGATTCCCGTCGCGGTCGACGAGCGGGGACGTGTCGCATTCGTCGGCCGCTTCGTGGGAGCGGTGGTCGCACCGACGTTCACCGAGTTCGCCGTCGATATCGGGGCCGGATCCGGAGCCGAGGCGATCGACACGCTCAGCGGCGGCTGACCGGCCGGTACCGTTCCGCGACGTGATCGCGATCTTCCTCAACGAGAACCAGACGCTCGTCCGGGTCCTCTATCTCGTTCACATCCTGGCCGTCATCGGCGCGTACGGGCCGCTGTTCCTCTACCCCCGCCTGCAGCGAGCGGGTGAGACGCGGGCGATGGCGACGCTGCACATGCGTCTCGCGTTCCCATCGTTGATCATCTTGTGGGTCGCCGGAATGGGGATGGCCGGGATCAACCGGTTCGACCTGGCCCAGACATGGTGGATCTCGATCACGATCGTGCTGTGGGTCGCGGCGACGGTCGTCAGCTGGTTCCTCATCCGACCCGCGGTGTCGGACACGAGCGAGGATGCCCGCACGAAGATGTCGGCGGGCATCGGCGTGACTCACCTGATCCTGGTGCTGTCACTCTGGTTGATGATCTTCAAGCCCTTCGTCGACGGCACCTACGTCTTCACCGAGTGAGAGCGCCCGCGTCAGCGCAAGCTGGCGAAACCGCGGGATGAGCTGACGCGAACCGAGCGGGTCCGCGCGCACACTCTCGCCGGTGGCCTGATCTCGGACGCGGCGACGGCCCGACGCCAGGGCGCCGGGCCGTCGAGGTTCCGGGGGACGGTCCGGAACGGAACCGCAGCGGATCGACCGAGATCGGATCAGTCGAGCGTGATCGGCTCGTCGTCGGCCTCGGAGAATCCTTCGGCCTCACCGTCGGCAGCGGCGGCCTCGTCCCCCTCGGCGGGGGCGTTGGGGTCGGCCTTGAGGCCGGAGGCGATCAACACCTTGTCGCTGATCTCCATCATGACCTCGGGGTTGGTCCGCAGGTACTCCTTGGCCTTCTCCCGACCCTGGCCGAGCTGCTCGCCCTCGTACGTGAACCACGCACCCGACTTCTTCACGATGCCGAGGTCGACCGACATGTCGATGAGCGACCCCTCGCGGCTGATGCCCTTGCCGTACATGATGTCGAACTCGGCCTGCTTGAACGGCGGGCTGACCTTGTTCTTCACGACCTTGAC
>JBCDAK010000388.1:0-1714 GCA_039185545.1 Actinomycetota bacterium
CGACTTCTGCAGGCGGTCCGTGACGAGGCGGCTGCCAACCCCCGGAGCTTCACCATCGCGAACGCCGGAGGAGACGCGAGCGCCTGGGTCTTCAATCCGGGCGACGACTTCCTTCCCGGACTGCTCGCCGAAGCGGGCGTCACTCTCAACGGCCGCGGCGATGCGGCCGAGTTCCAGGTCAACCTCGCAGAAGAGAATCTTCTCGAGCTCGATGACGAGTGCCTCGTGTTCGTCGAGGCGTTCGGACGTGAGACCTACGACGAACTGGCCTCGTCGCCGGTGTTCCAGTCCATTCCCGCGGTACAGGAGGGTCGGGTCAAGCTCATCACCGACGACGAGGCCAAAGCCCTTTTGTGGCCCGGCCCTCTCGCGATGCCGAAGGTGGCCGACGTGCTGCTGTCGCTCTACGACTGATCTCCGTCGAGGCGGACGCGTCGTCCCCGGTCAGCTCCCGAGCGCCGTGTCGACGAGAGGAGCCATCTGTTCGAGTGCGAACAGGGCGGACATCGTCGAGTTCAGCGAGTAGGCGTTCGACAGGTCGCCCCCCACCACGATCGCCCGACCGTCACCCACGGCGGGAACGCTCTGCCAGACCGGATCGTTCTCGATGTCGGAGACCTCGAAGCCGATCGGGAAGGCGACGATCAGATCGGCGTCGAACACGGCGAGGTTCTCGGGGGACACCGTCGCGAAGAACCCGCCGTCCGGCTCGAGGTCGGCGATCGCCGGGTTCTGGACGAAGCCGAGCTCGCGGAAGAAGTCGAGGCGTCCCTCTCCCTCGACGTAGCCACCCCACACGTCCCCGAAGCGAGTGGCGACCGAGACGGTTCGGCCCTCCCAGTCGGGGTGTGCGTCACGGACCGCGGCGAACTCGGTCGCCACCTCGTCGAGCAGCTGCTGGCCTTCGTCGGCGAGACCGAGCGCCTCGGAAATCAGCGTCACCTGTTGCTCCTGGGTGGTGAGGAACGCTTCGCCGCCCTCGGGGATCCCGATCGTGGGAGCGATCTCGGTGAGGATCTCGTGGCTCTCGGGGTCGCCGGCGCCTCGCACGTTGAGGATGAGATCGGGCTCGAGAGCGGCGATCGCCTCGAAGTTGACCTCGGTGACGTCGAGGATCTCGGGCGACTCGTCGTACATCCCGGCGGCCCACGGGCCGACTCCATCTCCGCCGAATGCGAGCCAGTCCGACGCGCCGACCGGCTGCACGCCGAGAGCGAGCGCGGTCTCGGCGTCTCCCCAGCCCAGGGCGACGACCCGTTCGGGCGATGCCTCGACGACGACGTCGCCGAAGGCCGTCGAAACGGTCACCGGGAAGGCGCTCGACCCGGCGTCGTCGGATTCCTCCATGGCGTCGTCGGACTCGTCCATCGCGTCATCGGACTCGTCCATCGCGTCATCGGATTCCTCCGAGGCCGAGGCGGTGTCGTCGGAGATCTCGCTGCCCGACGCGTCCGAAGCCGAGGCGTTGTCGTCCGCGTCGTCGTCGCTCCCGCACGCTGCGACGAGGCAGGCGGCGACCACGACCGCGGCGAATCGGTGGGGGGTACGACGTGACGACATGAAGCTTCCTTTGCTCATCCGGTGATGTCGGCCAAACCATACCCTGAGTATGGAATCGAGTCGAGGGCCCGGTCAGGAGTCCACAGATGATGACGAGATCGTCGAGTCGTGATCGATACTCAGAGAATCGAAGTGCCTCCGGGAGTCGTCTCGA
>JBCDAK010000389.1:0-1651 GCA_039185545.1 Actinomycetota bacterium
CATCCTCAGACCCTGCGCATCTACGAGCGGCGCGGCCTCGTGAGCCCGGCGCGGACCCAGGGTGGGAACCGTCGCTACAGCGACGACGACATCGATCGTCTGCGACGCATCGCCGAGCTCACCTCCGAGGGGATGAACCTCTAGGGAATCCGTCGGGTGATGGCGCTCGAGGTCGAGAACGCTCGGCTTCGCGCCGAACTCGAGCAGGCCCGCGAGATCGCGGTGCACGCCATCCGCGAGGCCGAGAAGCGTCCGGCGCGATCGGGCGGCGACCTCGTGCCGCTCAAGCAGGCGGTTGCCGTGTTCGGCCAGCGCCCTTCGATCTTCGACCCCGACTGAGCCTCGCGCTCGCCGGCCCGATCGAGCCGGCATCCCGGCGCACTCACAGCGGTGATCACGGTCCGGTGCCGTCGCGGCCTCGAACCTAGGATCGAATCGTCAGATCGAGAACAGGCGGGGAGGGACCCATGTCGATGTTCGATGCGTTCGGGCGAGCCGTCAACGACGTCGCCGGAAAGGTCGCCGAGGGAGATCTGGAGGGTGCCGCCGAGGCCGCCTCCGACGGCGTCGGCGACGTGGTCGATGGAGCGATCGACGACGCCGAGGCGGTCACGGAAGCGGTCGACGATGCGGGGAACGCTGTCGACGAGGCGACCGGCGGCCTCGCTGGGTGGGATGTCGACTCCGACGGTCTGACCGGCCATGTGGGCGGGGCGGCCGGTCGCGTCGACGTCGACGCGACCGACGACGGCCAAGCCGGGGTCGACGTCGGCTGGCGGACCGCAGACGAGGACGGTCGCACCACGAGCTTCACCGGAGCGACCGTCAACTACGACGTCTCGGATCGGCAGACCGGTCTGGAGGCGGGGGTCTTTCAGGAGACGTCCAGTCAGGCCGGCGGTCCGATCCGAAGTGAAGCGGGAGTGTTCGTGGGCGCCGACGCGTCACCCGGGCAGGGCGGCGTCGAAGGTGGCGTGTTCATCGAAGGCGCGCAGGCGTCGATGTTCGATTCCGAGACGACCGATCTCGAGGACCGACTCGATCGAGTCGAGGGCGGCCTGACGCTCAACCTCGACAGCAGTCGCGGGGGAGCCGGCTCAGAGCAGGTCGGTGTCGACGGCGGTCTGTATGTCGAGAGCGAGGACCGGCAGGGACGGGAGACCCGGGCCGAGGCAGGGCTCACCGGCAACGCGGACATCGGGAGCTCGGGAGGCGGAACGGACGTCGGCGGTTTCGTCGAGGTGACCGACGAGCGTGAGGGCGACGACCTCGACATTCGAGCCGAGGCCGGGCTGACGTTCGGCGTGCATCAAGGTCAGGCGGACGCGGACGCATCCGGCGACGCCCACGCGGGGGTTGGCTGGTATCAGGAGGGCACCAAGGACGGGGTCGACACCGTTCGGGAGCAGATCATCGTCGGGGTTGGCGCGGACGAGGACGGCGCTCAGGTCGGCGGATTCGTCGATCATGTCCGACGCGACGAGGACGGCGACGCCGGGACCGATCGGTACGGCTCCGAGGCTGGCATCCGCATCGGCGCCGAGGACGGGATCGTCTACGGCGGCGTGTTCACCGATACGGACGAGATGAATCAGCCCGGAGACGACGGTGACGAGCCTGGGGTCGAAGCGGGGATCTCGCTCGACACGAC
>JBCDAK010000390.1:0-1644 GCA_039185545.1 Actinomycetota bacterium
ACCGGAACGCACATGGCGTTCCACGACAGCAGGAGTCATCGTGACCACCACCACCCACAGCAACACCGAGAACAACCCCACCGGCCCGACCCGCAACGTCGCCTTCGTCCTGTCGAATCCCGCCGTCTCGTCGGTCACCGGCTGGCCGATCGGGTTCTGGCTCGCCGAGCTCACCCATCCGTATCGACGTTTCGTCGACGCCGGCGTCGCCGTCCAGCTCTTCAGTCCGGAGGGCGGGGCGCTGCACGTCGACGACTTCTCCGACCCCTACGCCGACAACGGCTACTCCGCGGACGACGAGATCTCGAAGGCGTTCCTGTCCGACCCGGAGACGGCCGGGCTCATCGAGACCACCCGTCCGCTCGCAGAACTGGACCTCGACGACTTCGACGCCGTCTTCTTCGTCGGCGGGCAGGGACCGATGGAGACGTTCCGTGGCAACCCCGCCGTCGAACGCGTCGCGACCGACTTCTTCGATGCCGGGAAGCCGACCGCCGTCGTCTGTCACGCCACCTCGTTGCTGCTCGATGCACGCTCGGGGTCGGGTGAGTTGATCGTCGACGGGAAACGGTGGACCGGCTTCACCAACGCCGAGGAGCAGTACGTCGAAGACAACGTCGGACAGAAGTTCCAACCGTTCTGGATCGAGGCCGAAGCGGCGAATCTGCCGAACACCACCTTCGTGGCCGGTCCGCCGATGGCGAGCCACGCGATCCGCAGCGGCAACCTCATCACCGGGCAGCAACAGAACTCGGGCGCCGAAGCGGCCGACCTCGTCCTCGAGGCGTTGCGGTGACCGAGCGGATCGCCGTCGTCGGCGCCGGAACGGTCGGTGCGCACCTGGCATCGGCCTTCGTCGCGGCAGGACACGAGGTCCGGATGGCGGTCAGAGACCCGGCCGGCGAGTCGGCGACCGACCTCGGTCGTCGACTCGGGGTCGACGTCGTCTCGATCGACCGAGCTGCGGTCGGAGACGGAGCCGACGCCGACCCCGACGTGATCGTGTTGGCCGTGCCGCATGCGGCGGTCGAGGAGGCCGTTCGCGTCGTCGCTCCGCCCGCTGACACGATCGTGGTCGACGCCACCAACCCGGTGGGGCGGGTCCTTCCCGACGGGGCCGCCAGCACGCTCGACGTCATCGCCGCGACCGGAGTCGCGTCACCTCTGGTCAAGGCGTTCAACACGATCGGGGCGGAGGCGTTCGTGGCCCCGAAGATCGACGGGTCACCGCTCTTCCTCCCGGTCGCCGGCGATTCACCGGCGGCCGAGCGGGTGGCGGACCTGGCGCGATCGATCGGCTTCGACGCATTGGTCGTCGGGGGTCGCGCCGAGGCTCGTCTCAACGAGAACGTGGCCGAGTTCTGGATCCACCTCGCGTTCCGTGTCGGGCTCGGACGCGACTTCGGATTCGCCCGGCTCCGCCGATGACCGGGGGAGAGCGCGCCGACGGCCGAGGCGTGACGCTCGTGATCCGTCGGCGCGTTCGCCCCGAGCGACGCGCCGCCTACGAACGGCGACTCGGAGAACTCCTCGACGACGCACCGTCCATCGCCGGATACCTGGGCGCCGCCGTCCAGCGACCCGGACCGGAGGACGATCGCTACGTGAGAATCGTGCGATTCGCATCGCCGGCCGACCTCGACG
>JBCDAK010000391.1:0-1622 GCA_039185545.1 Actinomycetota bacterium
CGTCGTTGCCTTCGGCGCCGAGTCGCTGGGCCAGGAACCGACCGACCTCGCCCGCGCCGACGATGATCAAACGCATCGTCCCCCAGCATGGCCGATCGGGATCGATATCCGCGCGAGCGCTGGGCGGCAGTCGATGATCGAGCTCGACCCGCCCCGCGACCGGGCTCAGGCGGTGACGGTGAGGTTGTCGAGGAGAGTGGCCGGCGACCGACGGCGTGCGTTCGTGGCGGCCGTGTCGGGGTGGCCGTCGACGGCGCTCTCCGCTCGGGCGACCCAGTCGCGGGCGGTGCTGATGGCCGATGCGACACCTTCGCCTCGGAGCACGATGGCCCGGGCGCGCTCCTGCTGGTCGACGTCGAGCGGCGAGCCGAGCAGCGACCGGAGTTCGTCGGCTCCGGGCCCACCGAGCGACATCGTCCGCAGCACCGGGAGTGTGTAGACACCCTCGACCATGTCGTGGCCGGCCGGCTTGCCGAGCTGCTCCTCGGTGGCCACGACGTCGAGGATGTCGTCGACGATCTGGAACACCATGCCGTAGGCGTTCCCGAACTCGGTGACTGCGTCGACCGTGGCCGGATCGTGGTCGGCGACCAGCCCGCCGATCCGCGCCGCCGTGCCGTACAGCGAGGCGGTCTTGCCGTGGATCGACGCCTCGTAGCTGGCCTCGCTGCGCTCGACGTCGTACGTGAAACGGAGCTGCTCGATCTCTCCCTCGCACAGCCAGCCGATGGTCCGGGCGAGCAGCCCGGCGACCTCGGTGCCGAGCGAGGCGGCGATCTCGGACGCCCGAGCGAGGAGGAAGTCGCCGGCGAGGATCGCCTGCAGGTTGCCCCACTTGGCGTTGACGGTCTCGACGCCACGGCGGGTCTCGGCCTCGTCCATGACATCGTCGTGGTAGAGCGAACCGAGGTGCACGAGCTCGCACGCAACCCCACCTCGGATCGCATCGATGCCCGCCGGCGAGCCGGCGGCCTGTGCGACGACGGTGGCCAGGACGGGACGGAGTCGCTTGCCCCCGGCGACGATGAGGTGCGAGGCGATCTCGGTCAGGTACTCGTCGGACGTGACGACCGACTGACGGATGGTCGACTCGATCCGACCCAGGTCGACCGCGCTCGTCGGGAGCGACAGCAGCGGCGACGTGGAGGCGTCGGCCGTGACATGGTCGGAGGGCACCCGGACAGGTTACGCACGCGTCGGCGGGGATTCTCCCCGACCGTCGGGCACTCGTCGCCGATCTCTCGGGTCGCTCCGGACCATCTCGCCACGGGGTCCCGAGCCTGCGGCCCGAGCAGTAGTTTCAGCGGGGTGAACGACACGGTCTCCGACCCGACCGTCGAGTCGCCCTCCGCAGCGGCCGACCCACCCGACCTCGATGCGATCGAGGCCGACTTCGACCGGGTCGAACGTGCCCTCCAGGAGCTCGCCGACGGCACGTACTCAGCACCCGCCGACGCACCCGCGACCGACGTCGACTCGACCGACGATCCGGCGGACTGAGGCGACATGAACTCGAAGTCGGTCGCCTCCCTGGCCTCGATCGCCGCGCTCGCGGCCGGCCTCACCGCAGCGGCGAAGCGGATGACGGACTCGCCGCTCACGAGCCGATTCGCTCGATCGGC
>JBCDAK010000392.1:0-1576 GCA_039185545.1 Actinomycetota bacterium
GCCGCGGCCGTGTAGCTCGACACCTCGTCGAACGGGAAGACGATCTCGTCGGGGTACACGATCCCGGTCCAGTACGAGCCGTCGTCGTTGCGGTGGGTGCGGGTCCACCGGAGGAGGTCGGTCGCAGTGGCGGTGTCGCCCATGGCTGCGTAGGCCAGCGCACACTCGGCGGTCTCCGAGGCGGTCACCCACGGCTCGTCGCTGACGCAGCGGATGCCGAGGCCCTCCATGGTGAAGGTGTCCCAGCCGTCGCCCATGCGTCGCTTGGCGGTTTCGTGGTCGAGCGCTCCCGTGAGGACCGGGTAGTACCAGTCCATGGCCCATCGCGTCTTCGGCTCGAAGGCGTCGGGCCGATCTTGGATCGACCGAACCATGTGGTCGGCGATGGTGATCCAGTGCGACCGGTCGTGGTCGAGTTCGGCGGCGAGCCAGGAACCGCAGCGAAGCGCGTGCTGGATGCTCGACGTGCCGGTGAGGAGCGCATAGTCCCACGGACGGGAGCCGTCAGGCTCGATCGCCCAGAGCACGAGTCCGTCCTGACGTCGCTGGGCGAGGACGAAGTCGATCGCCCGGTCGACGGTGGGCCAGGTGGCCTCGACGAACTCGCGGTCACCGGTGCTGAGCCAGTGGTGCCAGAGGCCGGTCGCGACGTAGGCGCACACGTTCGTGTCGATCTTCGGATCTTCGACCCCGCCGTCGTAGTCGTAGTAGGCGTGCCAGCTGCCGTCGGGGCGCTGGACGTCGGTCAGCCACCGATATGCACGTTGGGCGGCGTCGTGTCGGCCGGCGACGTCGAGGGCCATGGCAGTCTCGACGTGGTTCCACGGATCGCAGTGCCCGCCGACGAACCAGGGGATCATCCCCGACGGGCGCTGGAGCTCGATCAAGTGCTCGGCGGTGAGCGCCAGCTCCTCTGCCGTGAGCACACCCGCGAGAGTCGGGGCTTCGACAGCGCTCATGCGGCGACCCCGGCGTGGACGTCGCGGGCGGTCGAGGCCGAGAGGTCCACGGTGTCGGAGTCGGCAGCTGGCTTCGTGGCGTAGAAGACGATGCTCTTGCCCAGGACCGGCGACAGCGCTCGCTCGGCGATCGCCGTGGAGCGGGGTTGCTCGATGATGTCCCACTCGAGGAACTTGCGATAGCGCACGACCGCCGGATGATCCTCGTCGGTCGGGCCGACAGCGCACTTCAACCACCAGTACGGCGAGTGCAGGGCGTGGGCGCGATGGGTGCCTTCGACGTCGAGGCCGGCGGCGCGGAGCTTTGCCGCCAGCTCGGTCTTGGAGTAAATCCGCACGTGACCGCCGGGGCTCTTCGGAGCGTGGTACTCGTCGCTGAGCATCCAGTTGATCTTCTCGGGAAGCCAGGCGGGCACGGTGGCGGCGAACGTGCCGCCGGGGCGCAGGACCCGGACCATCTCGGCGATGGCCGACACGTCGTCCTGGATGTGTTCGAGGACCTCCGACGTGATGACCACGTCGAAGCTCCCGTCGTCGAACGGCAGGCGGGTGGCGTCGCCGCGCAGGGTTCCCGACACGCGATCGGCCGAGATGTCTCCGGCATCGATCATCCCGCC
>JBCDAK010000393.1:0-1573 GCA_039185545.1 Actinomycetota bacterium
CGCCAGGCGACCAAGGACGCCGGCCGCATCGCCGGCCTCGAGGTGCTCCGCATTCTCAATGAGCCGACGGCCGCCGCGCTCGCCTACGGCTTCGGGATGGGCCTCAACCAGCGCGTCGCGGTCTACGACCTCGGCGGCGGCACGTTCGACATCTCGGTGCTCGAGATCGGGAAGGACATCTTCGAGGTGCTCGCGACCTGCGGTGACACCTTCCTCGGCGGCGACGACTTCGACGACCGGATCATGGATCTGCTCGCGGACGAGTTCGTCGGGCGCTACGGCATCAACCCGCGCAACGACCCCTTCGCCTTCGAGAAGCTGAAGCTCGCTGCCGAGGACGCCAAGAAGGCGCTCTCCGTCGACGAGGAGACCCACGTCGTGATCGACGAGGTCATGACGAACGCCGAGGGCGAAGTCCTCGGACTCGATCGCACGGTGACGCGGGAGGAGTTCGCAGCGCTGACCCAGGACCTCGTCATGCGCACGTTCAAGGTCTGCGACGAGGCGCTCCAGCAGTCGGACCTCACGGTCCGCGACCTCGACGGCGTGATCCTGGTCGGCGGCCCGACGCGGCTGCCGATCATCCGCGAGGCCGTCGCGGGCTACTTCCAGCAGGAGCCGCGGGGGGGCGGCGACCCGGACGAGGTCGTCTCGATGGGCGCGGCGATCCACGCCGCTTCGCTCGTCGGCGAGGCGCAGGACTCGATGCTCCTCGACGTCACGCCCCTCGACCTCCGGATCGGCGTCGCCGGCGGGCTCGCCGAGCCCGTGATCGAGCGGAACACCCCGGTCCCGATCGAGCAGACGCGGACCTTCACGACCGTCCAGGACCACCAGGAGTCGGTCCAGATCAAGGTCTACCAGGGCGATCATCGACAGGCGGAGGAGAACACGCTGCTCGGCCAGTTCGAATTCTCCGGCTTCGAGAAGGGCATGCGCGCCGACGTCAAGATCGACGTCACGTTCGAGATCGACGCCGACGGCATCGTGAACGTGACCGCCGCCGATCAGCGGACGGGCGAAGCCGCCTCGACCCAGATCACCCTCTCCTCCGGCCTCGCCGAGCAGGAGATCGAGAAGATCATCGAGCAGGACGTCGCCGGCCGCGTCGCGACCGCGGTCGCGGCCGAGAAGGCCGCGGGCGACCAGCTCCAGTCGATCACGATCGCCGGCGACGAGCCGGGCTCGCCGACCCCGGTCGCCCCGGCTGCCGACTCGCCCTTCGGCGACGGCAGCGACGACCTCTCCGTCGGCCGCGAAGACGGGCTGGACCTCGATGGCCTCGACGTCGACGAATCCGAGCTCGACCTCGTCGACGACGAGGAGCTGATGCAGCTGACCCAGGAGGCCGACGGCGACGTCCCGGACAACGCCATCACCCTCGACGCGCCGGCGGACGAGGACGAGGACGACGGCTTCTTCGACACCTCGGGCGCGGACCTCGCCGGCCCGGAGATCGAGCTGACGGACGAGGAGAAGTAGGGCCCCGGACGCCGACTTCCCCCGAGCACGAAAGAGACGCCCCGCCCGATGAGCACCGCGATCGACCCCCTCGAGATCGAAGCCCTCGCCC